>JANOJQ010000214.1:0-47390 GCA_031418815.1 Lysobacteraceae bacterium
CGCAAGCCCGCCGACCTCTACCTCGAGGGTTCCGACCAGCACCGCGGCTGGTTCCAGAGTTCCCTGCTCACCGGCATCGCGATGGACGGGGTCGCGCCCTACTTGCAGGTGCTGACGCACGGCTTCGCCGTGGACGCGCAGGGCCGCAAGATGTCCAAGTCCATCGGCAACACGGTGGAGCCGCAGAAGGTGAACGATTCACTGGGCGCCGATGTGCTGCGCCTGTGGGTGGCGTCCACCGACTACCGCAACGAGATGTCGGTGTCCGACGAGATCCTCAAGCGCACCGCCGACGCCTACCGCCGCATCCGCAACACCGCACGCTTCCTGCTGGGCAACCTGCACGGCTTCGACCCGTCCGCCAACCTGCTGGCCAACGACCAGATGCTGCTGCTCGACCAGTGGGCCGTGCACCGCGCGCATGCGCTGCAGCAGGAGATCATCGCCGCCTATGAGCGCTACGACTTCGCCGCCGTGGTGACCAAGGTGCAGAACTTCTGCACCGGCGACCTGGGTTCGGTGTACCTGGACGTCACCAAGGACCGCCTGTACACGATGCCGGTGGACAGCCACGGCCGGCGTTCGGCGCAGAGCGCCATGTTCCGCATCGCCGAAGCGTTCACGCGCTGGGTGGCGCCGGTGCTTGCCTTCACCGCCGACGAACTCTGGAACCACCTGCCGGGCCAGCGCGAAGGCAACGTGCTGTTCGCCACCTGGTACGACGGCCTGGCGCCGATGCCGGCCGACGCCGCGCTGTCGGCCGAAGGTTTCGAGCACCTGCTGGTGCTGCGCGAGGCGGTCAGCAAGGTGCTCGAGCCCATGCGCGCCGAAGGCGCCATCGGTGCCTCGCTGGAGGCCGAAGTGGACCTGTTCGCCGACGAGGCCATGCTGGCGCGGTTGGCGCCGGTGGCGGACGAGCTGCGCTTCTTCTTCATCACTTCGCGCTTCGACCTCAAGCCGATCGCGTCCAGGCCGGAAGCCGGCGCGGGCCCCTGGATCCACGCGGTGTCCACCGTGCACGGCAAATGCGTGCGCTGCTGGCACTACCGCGCCGACGTTGGCAGCCACGCCGACGACCCTGAACTTTGTGGCCGCTGCGTGGGCAACATCGGCGGCGCCGGTGAAGTCCGGCGGTGGTTCTGATGGGCCTGCGCGAATCGCTGGCGGCGGTGCTGCGCGACCTGCGCAGCCCGCCGCGTCCCAACGCGACGGCCTGGCTGGGGCTGTCGCTGCTGCTGATCGTCGTCGACCAGGCCACCAAGTGGCTGGCCGTGGCCAATCTTGAATACCTGACCCCGGTGCCGGTGATCGAAGGCTTCTGGAACTGGACCCTGGTGCACAACTACGGCGCGGCGTTCAGCTTCCTGTCCGACGCCGGCGGCTGGCAGAAATGGTTCTTCGCCGGGCTGGCCGCCGCGGTCAGCATCGTGATGGCGCTGTGGCTTCGACTGACGCCGCGCGCCGACTGGCGCAACGCGCTGCCGCTGGCGCTGGTGATCGCGGGGGCCGTGGGTAATCTCATCGACCGCCTGCGCTTCGGCTACGTGGTGGACTTCATCGACTGGTACGTGGGCAAGCACCACTGGCCGGCCTTCAACGTGGCCGATTCGGCCATCGTGGTCGGCGCAGTGCTGCTGGTGCTGTTCAGTTTCAAGACGGCCACACCGGCCCCGAAGGCGGGATAATCGCGCCATGGACGTCCTGCTCGCCAATCCCCGTGGTTTCTGCGCCGGCGTTGACCGCGCGATCGAAATCGTCAAGCGCGCCATCGATTCGCTCGGCGCGCCCATCTATGTCCGCCACGAAGTGGTGCACAACCGCTTCGTGGTCGAAGACCTGCGCCAGCGCGGCGCGGTGTTCGTCGAGGAACTCGACGAAGTGCCCGCCGGCGCCACCGTCATCTTCAGCGCCCACGGTGTTTCGCAGGCGGTACGTGCCGAAGCCGAGCGCCGCGGCCTGAAGGTGTTCGACGCCACCTGCCCGCTGGTGACCAAGGTGCACATCGAAGTGGCCCGGCACTGCCGCGCCGGCCGCGACGTGATCCTGATCGGACACGCCGGCCACCCCGAGGTGGAAGGCACGATGGGGCAGTGGAAGCGCGAGTTTGGCGAAGGCCGCATCTACCTGGTCGAAGACCTCCACTGCGTGGCCACCCTGCAGGTGAACCAGCCCGACCAGCTGGCCTACACCACCCAGACCACGCTGTCGGTGGACGACACCCGCGAGATCATCGCCGCCCTGCAGGCCCGCTTCCCGGCCATCCAGGGGCCCAAGCACGACGACATCTGCTACGCCACCCAGAACCGCCAGGACGCCGTGCGCCTGCTGGCCGGCCGCTGTGAGGTGGTGCTGGTGGTGGGCTCGGTGAACAGCTCCAACTCCAACCGCCTGCGCGAGCTGGCCGAGAAGCAGGGCGCGGCGGCCTACCTGATCGACGGCGCCAGCCACATCGACCCGGACTGGATTGCCGGCGCGGCCCGGGTGGGTGTGACTGCCGGCGCCTCGGCCCCGGAAATCCTGGTGCAGGGGGTTGTGGACCGCCTGCGGGAACTGGGCGCGGATTTGGTCGAACACATCGAGGGCGAGCCCGAGAACGTGGTGTTCGCCCTGCCCAAGGAACTGCGCATCACGCTGGTGAATTGACCCGGGGGCGCTCGGGCCCTAGAATTCTGCGCTTCCGCCGGAATAGCTCAGTTGGTAGAGCGGCGCATTCGTAATGCGTAGGTCGTAGGTTCGATTCCTATTTCCGGCACCACTTCCCCCGATCCCGGGACCTTGGCCGATGCGGGCACCGCTGGATCCGGCAGGTTCGATCAAGCATGCCATGCTGAGGCTGCTTCCCTGGGTTGAGACCTCCTGGGCCACGCACCGCGCCACGGGGCTTCGTTTCCTGGTGACGCCGCGCGACGTCGTTGGCCGCACGATCATGCGGCGCCAGTCCTATGAGCCCGCCCTCACGGCGTGGCTGGTCGAAACCTTGGGCCAAGGTCCCGAAGGCCTGTTTGTCGACGTGGGCGCCAATCTCGGCTGGTTCACTCTGCAGGCGGCGCGCCTTTCGCAGGTGCAGCGCGTGCTCGCGATCGAGCCCGATGCCGGCAACCACCGCCTTCTTCAGGCCAACGTAGAGAGCAACGGCCTCGGTGCGCGCGTGGATTCCGTGGCTTGCGCGGCGGGTGCCGGCAGCGGCCTGGCGAGGCTGCACCGCTACAAGGGCTCGAACCTGGGCCGGCACTCGCTGCTTGCCGACCATGGCCAGGGCGGCACCTGGGTCCCGGTCGATTCACTGGACGCGCTGCTGAAGAAACTGGACCTGTCGCAGCGCCCGATTGCCGCCATCAAGATCGACGTCGAGGGCTACGAGCCGCTGGTGCTTCGAGGAGCAGCGGGCGCGCTGAGTAAGGCGCGAGCGCTGCTTGTCGAGATATCGCCTGAACTGTCGCGGTCCGGCGGCCTGGATGCCGTCGAGGCGCTGGACACCATCGCGAATGCGGGCTTCGTGCCGCGGATATGGGACCGCGAAGGAGAAGTGCCCGGCTTCACCGAGCTACGCGCCTATCCCGGCCAGGCCACCATCGGTTTCGTCCGCGACCAAGCGGCGTGACCGGGCCCGACAGTGCGAAACGCCGTGCCCTGCCGGGCCGTTTGCCCTTGATCAATGGGTAACGGTTCTCCGGCTACTCTGGCGCCATGACCTGCGCACAGCCCGCCGCCGACGCTCCTTTCTTCGTCGTCATCAACGCGGCCTCCGGCCACAACGACGCCGAAGCGGCCATCGCCCGCATCAGCGCCATCCTGGACCAGGGCGGCCGCCGCCATGAAATCCTCCGCGTGACCGAGCCTTCGCGAATCGCCGCGGTGGCGAAGCAGGCAGCGGACCGCGCGGTGGAGCAGGGCGGCATCGTAGTGGCCGTGGGCGGCGACGGCACGCTCAACGCCGTGGCGCAGGCGGTGCACGGCCGCGGTGTGGCCTATGCGGTGCTGCCGCAGGGCACCTTCAACCTGTTCGGCCGCGCCCACGGCATTTCCCAGGACATCGAAGTCTCCACGCTTGCGCTGCTGCGCGCCCGGGTCGAGCCGGTGCAGGTGGGGCGGGTGAACGACCGGCTGTTCCTGGTGAACGCCAGCCTGGGCCTCTATCCGCAGCTGCTCGAGGACCGCGAGGTGGCCAAGAAGCAGCTCGGGCGCAGCCGCTGGGTGGCGCTGTTCGCAGGCCTGCGCACGCTGGCGCGCTACGGCCTGCAGCTCACGCTGGATATCGAGCAGGCCGGGCAGCGCCGCCGTGTGCGCACGCCCACCCTGTTCGTGGGCAACAACCCGCTGCAGCTGGCGCGCATCGGCATCGCCGAAGAGGCGGCGCTGGAATCCGGGCGCCTGGCCGGCGTGATGGTGCGCAGGACCACCGGCCTGGCGATGCTGGGCCTCGCCCTGCGCGGTGCGCTGGGCCGGCTGGGCGACGCGGAGAACGTCGAGAGCTTCGCTTTCCGCCGTCTTTCGGTGACGCCGCGCGGGGCGCGGCGGGTGAAGGTGGCCGTGGACGGCGAGGTCCTGTGGATGCGCTCGCCCCTGGTGTTCGCGGTCGCCGAGCCGCTGCCGCTGCTGCTGCCGGCACCCGAAGACCGCGTGGCGGTCGAATGAGCCTGCTGCTGCAGATTTCCGATCCGCACTTCGGCACCGAGCGGCCCGAGGTGGTGGAGGCGCTGGTGGCGCTGGCCCAGGCCCGCCGGCCCGACGTGCTGGTGCTTTCGGGCGACATCACCCAGCGCGCGCGGCGCGCCCAGTTCATGGCGGCCGCGCGCTTCTGCGACCGCTTGGGCATCGCGGTGCGCCTGGTGCTGCCGGGCAACCACGACATCCCTCTGTTCGACGTCGCCACGCGCTTACTGAATCCGTATCGGCTCTATCGCGAGTATTTCGGCGACGACTTTGCGCCGGTGGTCGATCGGCCCGGGCTGCTGGTGTTGGGCGTCAACACCACGCGCGCGCTTCGCCACAAGGACGGTGAAGTCTCCGCCGACCAGATCGCCGGCGTCGCTGCGCGCCTGCGCGCGGCCGCGCCCGGCCAACTGCGGGTGGTGGTGACGCACCAGCCGGTGGACGTGCCCACGCCGCAGGAAGAGCACAACCTGCTGCGCGGCCGCACCGACGCCGTGCCGGCCTGGGTGGCCGCCGGCGCTGACGTGATCGTGGGCGGCCACATCCACCTGCCGTTCGTGCGGCCGCTGGCGCTGCGCTACCCTGCGCTGGCCCGCCGCGCGTGGTGCGTGCAGGCGGGTACGTCGGTGTCGAGCCGCGTGCGCGACGGCATCCCCAATTCGGTGAACTTCATCGGCGGCGGCGCGGCGGGGCAGGCCTACGCGGAGCGCTGGGACTTCCGCGCCGGCGCCGGATTCGAGCGCGTCGAGCGGTCGGAGTTCGCCCTGGATCGGGAAGGGGCCTGAGGCCGTCTCACCTGCTGCGATGCGCTGCCGTTAAAGTAGCGGCTGTTGACTCCACGGAACGCCCCCGATGGCCAAGGCCAGGACCGCCTACGTCTGCACCGAATGCGGCGACTCTTCCAGCAAATGGCAGGGCCAGTGCGGCGAATGCGGCGCCTGGAACACCATGAGCGAATTCGTGATCGAGCCGGCCAGCGCTGCCAGGGGCGGCGGCGCGGCGCCCGTGGCACGCCAGGGCACCTGGGCCGGCCGGCCCGAGGCGGCCGGCGTAGTGGCGCTCAAGGACGTCAGCCAGGACGCCGAGGTGCGCGTGTCCACCACCATCAGTGAACTCGACCGCGTGCTGGGCGGCGGCCTGGTGGAAGGCTCGGTGGTGCTGGTGGGCGGCGACCCGGGCATCGGCAAATCGACCCTGCTGCTGCAGGCGCTGGCGCTGATGTCGGCCAACATGCCGGCGCTGTACGTCACCGGCGAAGAAAGCCTGGCCCAAGTGGCGGGGCGGGCGCAGCGGCTTGGCCTGCCGCTCGACAACCTGCACGCGCTGGCCGAAACCTGCGTCGAGAAGATCCTCGGCCAGGCAGCAGCGGCGAAACCCTCGCCCAGGCTGTTGGTCGCCGACTCCATCCAGACGCTGTGGAGCGAGCTGCTCACCGCCGCGCCCGGCTCGGTCAGCCAGGTGCGCGAAAGCGCGGCGCGGCTGGTGCGTTACGCCAAGGAAACCGGCACCAGCGTATTCTTGGTCGGCCACGTCACCAAGGAAGGCGGCATCGCCGGTCCGCGCGTGCTCGAGCACATGGTGGACGCCGTGCTGTATTTCGAAGGCGAGTCGGGCAGCCGCTTCCGCGTGCTGCGCGCCTTCAAGAACCGCTTCGGCGCCGTGAACGAACTGGGCGTGTTCGCAATGGGCGACAAGGGCCTGCGCGAAGTGCCCAATCCTTCGGCCATCTTCCTCTCCGGCAGCAGCACGCCCCAGCCCGGCAGCGCCGTGATGGTGACGCGCGAGGGCACCCGCCCGCTGATGGTGGAAGTGCAGGCGCTGGTGGACAAGAGCCCGCTGGCCAATCCCCGCCGCGTGGCGCTGGGCCTCGAGCAGAACCGCCTGGCCATGCTGCTGGCCGTGCTGCACCGCCACGGCGGCGTCGGCGTATACGATCAGGACGTATTCGTGAACGTGGTCGGCGGCATCCGCGTGCAGGAAACCGCCGCCGACCTGCCAGTGCTGCTGGCGGTGCTGAGCTCGCTGCGCGACAAGCCGCTGGCGGAAAAAACCGTGGTGTTCGGCGAAGTGGGCCTCAGCGGCGAGATCCGCCCCGTACCCAACGGCGAGGAACGCCTCAAGGAGGCCGCCACCCACGGCTTCAAGCGCGCCATCGTGCCCAAGGCCAACGCGCCGAAGAAGGGCGCGTTCAAGGACATGGAGGTGATTGCGGTGGAGCGCTTGTCCGAAGCGCTGGCGGCGGCGGCCGAATGAGCGTCATGGTCGAGGTCGTGCCGGGCTTGGCTGTTTTTATCCGATTCCTGTCCCTGTCCCCGAAGGCGTTTGCGATGCTTCCAAGACTGCTCTTGGTCGTCGGCCTGCTTGGCGCCGGCTTCGTTTCCGCCGCGCCCGTGCGCACGCCTACCGATGCGGAGCGGGAGCTCCAGTCCAAGTCCATGCGGATGGTGTACCAGGTGCTCGTCGACAAGCGCTTCGCGCTGCGGGCCCGGTCGCTCGACGACACCGTCGAGCCGACCTTCGCGGCCTACATCGACGCGCTCGACCCGCAGCGGCTCTACCTTGCCGCTGCCGACGTGGACGGGCTCGGACAGGCGCGCGCCGGGTTTCGCGATGCCATCCAGGGCAACGACCTCCGGCCCGCGTTTTCGATCTTCGACGCCTATGCGGCGCGGGTCGACGAGCGCACCGCGTTCGCGCGGGCGCGATTGGCCGAGCCCCCGGACTACGCCGCGCCCGGCACGTGGGAGCTGGACCGCAGCGCGCTGCCCCGCGCGGCCGACCAGGCGGCGCTGGACGACACCTGGCGGCGCCTGGTGCGCAACGACCGTCTGGAACTGCACCTGGCCGGCCAGCCGGAGGACGCGATCCGTCGCACCCTGGACGCCCGCTACTTCGACCAGGCCAGGCGTGCGGGCGAAGTTCGGTCCTCGGAAGTCTTCGGAGCCTTCGCGAACGCGTTCGCGGTCGCGGTCGATCCCGACGCGAGCTACTACACGCCCACCGATGCCCGGTGGTCGCTCCAGGTCGATGCTGGCCAGGCGGGCGTCGGGATCGTCATGAGGCGCGATGCCGCGTTTGCGGTGGTGCAGAGCGTCGTACCCGGTGGCCCCGCCGAAATCGGCGGTGTTCGCCCGGGCGAGCGTGTGCTGGCGATCGCCGAGAAGTCGGGCGAATGGACCGACACCGTTGGCGTGCGCCTGGACACGATCGTGCTCGGCATGCGCGGCAAAGCGGGCACGCCGCTGCGGCTGCGGCTCGGATCGGCGTCGGGTGAGGCCAGGGAGGTGGCGCTGACGCGCGCATCGGTCAAGCTTGCCGATGAAGTGGCGGTGCAGTCGGTCACGGCGGTCGCAGGCCGCCGGATCGGCGTGATTACCTTGCCGGCCTTCTACGTGGACTTCGAGGCCGCCAGCCGCGGCGACGCGGACGCGCGCTCCGCGGCGGCCGACGTCGCCGGGCTGCTTCGTGATCTGCAGGCCCAGGACGTGGATGGCGTGCTGCTGGATCTGCGCGGCAATGGTGGCGGCGCGCTGCTGCAGAGCGTCGAACTGGCCGGGCTGTTCCTGGGACGGCGCCCGGTCGTGCAGATCCGCCAAGCCGGCGGTGAAGTGTCCGTGCAGTCCGGCAGCGCCGAAGCCGTGTGGAGTGGGCCCCTGGCGGTGCTCGTGGACAGCCAGTCGGCCGCAGCGTCCGAAATCGTCGCCGCTGCGCTGCAGGACTACGGTCGCGCGGTGGTGATGGGTGAGCGCACGTTCGCCAGGGGAAGCGTGCAAAGCATGATGGACCTGGGTCGCATCAACCCGGGTTCCGGCGGGTTCGTGACGTTCACGGTTGCGGAGTTCTTCCGGGTGGACGGTCGTGCCATCGAGGCGCTCGGTGTCGCGCCCGATCTTCCGCTGCCCGACGCGGCGGCCGGTGTGCGGGAAGGGGCGGGCTCCGCGGCCGCGCGGCGCATTCCCGCCGCGCCGGGGTTCCAGGCGCCTTCCGCGCCGCCCAGGCCCGAAAGCGCCGCGGCGTCGGGCGATCCCGCGCTTTCGGCATGGCGCGAGCGCTGGCAGCGCGCACGTGCGCTTGCGGCGGCGAACGCGGTGGCGCTGGATGCGCCCACCCGACGCGCGGCCATCGCTCGCGAGCAGGCGGACGCGGAGGCCGCGCGAGGACGGGACGATGCGCTTCAGGCCGCGGCGGCGGCGTTCGCGGCTGGGCTCGCTCCGGCGCGGTGATGCGGGTCATGGTGCGGGTGGCCGGTAACCCGGCCGCCCTCAGATGCGGTGCAGCACCAGTTCGTAAACGAACTTGCTGCCAAAGAACGCCAGCAGCAGCAGCGCCATCGCCACCAACGTGAGCTTGGCCGCGCGCGGGCCGCGCCAGCCCCAGCGCCAGCGGCCGAACAGCAGCAGGCCCAGCACCGCCCACGACAGGATGGACAGCACCGTCTTGTGGCCCAGGTCCTGTGCGAACAGGTCGTCCACGAACACCACGCCGGTCAGCAGGGTCAGGCTGAGCAGGGCGAAGCCGGCGCCCAGGCTGCGGAACAACAGCGTTTCCATCTGGGTCAGGGGCGGCAGCACGCGCAGCCAGCCGCCCAGGTTGCGCTGGCGCAGTGCGCGTTCCTGGAACCACAGCATCAGCGCCAGCAGGGTGGCCACGGCGAGGGTGGCGTAGGCGAGCAGGGCGAACAGCGCGTGCATTTCCAGCTGCCAGCTCAGGTCGGCGCGCGGGCGGCCGCCGCCCAGCAGCACATGGGCCGCCAGCACCGCCGCCGCCAGCGGGAACACGATGATGCCCAGCGCCTCGATGCGCTGGGCCGGACCGAGGGCGGTGGTGAGCGTGGCCATGCCCAGCCCCACCAGCGACAGCGCCGCATAGAAATGCAGCTCCGGTCCGCCCAGCTGCCGCCAAGCCACCAGATGCACCGCTGCATGCAGCAGCACGGCGGGCACCGCCAGCAGCAGCCAGCGGCGGGGCATCGGATTCGGGCCGCGCGCATGGCCGGCGAGCTGGTGGCTGGCCAGGCCATAGAGTACGAGGGCGAGCAGGGCGGCGATCATCAAGGGCATCCCGCGAGTTTGGCACAGGCGCCCGCGGCGCGAGAACCGCCGGGACCGGGGCTGGGGACCGCCCGCGCTATACTTGCTGCCCCGTTCCGCAAGATCCCCAGACCATGTTCGAGTCGCTGACCCAGCGCCTTTCCGGCACCCTGCAACGCCTGCGCGGCCGCGGCCGCCTGTCCGAGGAAAACATCCGCGAGGCCACCCGCGAGGTGCGCATCGCGCTGCTCGAGGCCGACGTCGCCCTGCCCGTGGTGTCGGCCCTGATCGAGCGCATCAAGGTGCGAGCGGTCGGCCAGGAAGTGCTGACCAGCCTGACCCCGGGCCAGGCCCTGATCAAGGTGGTGCGCGACGAGATGGCCGCCGTGATGGGCTCGGCCGCCAGCGAGCTCAACCTCAACGTGCCGGCGCCGGCGATCATCCTGATGGCCGGCCTGCAGGGCGCGGGCAAGACCACCACGGTGGGCAAGCTCGCCAAGCACCTCAAGGAAAAGAAAAAGAAGAAAGTGATGGTGGTGTCGGCCGACGTCTACCGTCCGGCGGCCATCGAGCAGCTGCGCACGCTGGCCCAGCAGGTGGACGTGCTGTTCTTCGCCTCCGACGCCTCGCAGAAGCCCGAGGACATCGTCCGCGCCGCCATCTCCGACGCCCGCAAGAGCTTCGTGGACGTGCTGATCGTGGACACCGCCGGCCGCCTGGCGATCGACGACGCGATGATGGCCGAGATCAAGGCCCTGCACGCGGCCGTGAACCCGGTGGAAACGCTGTTCGTGGTGGACGCCATGACCGGCCAGGACGCCGCCAACACCGCCAAGGCCTTCAGCGAAGCGCTGCCTCTGACCGGCGTGGTGCTGACCAAGACCGACGGCGACGCCCGCGGCGGCGCCGCGCTGAGCGTGCGCTACATCACCGGCAAGCCCATCAAGTTCGTCGGCACCGGGGAGAAGCCCGAGGGCTTGGATATCTTCCACCCCGACCGCGCCGCCAGCCGCATCCTGGACATGGGCGACGTGCTCAGCCTGGTGGAGCAGGTGGAGCAGCAGGTTGACAAGGACAAGGCCCAAAAGCTGGCCGAGAAGGTCGCCAAGGGCAAGAAGTTCGACCTCAACGACATGCGCGACCAGTTCGAGCAGATGCAGAACATGGGCGGCCTGTCGGGCCTGATGGACAAGCTGCCGGGCATGGGCCAGGTGCCCGACCACGTGAAGGCCCAGGTCACCGGCAAGGAAATGCCGCGCATGATCGCCATCATCAGCTCCATGACCAAGAAGGAGCGCCGCAACCCCGGCCTCCTGAACGGCTCGCGCCGGGCCCGCATCGCGCGCGGTTCGGGCACCACCCCGGCCGACGTGAACAAGCTGCTCAAGCAGTTCCAGCAGATGGAAAAGATGATGTCCAAGCTGTCCAAGGGCGGCATGAAGGGCATGCTGCGGGGCATGAAGGGCCTGATGGGCGGCGGCTTCCCGGGGCGTTTCCCCGGCGGCTGAAGCGCTGTCCCCGGCGATCGATTGGCCCGGCGGGGTTTCCTTCGGGCGGACAAGGGGTTAGAATTCGCGATTCCCCTGGCCGGAATGCGGCTGGGATAACTGATTCAGAACTACAGAAAAGAGTGAATTCCTAATGGTCAAGATCCGTCTGGCCCGCGGTGGCGCCAAGAAGCGTCCCTTCTATCACATCGTCGTGACCGACCAGCGCAACAAGCGCGACGGCCGTTCGATCGAGCGCGTGGGTTACTACAACCCGATCGCGACCCCGACCGAGCCCCGCGTGGTGCTGGACACCGAGCGCGTGAAGCATTGGGTTGCCAACGGCGCCCAGCTGACCGACAAGGTCCGCGTGCTGTTCAAGGAAGCCTCGGCCAAGGCCGCGGCCTGAGCCCCCGGCCTCGCCCCGTGCGAGGCCTGATGCCATGAGCACCGATCGCCGCATCCTGCTGGGCAGGGTCGCCGGCGACTTCGGCGTCCGGGGGGAGCTCAAGCTTCTTTCCTGGACCGATCCCCGCGACGCCATCTTCAAGTACCAGCCCTGGATCCTCCGTGCCGGCGAAAGCGAGCGCGAGGTTTCCGGCGTGCGTGGCCGCGACACCGGCAGGCTGCTGGTGGCCGTGTTCCCGGGCATTGAAAGCCGTGAGCAGGCCGAGGCGCTGAAGGGCTCCGAGATCTGGGTTTCGCGCAGCCAGCTGCCGCCGCCCAAACCGGGCGAGTACTACTGGGTGGACCTGGAAGGGCTGGCGGTGCAAACCGTCGAAGGCGTGGCCCTGGGCACCGTTTCGCACCTGTTCGACACCGGGGCCAACCCGGTCATCGTCATTTCCGGCGATCGCGAGCGGCTGGTGCCGTTCGTGACCGACCAGTACGTCAAATCCGTGGATTTCGACGCCGGCCTGGTCGTGGTCGACTGGGATCCGGACTTCTGACCCAACGGCAGGCCCGTCGTGCGCATTGACGTGATCACCCTGTTCCCCGAGTTCATCCGCGACAGCGCCGCATTGGGCGTGGTCGGGCGGGCGCAGGAGCGCGGGCTGCTGGCGGTACATGGCTGGAACCCGCGCGATTACGCCACCGACAACTACCGCCGGGTGGACGAGCGCCCGTTTGGCGGTGGCCCCGGCATGGTGATGCTGGCCGAGCCGCTGTCGGCCTGCCTGGCCGCCGTGCGCGCCGCCGACCCGGCCCCGGCCCGCGTGATCTACCTCAGCCCCCAGGGCCCGCGCCTGACCCAGGCCAAGGTCCGCGAACTCGCGGCCACGGCGCGCCTGATCCTGCTCTGCGGCCGCTACGAGGGCCTGGACGAGCGCTTCGTCGACCGCGAGGTGGACGAGGAGCTGTCCATCGGCGACTACGTGCTGTCGGGCGGCGAGTTGGCCGCGGCCGTGGTGGTGGACGCCGTCGGCCGCCTGCAGGACGGCGCCCTGAACCACGCCGACTCGGCGGTGCAGGACAGCTTCGAGGACGGCTTGCTCGACACCCCGCACTTCACCCGGTCCGAGGCCGAAGGCACGGCCGGGGTGCCGCCGGTGCTGCTGTCCGGTGACCACGCGGCCATCCGCCGCTGGCGCCGCCAGCAAAGCCTCGGCCGCACCTGGCTGAGGCGCCCGGACCTGCTGGCCCGCGTGGCCCTGGACAAGGCCGACCGGGCCCTGCTGGAGCAGTTCATCGCCCAGTGGCGGGCAGACCACCCGGCAGGGGCCTAAGCCCTTCCCCTTCAAGGAGTTGGCAGGCTATACTTGCCAGCTGATTTTTTAAGCCAAGCACGGTTCCCGGGCCTCTGGCGCGCATATCAAACAACTATCAAAGGCGTGTAACCAATGAATTTCCTCCAGCAGTTCGAACTTGAACAATCGCAGCGCCAGCTGCCCGAATTCGGTCCCGGCGACACCGTCGTGGTCAACGTGAAGGTCAAGGAAGGCAACCGCGAGCGCGTGCAGGCCTTCGAAGGCGTGGTCATCGCCATCAAGAACGCCGGCCTCAACTCCGCCTTCACCGTGCGCAAGATCTCGCACGGTTTCGGCGTCGAGCGCGTGTTCCAGACCCACAGCCCGATCATCGACTCGCTGACGGTGAAGCGCCGCGGCAAGGTCCGCGCCGGCAAGCTGTACTACCTGCGTGGCCTGGAAGGCAAGAAGGCGCGCATCAAGGAAGACCTGGCCGCCGGTCGCGCGAAGGGCTGAGCCTTTCCCGCTTCCCCGCAAACGGCCGCCCCAGGGCGGCCGTTTTGCTTTCCGGCCCCTGCGGCCCCATTGAACGCCTGACTCCCCCGACGACGTCCACGGCATGACCACGGCTTCCGAGATCAATGGCCTGCGCCTGGATATCTGGCTCTGGGCGGCGCGGTTCTACAAAACGCGGGCCCTGGCCAAGCACGCCATAGAAGGCGGCAAGGTGGACGTGCAGGGGCAGGGCGCGAAGGCGTCGCGCCTGCTCAAGACCGGTGAAACCTTGCGCCTGCAGCGCGGCGAAGACGTGTTCGAAGTGCAGGTGGTGGCATTGACCGGAAAGCGCGGGCCGGCCGCAGCGGCCGCCCTGCTTTACCTCGAGTCGGAAGAGTCACGCGATACCCGCCTGCGCCTGGCCGCCGAGCGCCGCGCGGCCAATGCCGGCTATCGCGCGCCCGCCGGAAAACCCGACAAGCGTGCGCGCCGGCTGATCCAGGCATTGGGCGACCTCGACGCGCTGTGAGGCGGGCTCAGCGCGACTGCACCTCGCCGGCCTTCATAACCAGCGACACCTGCTTGAGCACGGCGACATTCTCGAGCGGGTTGCCGCGCACCGCGATCAGGTCGGCCTGCTTGCCGGGTTCGAGGCTGCCGATGCGGTCGCCCAGGCCGAGCAGGTCGGCGGCATTGCGGGTGGCCGCGACGATCGCCTGGGTGGGCGTCATGCCATGCCGGACCATCAGCTCGAACTCGTCGGCGTTTCGGCCGTGCAGGCTGACGCCGGCGTCGGTCCCGAAGGCGATCTTCACCCCGGCCGGGACGGCCTGTTCGAGCGCCCTCCCGGTGATGTCGATGCGCCAGCGGATCTTCGCCAGCACCTCGCCGGTGTAGGCCTCGGGATTGGCGGCCAGCCGCTCGCGATAGCCGTTGACGGTGGACAGCGTTGGCACGTAGTAGGCGCCGCTGCTGCGGAACAGCCGCAGGCCTTCCGCGTCGAGCAGCGTGCCGTGCTCGATCGAGTCGACGCCCAGCCGCAGCGCCAGGTTGATGCCGTCGGCGCCGTGGGCGTGCACCGCCACCTTCTTGCCGTACATGTGTGCGGTGTCCACCACCGCGCGCGCCTCGTCCTCGAACATCTGCAAGCCGATCCCGGCGCCGATCCGGCTGTTGACTCCACCGGTGATGGTCATCTTGATCACATCGGCACCCTGCGCTACCTGGCGTCGCACCGCGCGGCGGCAGGACTCCACGCCGTCGCAAACGTTGCCGGCGGTGGCGAGTGCGTCGTGCAGTTCGGCGTTGAATCCGAGCGTTGGATCGGAGTGGCCAGCGGTGGCCGAGATCGAGGTGTTGGCGGTGAGGATCCGCGGCCCGGGCAGCTTGCCCGCGGCGATGGCATCGCGCAGCGCGCGGATTTCGCCGTTGCCATCGCCCAGGTTGCGCACGGTCGTGAAGCCTGCGAGCAGGGTGTTGCGGGCGTTGGCGGCCGCTTCCAGCGCGTTGTCCGACTGGCTGCGCTGCACGGTGGCCAACTGGCCGGCCACGCCGCCCAGGTCGCTGGTGAGGTGAACGTGGCTGTCGATCAGGCCCGGCAGCACGAACTGGTCGCGCAGGTCGAGGACCGTCGTGCCGGCATCCGCACCGAAGGCGGCCGGGGCGTGGTGGCCGTCGCGCACCTCCACGATCCTGCCGTCGCGAACCAGCAAGGTTGCGGCGCCCCGGGGGGACTGGCCCGGGCGATCGAGCAATTGGCCGGCCTGCACGATCACCGTCTGCGCCTGGGCGCCGAGTGCCGCGGCGGAAAGCGCCGCGGCGAGGACCAGGGTGCGAAATGTCATGCAGGGTCTCCGGTCATTGGCCGTCGTCGCGGCGATTGTGCGCAACGCTAGCAGATCGACAGCAGGGCGGCAGTGGGTCCCCGGCCATCGAAACGCAGCAGGCGCCCGGGGCTGGGCACGGGCTACTGCCCTACACTGGCCTGCACGGATCAAGGGGGATCGCCATGCTGCTGCACAGGTTCGTTCGGGGGCTCCGGGAGCGGGATTGGGGCGCGGTGGCGGTGGAAATCCTCATCGTCGTGATCGGCGTGATCATCGCGCTGCAGGTCAGCAACTGGAACGACAGCCGCAAGGACGCCGCCCGCGGCGACGACTACCTGCTTCGCATGCAGAACGAACTGCGGGGCGATGCCCGGCGGCTGGAAACCATCTCCGGGTTCTGGGCGGCCGTGAACGAGCAGGGCATGGCGGCGTTGGCGCATGCCGAGCACGGGACCCTGCTGGAAGGGTCGGCCTGGAAGACGCTACGGGCCTACTACCAGGCCAGCCAGATCTGGCCCTACCGCAAGGACAACATCACGTTCCAGGAAATCCGCGCCAGTGGCGAATTTGGCCTTATCCGCGACCCGGAGCTGCGCGCGCGCATTTCCAGCCACTACGCCAGCGGCTCCAACAGCGAGGTCAGCGAGGTCCTGGGCCTGATCCCGGCCTATCGCGAGCGCGTGCGCGGCATGACGCCCTGGTCAATCCAGGAGCACATCTGGGCAAAGTGCTACTCGGGCGCGGCCGGTGCACAGCAGTTGCTCGATTGTGCTTCGCCGGTCAGCGAACAGGAGGCGCTGGTGCTGCTGCAGCAGTTCCGCGACTCGCCCGAACTGTTGCATCAGCTGCGGTTCTGGATGGCCACCAACAGCGTCGGCGCCACCCTTCTGGCCAATATCCGCAGTGAAGCCGACGACCTGGCGCTTGCGATCGAGCAGCGCAGCCAATAGCCGGCGCGGCGGCCTCAGCGCAGCAGCTTCAGCCGGTAAAGCGCCTCGAGCGCCTGCTTGGGCGTGAGTTCGTCGGGATCCAGCGCGGCCAGGGCTTCCAGCGCCGGCGAAGCCGCCGGGGCGAACAGCCCGAACTGCTGCGGCGACTCCAGCGCCGCCGGGCTCATCTGAGCCACGGCCTGCGGCGCGCCGCGCTGCTCGAGTTCGGCCAGCGTGCGTCGCGCCTGTTCCACCACCACGCGCGGCAGGCCCGCCAGCGCCGCCACCTGCAGGCCGAAGCTGCGGTTGGCCGGGCCGTCCTTCACTGCGTGCATGAACACCAGCTTGTCGCCGTGTTCGATCGCGTCCAGGTGCACGTTGGCGATGCCGCTGCCGGGTTCGGCCAGTGCGGTGAGTTCGAAGTAGTGCGTCGCGAACAGCGTGTAGGCGCGGTTGTGGTGCGCCAGGTGGCGCGCGCAGGCCTCGGCCAGCGCCAGGCCGTCGTAGGTGGACGTGCCGCGGCCGATCTCGTCCATCAGCACCAGCGACTGCGCGGTCGCGTGGTGCAGGATGTAGCTGGTTTCGGCCATCTCGACCATGAAGGTGGACTGGCCGCGCGCCAGGTCGTCGCCGGCGCCGATGCGGGTGAGGATGCGGTCGATCGGGCCGATCACCGCGCGCGCCGCCGGCACGAAGCTGCCGATGTGCGCCAGCAGCACGATCAGTGCGTTCTGGCGCATGTAGGTGCTCTTGCCGCCCATGTTCGGGCCGGTGATGACCAGCATGCGGCGGTCTTCGTCCAGCGCCAGGTCGTTGGCTTCGAAGGGCTCGCTGCGCACCGCTTCCACCACCGGGTGCCGGCCGCGTTCGATGTGCAGGCCGGCGGCCTCGGTGAGTTCGGGGCGCGACCAGTCCAGCGCCTGCGCGCGTTCGGCGAAGGCCGCAAGCACGTCCAGCTCGGACAGCGCGCCGGCGCAGCGCCGCAGCGCCTCGAGCCGCTCGTTGAGAACGTCCAGCAGGCCTTCCCACAGCACCTTCTCGCGCGTCAGCGAACGGTCGCGCGCGCTCAGCACCTTGTCCTCGAAGTTCTTGAGTTCTTCGGTGATGTAGCGCTCGGCGCCGGTCAGCGTCTGCCGGCGCGTGTAGTGCGTGGGCGCGCGTTCGGACTGGCCCTTGCTGATTTCGATGAAATAGCCGTGCACGCGGTTGTAGCCGACCTTCAGCGTGGCGATGCCGGTGGCGGCCTTCTCGCGCGCTTCGAGGTCGACCAGGAACTGGTCGGCGGTGGTGGACAGCGTGCGCAGCTCGTCGAGTTCGGCGTCGAAGCCTTCGGCGATGACGCCGCCATCGCGCAGCAGCACGGGCGGGTGCGGGATGATTGCCGCGGCCAGCATCGCGGCGTCGGCGGCGTGCTCGCCCAGCTCGGCCGACAGCGCCGTGAGCCGCGGCGAATCCAGCGGCGCCAGCAGCGCGCGCAGGTCGGGCAGCATGGCCAGGCCGTCGCGCAGCGTGGACAGGTCGCGCGGCCGCGCCGAGCGCAGGGCCACGCGCGAGAGGATGCGCTCGACGTCGCCCAGGCCGCGGAAGCGCTCGCGCAGCGATTCGTGCGCGTTGGCGTCCATCAGCGTGGCCACGGCGTGGTGGCGCAGGCCGAGCACCTTGCGGTCGCGCAGCGGGCGGGTGAGCCAGCGGCGCAGCAGGCGCCCGCCCATCGGGCTGACGCTGGAATCAAGCACGCCCAGCAGCGTGTGCTCGGTGCGGCCGTCGGTGCGGCTGTCGAGCTCGAGGTGGCGGCGCGTGGCGGCGTTGAGCGCGATGCCGTCGTCGGCCGATTCAAAGGCGATCGACGTCAGGTGCGGCAGGCGCTGCTTCTGCGTTTCTTCCACGTAGCCCAGCAGCGCGCCGGCGGCGGAAATCGCCAGCGGGCGGTCCTCGAGGCCGAAGCCGGTGAGGTCGTGCAGCTGGAAGAAGCGCAGCAGCTGGCGCCGGCAGGCGTCGGCGTCGAAGCCCCACGGCGGCCGGCGGCGCAGTCCGGGCAGGGTGGTGACGGCGGTCGGCCAGCCGTCTTCGTCGGGCACCAGCAGTTCGGCCGGATCCAGGCGCGCGAGTTCGGCGTTCAGCTGGTCTTCGTTGGCCACTTCCGAGACCAGGAAGCGCCCGCCCGCCAGGTCGGCCCAGGCGATGCCGTAGTGCGCCTTGCCGCGCGACACCGCCACCAGCAGCGTGTCGCGGCGCTCCTGCAGCAGCGCCTCGTCGGTAACCGTGCCGGGCGTGACGATGCGCACGACCTTGCGTTCGACCAGGCCCTTGGCCAGTGCCGGGTCGCCGATCTGTTCGCAGATGGCCACCGATTCGCCGAGCGCGACCAGGCGCGCGAGATAGCCTTCCATCGCATGCACCGGCACGCCGGCCATCGGGATCGGTGCGCCGGCCGAGGCGCCGCGCTGTGTCAGGGTGATGTCGAGCAGGCGCGCGGCCTTGCGGGCGTCGTCGTAGAACAGTTCGTAGAAGTCGCCCATCCGGAACAACAGCAGGATGTCCGGATGCTCCGCCTTGGCGGCGAAGAACTGCTTCATCAGCGGGGTGTGGGCGGGGGTTTCCGAGACGGACATCCGGATGGCAAAGGCTGGGGTGGCCCTATAGTCTAGCGGCCATGGACGCCCACACCCTGCCCGACGACAGCGCGCTGCATGCCTTGGCCGAACAGGTGGCGCTCGCGCTCCAGGCCCGTCACCTGATGTTGGCCACCGCCGAAAGCTGCACCGGCGGCTGGATCGCCAAGACCATCACCGACATCCCGGGCTGCTCGTCCTGGTTCGATTGCGGCATCGCGGCCTACAGCTACGAAGCCAAGCAGGCGCTGCTGGGCGTGAGGCCCGAGACGCTGACCGAGCACGGCGCGGTGAGCCGGGAGACGGTAATGGAAATGGTGTCGGGCGCGCTGGTGACGTCCGGTGCGAGCATCGCGGTGGCGGTCACCGGCATCGCCGGTCCCGGCGGCGGCACGCCTGAAAAGCCCGTGGGCACGGTGTGGATAGGCTGGAAGCGCCGCGGCGGCTATCCGAACGCGCAGCTCTTCCATTTCGACGGCGACCGCGAGGCGGTGCGCCGCCAGACCGTCGAGGCGTCCCTGCAGGGGTTGCTCAAGCTCGCCGTCTAGGCGCTTGACAGGTGGGGGAGGGTTGTTAGTAGTATTACTACTAATGAATATCACCGACACCCAGCAGGCCATCCTGGCCATGATCACCGAGCGCATCGACGCCGACGGCGTGCCGCCGTCCCAGGTCGAGATCGCCCACGCTTTCGGCTTCAAGGGCGTGCGCTCGGCCCAATACCACCTCGAAGCCCTCGAGCAGGCCGGCGCCATCCGCCGCGTCGCCGGGCAGGCCCGCGGCATCCGTCTTGTCCCGTCCCCGGCCGCCGACCTCGTCCCGGCGGTCGGGGACGATCTCCTTCGCCTGCCCGTGCTCGGCCAGGTCGCCGCCGGCCTGCCCATCGGCGCCGACGCCGGCCATCACGACATGGTCCTGCTCGACCGGGTGTTCTTCCAGCCCGCGCCCGACTACCTGCTCAAGGTCAAGGGCGACTCCATGCGCGACGAAGGCATCCTGCACGGCGACCTGATCGGCGTGCACCGCACCAATGACGCGCGCAGCGGCCAGATCGTGGTCGCCCGCATTGACGACGAGATCACCGTGAAACTGCTGAAAATAGGAAAAGACGCCATCCGCCTGCTGCCGCGCAATCCCGACTTCGCGCCGATCGTGGTCAAGCCCGACCAGGACTTCGCCATCGAGGGGCTTTACTGCGGCCTCGTCAGGCCGAACCGTTGAGTTTCGGGGGTAAGAAATCGCCCGCCAAGAAGGCCCTTTCCCTACAGCGCATCGAGGCGGCCTCGGCTGCCGAGGCGGCGCCGGAACCGGCAGATTCAGGTCCACGGGCAGGTTCTCAGTCCGTGAGACTTCCCACCATTAATCTGGCAACAACCAAAAACGAACCTCCGAGGAACAAGACCATGGAAGACACCAAGAAGACCGCCGCGATGGACGAGAACAAGAAGCGCGCGCTCACTGCTGCCTTGAGCCAGATCGAGAAGCAGTTCGGCAAGGGCGCGGTCATGCGCATGGGCGACAAGAGCACCGAGCCGGCCGAAGTCATCGGCACCGGGTCGCTGATGCTCGACATCGCGCTGGGCATCGGTGGTCTTCCCAAGGGTCGCGTCATCGAGATCTATGGTCCGGAGTCCTCGGGCAAGACCACGCTCACCCTGCAGGTCATCGCCGAGTGCCAGAAGGCTGGCGGCACCGCGGCCTTCATTGATGCCGAGCACGCGCTCGACCCCACCTACGCGGTCAAGCTGGGCGTGAACATCGACGACCTGCTGGTCAGCCAGCCCGACACCGGCGAGCAGGCGCTGGAAATCGCCGACATGCTGGTGCGCTCGAACTCGGTGGACATGGTGGTCATCGACTCCGTGGCTGCGCTCACCCCGCGCGCCGAGATCGAAGGCGAGATGGGCGACCAGCTGCCGGGCCTGCAGGCCCGCCTGATGAGCCAGGCCCTGCGCAAGCTCACCGGCAACATCAAGCGCAGCAACTGCATGGTCATCTTCATCAACCAGCTGCGCATGAAGATCGGCATGATGATGCCGGGCCAGAGCCCGGAAGTGACCACCGGCGGCAACGCGCTGAAGTTCTACGCCTCGGTGCGCCTGGACATCCGCCGCATCGGTGCGGTGAAGAAGGGCGAGGAAATCATCGGCAACCAGACCAAGATCAAGGTGGTCAAGAACAAGATGGCGCCGCCGTTCAAGGTCATCGTCACCGAGATCCTGTACGGCTTCGGCATCAGCCGAGAGGGCGAGATCATCGAGATGGGTGTGGATGCCAAGCTGATCGAGAAGGCCGGCGCCTGGTACAGCTACAACGGCGAGCGCATCGGCCAGGGCAAGGAAAATGTCCGCCAGTGGCTGAAGGAAAACCCGGCCATTTCGCAGGAACTCGAGGCCAAGCTGCGCGACAAGTTCGTGCCTGGCCTGGTGATTGGCGAAGAAAACAACGACGCGGCGGTCGAGGCCTGAAGATGCGCCGGCTGGGCGGGGCGGGTCTGTGAGCTTCGGCGGGCGTCCCCCGCGGGCTGCGCCCGACCCCACCCAAAAGGCCATGGAGCTGCTGGTCCGGCGGGAGCATTCCCGCCGCGACCTCAAGCGCAAGCTCGGGCTACGGGGCGCCGATCCCGCCGAGGCTGAGGCCGCGGTCGAGAAATTGGCGGGCCTGGGCTACCAGGACGATGACCGGTTTGCGGCCTCGTTCGCCCGCGACCGCGCTGCTTCGGGCTATGGCCCGGTCCGTATCCGCCAGGAGCTGGCGGGGCATGGGCTGAGCCGCGACCAGGTGGAGGCCGCGCTGGAGCAGTGTGAAACCGACTGGGCCGCCTCTTCGCGCGCCCTGGTGGACAAGCGCTTCCGGCCCGAACAGTTGGCCGACCACGCCAAACGGCGCAAGGCCGTGGATTTCCTGCTGCGCCGGGGCTTCGACCAGAACTGCACCTACGCCGCCGTGCGGGCCCGGCCGGATGACGATTTCGACGCCGCGGACTGAGCCCCGGCGCGCCGGCGGCGGCCTGCGGGCTGGTAATCTTGCCTCCTGAGATTCCAGAGCCCAACGCCGTCCATGACCAAGACCAGCAACGCCATCCGCCGGGACTTCCTCGAGTTCTTCCGCTCCAAGGGCCATGAAGTGGTGCCGTCCAGCCCACTGGTGCCGGGCAACGACCCGACCCTGCTGTTCACCAACGCCGGCATGGTGCAGTTCAAGGACGTGTTCCTGGGCGCCGAGAAGCGCAGCTACACGCGGGCGGCCAGCTCGCAGCGCTGCGTGCGCGCGGGCGGCAAGCACAACGACCTCGACCAGGTCGGCTACACCGCACGCCACCACACCTTCTTCGAGATGCTGGGCAACTTCAGCTTCGGCGACTACTTCAAGCGCGACGCCATCCTGTACGCCTGGGAGCTGCTGACCGGCGTCTGGGGACTGCCCAAGGATCGCCTGCTGGTGACGATCTATCACACCGACGACGAAGCCTTCGACCTGTGGCACAAGGAAGTGGGGCTGCCGGCGGAGCGCATCATCCGCATCGGTGACAACAAGGGCGCGCCCTACGCCTCGGACAATTTCTGGCAGATGGCCGATACCGGCCCCTGCGGTCCGTGCACCGAAATCTTCTACGACCACGGCGACCACATCGCCGGCGGCCCGCCGGGCAGCCCGGACGAGGACGGCGACCGCTTCATCGAAATCTGGAACAACGTCTTCATGCAGTACGACCGCCAGGCCGACGGCACGCTGGTGCCGCTGCCGGCGCCCTGCGTGGACACCGGCATGGGCCTGGAGCGTGTGGCGGCGGTGCTGCAGCACGTGCACAGCAACTACGAGATCGACCTGTTCCAGCACCTGATCAAGGCCGCGGCGGCACTCACGGCCAGCAACGACCTCGAGCACAAGTCACTGCGCGTCATCGCCGACCACATCCGCGCCTGCAGCTTCCTGATCGTGGACGGCGTCCTGCCGTCGAACGAAGGCCGCGGCTACGTGCTGCGCCGGATCATCCGGCGCGCCGTGCGCCATTTCTGGAAGCTCGACGGGCTGAGCGCCGACGGCAAGTTCTGGCGCATGGTGCAGCCGCTTGTGGACGTCATGGGCGAGGCGTACCCGGATCTGGTTGCCAGGCGCAACCTGGTGGAACAGGCGCTCAAGGCCGAGGAAACCGCCTTCGGCCAGACCCTGGATGCGGGCATGGCGCGCCTGAACGACTACCTGGCGGCATCGGGCAACCGCATCCGCGGCGACCAGCTGTTCCAGCTTCACGACACCTACGGCTGCCCGCCCGACCTCATCGCCGACCTGCTGCGCGAGAACGCCGACAAGGGCTGGGCGCTGGCCGACGGCGCGCTGGGGGAATACGAAACGCTGATGGGCCAGCAGCGCGACCGCGCCCGCGCCTCCAGCAAGTTCGCCGGCGGCACGTCGCTGCCCGCCGATCTCATCGCCACGCTCAAGCCCACCGATTTCCTCGGCTATGAATCGCTCGAATACGATGGCTGCCGCGTCGTGGTGCTGCTGCGTGACGGCAAGCCGGTGGACGCGGTCAATGCGGGCGACGAGGCGCTGGTGCTGCTGGACCGCACGCCGTTCTACGCCGAGTCCGGCGGCCAGGTGGGCGACACCGGCGTGCTGGTGGCGTCCCGCGGCGTGAGCTTCGAGGTGCGCGACACACTCAAGCTTTCGGGTGCCTTCCATGGCCACGCCGGCCGGCTCAGCCACGGCGCCCTGAAGGTCGGCGACCGGCTGTCGGCGCGCGTGGACGGCGATCGCCGCCAGGCCGTCGTGCTCAACCACTCGGCCACGCACCTGCTGCACGCCGCGCTGCGCGACCTGCTGGGCGAACACGTCACGCAGAAGGGTTCGCTGGTCGCTCCTGACCGCCTGCGCTTCGACTTCTCGCATTTCCAGGCCATCCCGGCCGCCGACCTTGCGCGCATCGAAGCCACGGTGAACGCCGAGATCCGCCGCAACGCCGAGGCCGAGGTGCACCACATGGGCATGCAGGATGCGCTCGATTTCGGCGCCATGGCGCTGTTCGGCGAGAAGTACGGCGAGCATGTGCGCGTGCTGAAGATGGGCGCCTTTTCCACCGAGCTGTGCGGCGGCACGCACGTCCACCACACGGGCGACATCGGCGTGTTCAAGATCGTCAGCGAAGGCGGCGTGGCCGCCGGCGTGCGCCGCATCGAAGCGGTGACCGGTGCTGGCGCGCTCGAATACATTTCACAGGAACAAAGCCGCCTGGACGAAGCCGCGCAGCTGCTGGGCGGCAACGCCGGCGACGTGGTCGACAAACTGCGCCAGCTGCTCGACCGCCAGAAAAAGCTCGAGCGCGAATTGGAGTCACTCAAGGCCAAGGCCGCGGCGGGCGCCACGGCCGACCTCGCGGCGTCCGCGCCGGACGTGGCGGGCGTCCGGGTCGTCGCTGCACGCATCGAGGGGCTGGACCCGAAGTCGCTGCGCGACGCCGTGGACCAGCTCAAGAGCCGCCTGGGCGACGCGGTGATCGTGTTGGCCTCGGCGCAGGACGGCAAGGCGTCGCTGGTGGCGGGCGTGCAGGGTTCGGCGCTGGGCAAGGTGAAGGCGGGCGAACTGCTGTCGCACGTGGCCGCACAGATCGGCGGCAAGGGCGGTGGGCGCCCCGACATGGCGCAGGGTGGCGGCCCCGACGGCCCGGCGCTGGTGGCGGCCCTGGCAGGTGTCCCGGCGTGGGTGGCCGAGCGCCTGGCTTGAGCAGGGCGGGGCGCGTTTGCGCCCCGGTCTGGCGCGCACTACCATCGGGACAGCCGCTATCGTGCGGCGGGGAACCGCGGCGTGCTGGCTGGACGCGCGGGCCGGTGCAAGGATGTATCGGGAGGGAAGGCGATGCTGATTCTGACGCGACGGGTCGGTGAGACCCTCATGATTGGCGATTCGGTCACGGTCACCGTGCTGGGCGTCAAGGGAAACCAGGTGCGGATCGGCATCACGGCACCCAAGGATGTCGCGGTGCATCGCGAGGAAATCTTCCAGCGCATCCAGAAGGATGACGCCGCGCCTGCGGGCAATGACGATACGGGTTTACCCAAGCCCGACTGAGGGGCTATCCTATGCGGCCGGCGTGGCTCGAAAGAGTGGCGTCGGGTCCAGTTCCGGAGTGATGCCCGAGTGGCCGAAGGGGCTCCCCTGCTAAGGGAGTATTGGGTCAAAAGCCTGATCGAGGGTTCGAATCCCTCTCACTCCGCCAGGACTGGAAAGGTGTTAAAGGGACGTGTCGCGAAATGGTTTTTTGCGAAAGCATTGACGATTTAGGCAATGTCCCCCATAATTTTGAGTCTGCGCGCCCGTAGCTCAGCTGGATAGAGCATCAGGCTACGAACTTGAGGGTCGGGAGTTCGAATCTCTCCGGGCGCGCCACTATTGCAGAAAGGGTGCTTCGGCACCCTTTTTCTTCGGCGGGAAAGGGCTTCGGCGCATTGCGCCGGCATCCTCAACCGCCGTACATTGGTCACTCGTGCGGCGCGCCTCCACGGGTGCCGGCTTCATCGCCGGGGTATAGCTCAGCCTGGTAGAGCGCCAGCTTTGGGAGCTGGATGTCGTGGGTTCGAATCCCTCTGCCCCGACCAGGTTGGCGCCATTCCGGGCAATACGGCCACTGCGCATGGAAGCGGACGGGCACGGCCGGTATCATCCCGGCAGGCGCCCGTAGCTCAATCGGATAGAGCACCGGCCTTCTAAGCCGGCGGTTGCAGGTTCGATTCCTGCCGGGCGCGCCAGGCGGGCAAGGTGGGTAGGGCAGTACAAGTTCACAATGTGGTGGATGTAGCTCAGTCGGTTAGAGAATCGGATTGTGATTCCGAGGGTCGCGGGTTCGAATCCCGTCTTCCACCCCAGTCCCAGGATGCGGCATAATGCCGCGTCGGCTGCCGTCCCGGCAGGAAAGGTTTTGGGCCGTTAGCTCAGTTGGTAGAGCAGTTGACTCTTAATCAATAGGTCGAAGGTTCGAATCCTTCACGGCCCACCAATCTTCCCGATTGAATCGACACCGCGCGACGTTGCGAAAGTGGCGGAACTGGTAGACGCGCTGGATTTAGGTTCCAGTGGGGCAACCCGTGAGAGTTCGAGTCTCTCCTTTCGCACCATCCGGCAACGGAGGCGCGGGGATGATTCGGGGCTCTGCGGGTTTTTTCATTTCTAGCGCCCGAGAAACGGCGCGGTCGCAGGAGTTGACATGCAAGTTTCGCTTGAGAACACCGCCAATCTGGAACGCCGCCTCACCGTCAGCCTGCCCGCCGAGCGCCTCGAGGGCGTGGTTGGCAAGCGGCTGCAGGAAATCGGCCGAACCGCCAATATCAAAGGTTTCCGTCGCGGCAAGGTGCCTACCAAGGTCATCGAGCAGCGCTTCGGCGCCCAGGTCCGCAACGAGGCCTACGGCGAACTGATCCGCGAGAGCCTGGGCGAAGCGATCGCCAAGGAAAACCTCCGGATGGCCGGCAATCCGGACGTCAAGGCCGAACCCGTCGGCGACGCCGGCGAGATCCGCTACAGCGCCACGTTTGAAGTGGTGCCCGACTTCGGCAAGGTCGACCCGTCCCAGCTCAAGATCGTGCGCGCCACCGCCAGCATCGGCGACGACGACATCGACGGCATGATCGAAACCCTTCGCCAGCAGCGCCGCACGTGGGACGCCGTCGAGCGTGCCGCCGAGCCGGGCGACCTGGTGACGCTGGAGACCTTCGCCACCACGTCCGCCGGCCGGCACCCGGCCGAGGGCGCCGACCGCGGCGCCACGGTGCTGGGTTCGAACGCGATGTACCCGGAGCTCGAGTCGCAGCTGGCCGGCATGAAGGCCGGCGACGAGCGCGAGGTCGGCATCACCTTCCCGGCCAACTGGCGCGTGGCCGAACTGGCCAACCTGGCTGCCACCGTCACGCTCAAGGTCACCAAGGTGTCGGCGCCGAACCTGCCGGTGGTGGACGAGGCCTTCGTCCAGAGCTTCGGCATCAAGGGCGGCAAGGTCGAGCAGTTCCGCCAGGAAGTGCGCTCCAACCTCGAGCGCGAGCTCAAGGGCAACCTGATGCAGCGCCTGCGCGCGGAAGTGGCCGAGAAGCTGGTCGGTGCCTACGCCAGCGTCGAACTGCCGCCGCGCCTGATCCAGGTCGAGGCCCGCCAGATGGCGGCCGCCGCCGAGCAGCAGGCGCGCCAGCAGGGCCAGCCGGACCCGAAGTTCGCCGCCGAGCCGTTCCTGCCCGCAGCCCGCAACCGCGTCGCCGCCGGCCTGCTGGTGGGCGAAGTGGCCCGCCAGAACAACCTCAAGCTCGACCCGGCGCGCCTGAACGAGACGCTGCAGCTGATCGCCTCGACCTACGAAGATCCGCAGCAGGTCATTGAACTCTACCGCAACGACCCCAACCTCATGTCCAGCCTTCGCGGCCGGGTGATGGAAGAGCAGGTGATCGACTGGATCGCCGAGCGCGCCGAAGCCACCGAGAAAGCAATGGGTTTTGCCGAGTTGATGCGTCCGGTCGCCTGAGGCGACCCCAACGGAGGAACGCGCGAATGGATCCGATCAAGGCCTTGAACCTGGTGCCGATGGTGGTCGAACAGACCAGCCGCGGTGAGCGGGCGTACGACATCTACTCGCGCCTCCTCAAGGAGCGCGTAATCTTCCTGGTGGGCCCGATCGACGACTACGTCGCCAACGTCATCGTCGCCCAGATGCTGTTCCTCGAGGCCGAGAATCCCGAGAAGGACATCAGCCTGTACATCAACTCGCCGGGTGGCATCGTCACCTCCGGTATGGCGATCTACGACACGATGCAGTTCATCCGGCCCGACGTCAGCACCATCTGCGTCGGCCAGGCCGCCAGCATGGGTTCGTTCCTGCTGGCCGCCGGCGCCAAGGGCAAGCGCTACATCCTGCCCAGCGCCCGGGTGATGATCCACCAGCCCCTCGGCGGCTACCAGGGCCAGGCCAGCGACATCGAGATCCACACCCGCGAGATCCTGACCCTGCGCGACCGCCTGAACAGCGTGCTGTCCAAGCACACCGGCCAGCCGATCGAGCGCATCGCCAAGGACACCGACCGGGACAACTTCATGGACTCCGAGGCCGCCAAGGCCTACGGCATCGTGGACGCGGTGCTCGACCGCCGCCCCGACGACTCCGTCCAGGCCTCCTGATCCACGCCGCGCACGCCGTCGTCACGCCCCGTTCCGGCCCGTCCGGACCGGGGCTTGATGGCTTCCGGCCTGTGATATTCTCGATTCCGACCCATTCCATCAGGGCAGCGAAAGCATGACCGAAGACCGCCAGGGCCGTACCGGCGACAGCACCAAGATCCTCTACTGCTCCTTCTGCGGGAAGAGCCAGCACGAGGTGCGCAAGCTGATCGCGGGCCCCAGCGTGTTCATCTGCGATGAATGCGTGGAGCTTTGCAACGACATCATCCGGGAAGAGCTGGAGGAGAAGGCGCACGCTGCCCGCAGCCACCTGCCCAAGCCGCGCGAGATCCTCGAAGTCCTCGACCAGTACGTGATCGGCCAGCAGCGCGCCAAGAAGACGCTTTCGGTGGCCGTGTACAACCACTACAAGCGCATCGAGAGCCGGCTCAAGAACGACGACATCGAACTGTCGAAGTCCAACATCCTGCTCATCGGCCCCACCGGCTCGGGCAAGACCCTGCTCGCCGAGACGCTGGCGCGCCTGCTCAACGTGCCGTTCACCATCGCCGACGCCACCACGCTCACCGAAGCGGGCTATGTCGGCGAGGACGTCGAGAACATCATCCAGAAGCTGCTGCAGAAGTGCGACTACGACGTCGAGAAGGCGCAGTCGGGCATCGTCTACATCGACGAGATCGACAAGATCTCGCGCAAGTCCGAGAACCCGTCCATCACCCGCGACGTGTCGGGCGAGGGCGTGCAGCAGGCGCTGCTCAAGCTGATCGAGGGCACCGTGGCCTCGGTGCCGCCGCAGGGCGGCCGCAAGCACCCGCAGCAGGAGTTCCTGCAGGTGGACACGCGCAACATCCTGTTCATCGTCGGCGGCGCGTTCGCCGGCCTGGACAAGGTGATCCAGGCGCGCAGCACCGATTCGGGCGGCATCGGCTTCGGCGCCAAGGTCAAGTCCAGCGAGCGCAAGATCGAGATCGGCAAGCTGCTGGCCGAAGTCGAGCCCGAGGACCTGATCAAGTTTGGCCTGATCCCGGAGTTCGTCGGCCGCCTGCCGGTGGTCGCCACCCTGGAAGAGCTGGACGAGGCTGCGCTGGTCAAGATCCTCACCGAGCCCAAGAACGCCATCACCAAGCAGTTCAAGAAGCTGTTCGAGATGGAGGGCGTCGAACTGGAGGTCCGCCCGGACGCGCTGATGGCCATTGCCCGCCGCGCGCTCAAGCGCAAGACCGGTGCCCGCGGCCTGCGCACCATCATGGAATCGGTGCTGCTCGACACGATGTACGAACTGCCGTCGCTGGAAAACGTCAGCAAGGTCGTCGTCGACGAGTCCGTGATCAACCATGCCACCGAGCCCTACCTGATCTACAGCACCGCCCAGCCGACCCCCAAGGCGGCATCCGGCGACTGAGCGGGTGACGCAAGTTGTTGAAAAACGGGCCGGTCTTTCCGGCCCTTTTTTTTTGCAGCGGAAAAACTTGCAAGCCACCCCCGCGGACCCCATAACCTGACACTTGAGGGGCACTGGCCCCGGAGGAGTCCTCCATGAACGAAGCCACCGCCGTCCCGCACCGCCTCGACCTGCCCGTGCTGCCCCTGCGCGACGTCGTCGTGTACCCGCACATGGTGATCCCGCTGTTCGTCGGTCGCGACCGCTCCATCAAGGCGCTGGACCTGGCCATGGCCGGCGACAAGCAGATCCTGCTCATTGCCCAGAAGAGCCCCGACACCGACGACCCCGCCGCCGAAGACCTCTACCCGGTGGGAACGCTGGCGCAGGTGCTGCAGCTGCTCAAGCTTCCCGACGGCACCATCAAGGTGCTGGTCGAGGGCTCCGCGCGCGTAGCGATCGACGGCTTCGGCGAGCGCGAGGGCGCGCTCACCGCCACGGGCAACGAAACCGACTCGGTGTACGGCCGCGACGAGCGCGAGATCGAAGTCACCCAGCGTTCGCTGATGACCCTGTTCGAGCAATACGTGAAGACCAACCGCAAGCTGCCGCCCGAGCTGCTGACCACGCTCGCCGGCATCGACGACCCGAGCCGCCTGGCCGACACCATCTCGGCCCACCTCGGCGCGCGCCTGTCGGACAAGCAGCAGCTGCTGGAAACCCTGGAAGTGGGCCAGCGGATGGAGATGCTGATTGGCCTGGTGGACGGCGAGATCGACGTGCAGCAGATCGAGAAGCGCATCCGCGGCCGCGTCAAGTCGCAGATGGAAAAGAGCCAGCGCGAGTACTACCTCAACGAGCAGATGAAGGCGATCCAGAAAGAGCTCGGCGAGAGCGAAGACGCGCCCAACGAAATCGAGGAACTGGCCAAGAAGGTCGCCGCCGCCGGCATGCCCAAGCCGGTGGAGGCCAAGGCGCGCGCCGAGCTCAACAAGCTCAAGCAGATGTCGCCGATGTCGGCCGAAGCCACCGTGGTGCGCAACTACATTGATTGGCTGGTCGGCGTGCCGTGGAAGAAGCGCAGCAAGATCCGCAAGGACCTCAAGGCCGCGCTGGACGTGCTCGACGCCGACCATTACGGCCTGGAAAAGGTGAAGGAACGCATCCTCGAGTACCTCGCGGTGCAGCTGCGCGTGAAGCAGATGAAGGGCGCCATCCTTTGCCTGGTCGGCCCCCCGGGCGTGGGCAAGACCTCGCTCGGCCAGTCCATCGCCAAGGCCACCAACCGCAAGTTCGTGCGCATGTCGCTGGGCGGCGTGCGCGACGAGGCCGAGATCCGCGGCCATCGCCGCACCTACATCGGCTCGATGCCCGGCCGCATCGTCCAGAACCTGAGCAAGGTCGGCACCAAGAACCCGCTGTTCATGCTCGACGAGCTCGACAAGATGAGCATGGACTTCCGCGGCGACCCGTCGTCGGCCCTGCTGGAGGTGCTCGACCCCGAGCAGAACCATTCGTTCAACGACCACTACCTGGAAGTCGACCTGGACCTGTCGGACGTGATGTTCGTCGCCACCGCCAACTCGCTCAACATCCCGGGCCCGCTGCTCGACCGCATGGAAGTGATCCGCATCCCCGGCTACACCGAGGACGAGAAACTGCACATCGCCGAGAAGTACCTCATTCCCAAGCAGCTCAAGGCCAACGGCATGAAGGAAGCCGAGCTGAAGATCAGCGAAGGGGCCGTGCGCGACATCGTGCGCTACTACACCCGCGAATCGGGCGTGCGCAACCTCGAGCGCGAGGTTTCCAAGATCTGCCGCAAGGTGGTGAAGGAGATCGCCCTGGCCGGCCCGCGCAAGGGCGCCAAGCCGATGGCGGTCAGCGTCACGCCCAAGAACCTCGACAAGTACCTGGGCGTCCAGCGCTTTGATTTCGGCCGCGCCGAACAGGAAAGCGAGGTGGGCCTGGTCACCGGCCTGGCCTGGACCGAGGTCGGCGGCGACCTGCTGCAGATCGAGGCCACGCTGCTGCCGGGCAAGGGCCAGCTGATCCTCACCGGCCAGTTGGGCGACGTGATGCAGGAATCGGCCAAGGCCGCCTACAGCGTGGTGCGTTCGCGCAGCGAGCGGCTGGGGCTGGACACCGAGTTCCACAACAAGTTCGACACCCACGTGCACGTGCCCGAGGGCGCCACGCCCAAGGACGGCCCGAGCGCCGGCATCGCCATGGTGACGGCGCTGGTGTCGGTGCTGTCGGGCGTGCCGATCCGGTCCGATGTCGCCATGACCGGCGAGATCACCCTGCGCGGCCGGGTGCTGCCGATCGGCGGCCTCAAGGAGAAGCTGCTTGCTGCACTGCGGGGCGGCATCCGCACCGTGATCATCCCCGAGGAGAACCGCAAGGACCTCGCGGACATCCCGAAGAACGTCACCCAGGGCCTGAAGATCATCCCGGTGAAGTGGATCGACGAGGTGCTCGACATCGCCCTGGTGCGTGCGCTGGCCCCGGACTCGAGCCCGGATCCGTCGCCCGACAGCGCCGGGGAAAGCGGCTCCAAGGACGCTGTCGGCGCGTCCGTGACGCACTGAACGCAATGCGCATGGAAAGCCGCAAACCCGCGAATTATCTGGCTCTCGCGTATTGCGCGGGTAAAACCCGGCTGGTATAAATCAAGCCATCCATCGCGCCGGCAGCCGCCGGGCGCGGTGGCACAATGGATCGGGTCTACCCCCAGGCCAATGCCGGGTCATTCCGGTTCTTCGAAATGCGAGCCCGCTCGCTCAGGGAGTTACTAATGAACAAAGCCGAATTTACGAGTGCCGTCGCCGATGGCGCCGAACTGACGAAGGCCGATGCCGGCCGCGCCGTCGACGCCATGATCGACGTGATCAAGACGGCGCTCAAGGCGGGTGAAACCATCACGCTGGTGGGCTTCGGCACCTTCTCCGTGCGCAAGCGCGCCGCCCGCCAGGGCCGCAATCCGCAGACCGGCGATGCCATCAAGATCAAGGCTTCGAAAAATCCTGCGTTCAAGGCTGGCAAAGCCCTGAAGGATGCTGTAAACTAAGCGTCTTGTAAGGGTGCTTAGCTCAGCGGTAGAGCGTCGCCCTTACAAGGCGAGGGTCGGGGGTTCGAAACCCTCAGCACCCACCAAAGCAGTTGAAACAGCGGAGTGGTAGTTCAGTCGGTTAGAATGCTGGCCTGTCACGCCGGAGGTCGCGGGTTCGAGTCCCGTCCACTCCGCCATATCCTCGAGGGCGCCCCACAAGGGCGCCTTCGTTTTTTCCGGCCCCGGGAAGCCCGGGCCACCCAACAGACGGCATACCCCCATGCTCCAGAATATTCGCGAAAAGAAGTGGATCGCCTTCGCCGTCCTGGTCCCGGTGATCATCACCATGGCCTTCTTCGGCATTGACTCCTATTTCTCCACCAGGATCGACACCTACTCCGCGAAGATCCATGGCCCGGCGAAGTTCGGGATCTGGGGCGCGCAGGAACGCGAGATCTCGCAGGACGAGTTCCGCCGACGCTACGAACAGACCCGCCTGCAGGAGCGCGAGCGCCAGGGCGAGGCCTTCGACAGCGAGGCGTTCGAGTCCGCGGACAACAAGCGCAACGTGCTTGACGCGATGGTGGACGAAGCGCTGCTGGGCATGGTGGCCGAGCGCGACGGCATCACCGTCGGCGAGGCGCAGGTGGCCAGCCAGCTCAAGGACATGCCGGAGTTCCAGGTCAATGGCGTCTACAGCGTCGACCAGTACCGGCTGGCGCTGGCCGGACAGGGCCAGACCCACGCCCAGTTCATGGCGACCATGCGCGCCGACCTCGCGCGCCGGACGATCCCCAGCCAGATCGTTGCTTCGGCGATCGCCAGCAATTCCGAGCTCGAGGCCTTCCTCGGGCTGAGCCAGCAGACCCGCGACCTTGCGCTGGTCGACCTGCCGACGCCTGCCCTGCCGGCCGAGCTTCCCAGCGAGGAACAGCTCAAGGCCTGGTACGACGGCCATGCGTCGCTCTACCGCAGCGAAGAAAAAGTGGTGATCGACTACGTCGAGATCGACGGAGCCGCGCTCGAGTCCCCGGCCAGCGCCGACGAAGCCACGCTGCGCGGCCTTTACGACACCTTGAAGGCCCGCTTCGTCACGCCGCCAGGCCGCGTGGCATCGCACATCCTGGTGGCCGTCGCCGCCGACGTCGACGAAGCGACCGACACCGCTGCGCGCGAGCGCGCGATGGCGCTGGCTGCCAAGGCCCGGGCGCCGGGCGCCGATTTCGCCGCCATCGCCCGCGAAAGCTCCGAAGACGTGGGCTCCAAGGCCGAGGGTGGCGACCTGGGCACGATCGCCGAGGGCGATATCGGCCCGGAGTTCGAGGGCGCGCTGTTCGCGCTCACCGAAGCGGGCCAGGTCACCGACCCGGTGCGCACGCCGGCCGGTTGGCACGTCATCCAGCTGCGCGAACTGACCCCGGGCACCGAGCGTCCGTTCGAGGACGTGCGGGCCGACCTCGAGGCCGAGTTCGTCGCCAACGAGCGCGAGCGCGTCTTCAGCGAACTCAGCGGCGGCCTGGTGGAACGCATCTACAAGGACCCCACCGCACTGGCCCCGGCCGCCGAGGCCATGGGCCTGGCCGTAAGCCGCAGCCAGCCGTTCGGCCAGCGCCAGGGCGACGGCATCGCCGCGCTCCCGCAGGTCCGCGATGCGGCGTTCTCCGGGGCCCAGAAGACCGAGCGCCAGGTCAGCGACGCGATCGAGATCGGGCCCAACCACGTGGTCATCCTGCACGTGGTCGAACACCAGCCGGAGGCCGCGCTGGCCTTCGACGCCGTCCGCGACCGGGTGCTGTCGGACTTCAACGGCGACCGCCTGGCGAAGGCGTCCAAGGCGCAGGCCGACGCCATGCTCAAGCGCGCGCAGGCGGGTGAAACGCTCGACGCGCTGGCCAGCGAGGTGGGCCGCACGGTCGCCATGCTGCCGGCCACCGGTCGCCGCGCCCAGCTGCCGCCGTCCATCCTGGACGTGGCCTTCAGCCTGGCCAAGCCGGAGGCGGGCAAGACCAGCGTCACCATCGCCGAAATGGCGCCGGACCGCCATGCGCTGGTGGCGGTCACCGCCGTCACGCCCGGCGACCTGTCCACGCTGGACGACGCCACCCGGGTCATGCTGCTCGAGCAGTTCTCGCAGGCCCGCGGCATCGTCGAGTACCAGGACTACATCAAGGCCCTGCGCCGCCACTACACCGTCACCGTCGCCGAAGACCGGCTCTGACCGACGGCGGCGGGAAAAGAAAAAGGCCCGGGATTCCCGGGCCTTTTTCGCTGCGGCGTTGCCGGCGCAGGGTCAGTCGCCGATGCCGGTCATGCCCAGGATGTTGTAGCCCGCGTCCACGTAGGTGATCTCGCCGGTGACGCCGGCGGCCAGGTCCGAGCACAGGAAGGCGGCCACATTGCCGACGTCGTCGATGGTGACGCTGCGCCGCAGCGGCGCGTGCGCCTCGACGTGGCCGAGCATCTTGCGGAAGTTGGCGATGCCCGCCGCCGCCAGGGTCTTGATCGGCCCCGCGGAGATGGCGTTCACGCGCGTGCCTTCCGGGCCCAGGTTGAGCGCCAGGTAGCGCACGTTGGCCTCGAGGCTGGCCTTGGCCAGGCCCATCACGTTGTAGTTGGCCAGCGCGCGCTCGGCGCCCAGGTAGCTCAGCGTGAGGATGCTGCCGTGCCGGCCCTTCATCATCGGCCGCGCGGCCTTGGCCAGCGCGGCCAGGCTGTAGCTGGAGATGTCGTGCGCGATGCGGAAGTTCTCGCGGGTCAGGCCGTCGAGGAACTCACCCTCGATGGCCTCGCGCGGCGCGTAGCCCACCGAATGCACCAGGATGTCGAAGCCGTCCCAGCGCTTGGCCAGCTCGCTGAAGACGTTGGCGATCTGGTCGTCGTCGCCCACGTCCAGCGGCAGCACGATGTCGGAATGACAGTCGGCGGCGGCGCCTTCGACGCGCGATTTCAGCTTGTCGTTCTGGTAGGTGAAAGCGAGCTCGGCGCCTTCACGGTACATCGCGTCGGCGATGCCGCTGGCGATCGAGCGCTGGCTGGCGACACCCACGACGAGGGCGCGCTTGCCGGTCAAAAATCCCATGTGTTCCTCCCGATGCCGCCAAGCCGGCGGCGCAAAGTGGCCTAGTTTGGACCGCGGCGGGCCATACCGCCAAGCATGGTGCGTGCGCGGGCCTCAGGGGGCGAGGCGCAGCACCTGGCCCGGCCGAAGGATGGACCGGCCGCTGAGTCCATTGATCGAGAACAGCCGCGCCAGCGGCACGCCGTGGCGTGCAGCGATCTTCGAGAACGTGTCGCCGGCGCGGACCGTGTAGGTTTTCGCGGCGTCGGATGCGTCGGGCGTGATCACCGCCGTGCTGGCGGCGTTCGCCGAGACCAGCGAAGCCAGCGCGGTGGCGGGCGCCAGCACGTCGCGCGGCGCGCCGGACACCACGCGGCCCTGGCGGTAGCCCGGGTTGAGCTTGCGCAGGCGCGAGGCGTCGGTACCCATGCGCACGGCGGCCTGGTCGAGGCCCTGCACGCCATCGGGCAGGGTCATGCGCACCAGCGGCACGAAGCGCGCGTCGCGCGGCAACACCAGGCCATGGCGTTCCGGCTTCTCGAACAGGCAGGCCAGGGCATGCAGTTTTGCCACGTAGTCGTAGGTGGTGCGCGACAGCCCGCGCGGCAGGTGGCTTTCGCCGGAAACGCGGCGGTCGCCGCTGCTGCGGAAGGCGCGCACGATCCGGTACTCGCCGGCGTTGTAGCCCATGGCCATGGCCCGCCATTCGCCGTCGAACATCTGGTCCAGGGCCACCAGGTAGGACAGCGCGGCGTCGGTGGATTCGATCGGCGACAGCCGGCCGTCGTAGCCGGGCTGGATGCGGATGCCGTGGTTGCGCGCCGTGCTGGCGATCATCTGCCACATGCCGGCCGGGCCGCCCGGTCCGATGGCATCGGGCCGGTACCAGCTTTCGACGATCGGCAGCAGGGCGAACTCGCCGGGCAAGCCCTTGCGCTCGACTTCTTCCACCACGTAGCCCATGAGCGGCAGGATCTGTTCGATCTGCCGGGCGAAACTTTCCGGGTAGCCGGCGTAGCGCTTGCGCCAGTGGCGGTTCTGCTGGCCCTTGACGCAGATGGGCGCGGAGAAGCGCGCCGTCATGCGGTCGAAGACCTCGGCGCCGGTGTCGATCGGGTCCGGGGCCAGCACCACCGGCGGCGCCGGCTCGACCGGCTTGGCCGGTGTGGCGGCACGCGGCGCCGGCCTGAGCTGGACCTCGGTCGCCGGCTCGCGCGGATCGTCGATGTCGGGCTTCACTTGCGGCTGGCAGGCCGCCAGCGCGAGGGCCAGGGCGATCGCCGCGGTCGGGCGCATCCGGGATGCTGTCATTGTCTGAAGGTGTCCTTCCATTGGCGAAGTGCCCCGAAGGCTTCGGCGCGGTCCCGCGGCGCATGGCCCAGGTGCCGGGCGAGGCTGGCGAGGAGGCCGGGTTGGTCGATGCGCAGGAACGGGTTGCCGGCGCGTTCGCTGCCGATCGTGCTGGGCAGGCTGGGCAAGCCGCGGGCCCGCAGGGCGCGCACGTCGGCCAGGCGTTGGTCGCGGGTGGGGTTGTCGGGTTCGGCGGCGCGCGCGAAGCGGCCGTTGGCTTCGGTGTATTCGTGGCCGCAGCAAACGGCAGTGTCGGCAGGCAGGGCGGCCAGCCGTTCGAGCGAGGCCAGGTAAGGCGCCGGCTGCCCTTCGAACATGCGCCCGCAGCCCAGGCTGAACAGCGTGTCGCCGCAGAACAGATGCCCCGCGCCGTGGAAGGCGACGTGGCTGAGCGTGTGGCCCGGTACGCCGATCACGTCCAGCGACAGGTCCAGGGCGCCCACCTGCACCCGATCGCCGTGGGCGACGCGCGCGGTGGCCGCCGTGATGCGCTCGTCGACCGGTGCATGGCAGGGGATGCCGAAATGGTCCACCAGGGCCTGCGCGCCGCCGACGTGGTCGGCGTGGTGGTGGGTCAGCACGATGGCCACGGGCTTGAGGCCGCCGGCCGCGGCTTCGAACACCGGGCCCGCGTCGCCGGGATCCACCACCAAGGCCTCGCCGCCCGGCGCTGCCAGCAGCCAGATGTAGTTGTCTTGGAAGGCGGGCAGGGGAATGGCACGCAGCACGGGATGACCTGGGGCGCGCTTTTGACGCAGAATCGCGACCATGCCCCCGGCTCACGCCCGACGTCAACCCGACCCCGCCCACGACGCCTGGTTCCGCCGCGACGCCCCGATGCGCCTGCTGCGGGAGGTCCAGCGCCAGGCCGTGCCGGAACTCGTCCGCGTTTTTGGCCACACCGGGCTGTACCTGCGGCCCACCGCGGCGCTGGAACCTGGCCTACCGGGCCACCTGCTTGCCAACGTGCTGAGCCTGCACCGCCAGGGCCAGGCGTTCGGCGGTGCCCTGGCCTGCGATGATGCCCACCTGCCGTTCGCCAGCGGCAGCCTGTCCCTGGTCTACGCCCTGTTCGTCTTCGAAAGTTCGCCCGATCCCCAGGCCTTGATGTCGGAGTTGGCGCGTGTGCTCTTGCCCGAGGGAACCGCGCTGATCCTCACCCTCAACCCCTGGGGTCCATCGCGCCTGCGCTGGGCCTTCAAGGGCATGCGCAGCTTCGACCCCGGGCTGTTCGCCGGCCAGGTGCGTGCGGCAGGCCTGGAAGTGCAGCGGCGGCGCTACCTGGGCCCGATCTGGTCGGCGGCGCGCGCCGTCGACCTCGATCCGGCGCGCGGCAATGGCCTGGCGGCACGGCTGCGCATGGCCAGCCTGGTCGTGGCCCGGCGCCGCGACCCCGGCGTCACCCCGCTGCGCGTGAGCGCACCGGCACTGAAGTTCCGCCCCGGCATGAGCGCCGGTTGATCTCCACCCCGCATGGAAGCAAAGATGAAACCCGTTGACATCCACACCGATGGCGCCTGCCTGGGCAATCCCGGCCCCGGCGGCTGGGCCGCCCTGTTGGTCCACGAGGGCCGCGAGCGCGAACTCGCCGGCGGCGAGGCGCTGACCACCAACAACCGCATGGAGATGCTGGCCGCGATCATGGCGCTCGAGGCACTGAAGTCGCCCTGCCAGGTGGTGCTTTCCACCGACTCGCAGTACGTGCAGAAAGGCATCGGCGAATGGCTGCCCAACTGGATCCGCCGCGGCTGGAAGACCGCGGGCGGCGAGCCGGTGAAGAACAAGGACCTGTGGGAGCGCCTGCAGCTGGCCGCCGCGCCGCACAATGTGCAGTGGAAGTGGGTGAAGGGCCATGCCGGCCACGTCGAGAACGAACGCGTGGACAAGCTGGCCCGCGCCGAAGCCGAAAAATTCAGGAGCTGAGCCCACGCATGCGCCAGATCGTGCTCGACACCGAAACCACCGGCCTGTCCTGGGAAAAGGGCAACCGCATCGTCGAAGTGGGCTGCGTCGAATTGATCGAGCGGCGGCCGACCGGGCGCCAGTTCCAGCGTTACTTCAACCCGGGCCGCGAGATGGAGCCGGGTGCGCAGGAAGTCACCGGCCTGACCCTCGACTTCCTGCTCGACAAGCCGCGCTTCGAGACCGTGGTCGACGAACTGCTGGACTTCATCCGGGGCGCCGAGCTGATCATCCACAACGCCAGCTTCGACGTCGGCTTCCTCAACCACGAACTGTCGCTGGCCGGCGCGCACCACGGCCGGCTGGAACACCACGCCAGCGTGCTCGACACGCTGGCGATGGCGCGCGAGCGCTTCCCGGGCCAGCGCAATTCGCTCGACGCCCTGTGCAAGCGGCTGGGCGTGGACAATGGCCACCGCAAGCTGCACGGCGCGCTGCTGGACGCCGAGCTGCTGGCCGAGGTGTACCTGGGGCTGACCGCCGGCCAGGGCGACCTGGGCCTGGCGCCGGTGGGCGAGCCGGGTAAGGCCAGCGCGGTGAGCGTGCAGGTGTCGCTGGCGGGGGAGCGCCGGGTGCTGCGCGCCAACGCCGCCGAGCTGGCCGCGCACGAGGCGCGGGTCGCGAAGATGGCGGCCAAGTCCGGCAAGCGCCTCTGGCCCGAGCCCACGCCCTGATCGGTCATGATGGATAATCGCTCCCGGTCATCGGCAACGAGGTCGCCTTGAACGCCACGGTCCTGCTCACCTCGGTCGACATCAACATCCCCGGCTACCGCATCCTGCGGCCGATCGGCGAGGGCGGCATGGCTTCGGTGTTCCTGGCCGTGCAGGAGTCGCTCGACCGCGAGGTCGCGCTGAAGGTGATGTCGCCGGTGCTGGCTGCGAACGCCGAGTTCGCCAGCCGCTTCGTTATCGAGGGCAAGATCACCGCCAAGCTGCAGCACCCGAACCTCGTGACGGTGTACGACATCGGCAGCCACAAGGGCGTGTACTACCTGGCCGCCGAGTACATCCCGGGCGGCACGCTCAAGGAGCGGCTGGCCGAGGGCGGGCTGAGCGTCGCGCAGATCCTCGACATCGTCACCGACATCGCCCAGGGCCTGGACTTCGCCCATTCCAAGGGCTTCGTGCATCGCGACGTGAAGCCGGGCAACGTGCTGTTCCGCGCCGACGGCCGGGTGGTGCTGGCAGACTTCGGCATCGCCAAGGCGATGGACGGCAGCAACAGTTCCACCGTCGCCGGTGCGTCCATCGGCACGCCCGACTACATGAGCCCCGAGCAGGCGCGCGGTGAACCGGTGGACGGCCGCTCCGACCTCTACAGCCTGGGCACCGTGCTTTACGAACTGCTGGTGGGCACGCCGCCCTACCAGGCCGGCGACCCGTTCACCGTGGCCCTGATGCACGTCACCCACCCGGTGCCCGAGCTGCCTGAACCCTGGCAATGGCTGCAGCCGCTGGTGTCGGGCCTGATGGCCAAGCAGGCCGACCAGCGCTTCAAGACCGGCGCCGCCTTCGTGGAGGCCCTGCACAAGCTGCTGGCCTCGGCGCCGCAGGGCGCGGTGCTGCAGGAGACCCATACCCGCAAGTCGGGCAGCGGCTCGCGCATTGCCTCGGGCGCCGCCACGCAGCAGCGCACGCGCATCAGCACGGACAAGCGCAAGGGGCGGCCGGGCTGGGTCTGGCCGGTCACCGGGGCGCTGCTGCTGTTCGTGGCCGCAATGGCGGGCTGGTGGCTGCTGTCGCCCGACCCGGCGCCGGCGGGGCAGGTCGCCACCTTGGACGCGCCCGTGCCCGTCGAACCGGCCACGCCGGCCGATACCGGCCCGGTCCCCGCCGGCTTCCAGCTGCCCCAGCCCGTGGACGCGCCCGATTCGGATGAACTCGAGGGCCTGCTCAACGCCGCCGACCAATTGTTCGAGTACGGCACCACGGTCGAGCTGAGCCGCAAGCTGACCATCCCGGACGACGAAAGTGCCCTGGGCTACTACCGCCGGGCGCTGGCGCTGGACCCGGAGAACGCCCGCGCCCGCGCCGGCATCGCCGGCATCGTCGCCTTTTACCGCAACTACGGCTACAAGGCCTGCGCGGTGGAACGCTGGGTGCAGTGCCGTGTCATCGTGCGCTCCGGTCTGGCCGTCGACGGCCAGGACCCCTACCTGCGCCAGCTGCAGGACGTGGCGGTCGCGGGCGAAGCCGGGGGCACGCCGGTGCTGCCGCCGGCGCCGGCGTCGAACTGAGGCGGGTCAGCTGCGGCGAAGCAGGATGACGGTGACGTTGTCCGAGCCGCCGCCGTCGAGCGCGGCCGACACCAGGTGGTCCACGCATTCCTGGGCCGACAGTTCCGGCTTGGTCAGCAGGGCGGCGATGCCGACGTCGTCCACTTCCTCGGTCAGGCCGTCGCTGCAAAGCACCAGCTGCTGGCCGGGGCGCAATTCGCCCGACAGTGTTTCCACTTTCAGGCTCTGCGGGTCGGTGACGCCCAGGGCCTGCGTCACGACGTTGCGGTGCGGGTGCGCGCGCGCCTGTTCGGCGGTGATGGCGCCCTGGTCGATCAGTTCCTGCACGTAGCTGTGGTCGGATGAGAGCTGGCGCAGCTGGCCGTTCCAGAGATAGGCCCGGCTGTCGCCGACCCAGGCCAGCTCGAAACGATTGTCGACGATGCGCAGCGCCACCATGGTGGTGCCCATCGGCAGGCTTTCGGCGCGCTGGCGGCTGTGCTTGATGATGTCTTCGTCGGCGCGGCGGATCGCTTCGGCCAGCGGCCGGCCGGCGCGGACTTCGCGCACCACCGCGTCGCGCGCCAGGGCGCTGGCCACTTCGCCGAACTCGTGCCCGCCCATGCCGTCGGCCACCAGCCACAGGCCGAGCTCGGCGTCACCGTAGTAGGTGTCCTCGTTGAGCTCGCGCCGCAGGCCGACGTGGCTCAGATGGCCGAATTCGATCATGCGCGGGCCCCGGAGGGGTGGTGCGTCGGTACGGCTGGATGGACCATGGGGTGCATCATGCTTGCGCCCGCGCCCGCGCCGCAACCTGCCGGCCGCGCCGGGGGCATGCCTGGGGCGGGCGGCGGCAGGCCGGCGTGCAGCTCAGAACTCCATCCGGAAACCGATCGCCAGGTTGTACTGGGACATGCCGTTCATCCCGGAAAGGCGCTCGTAGTACATGAAGCCCGAGCGACCGCGGGTGAGCACCATCGAAAGGCCCAGGCCCAGCCGGAAATAGTTGGTGTCCAGCGGGTCGCCGCGCACCAGCATGGCGCTGCCGGTCGGGTCGTTGATGAAGCGCGCCTCGATCGCCTGCGGGTCGTCCTTGAACTCGTGCTCCCACTCCAGCTGCAGGTGCGGCATCAGCACGCCCCAGCCGGCGCTGTGGGTGTAGGTGAACTTCGCGCCCAGCACGCTGGCCAGCGAAGTGACGTCGCGGTTCTCGATCCGCAGTCCCAGGCCACTGCCGGGGATGCCGGGCAGCAAGTCCTCGTCGATGTCGTCGAAGCCCAGGCGCGTGTAAAGCACGCGGGCATAGGGCCCGAGGCCGAACGCGCCGACGTTCCAGTCGCGGCCCACCGTGAACGCGGTGGACAGCAGGTCGCCGCCGGCGTCGGACTGCGCCACCTGCTCGATGCGGGTGGTGCCGCCGCCGGCCCGCGGCAGCGTGTAGCTGATCTGGCGCAGCAGTTCGTAGTCGTTCCGGCCGTAGGTCAGCACGCCGTCCATGTACCAGCTGTCGGCCTGGTAGTAGGTGGTGTAGGCCGACAGGCTCCAGCCGGTGGTGTCCAGGCCGCCGCGGTCGCCCGGCAGCTGGGTGTCCTGCCGCGTGTATCCGAACGAGCCGCCGATGATCCACTTGTCGCTCTTGCGGTAGTCCACGCCGGCCGTGACGCCTTCGACGTCGAAGTCATAGGCCGGGTTGACCCGCCCGGCGTCGGCTTCGCCGCGGCCGATGGTGCCGGCGGCGAAGAAACCCCAGCGGCTGAAATCGGTGCCGACCTCGGTGCCGGTATCGGCGGCGCTGTTGCTGAAGGCGCTGGCCAGCGTGCCCAGCGACACCGGGCCCATCGAAGTGTTGATCGCCAGGCCGCCGAAATCGGTGCCGCCGGTGCCGCTGCGCAGCGCGGCGATGCGGGTCTTGAGGTTGACGAACTGCGATTGCGCGGCGTTGAAGGCCGCATTCACCTGGGTCAGCGCGACGTCGGCCATCAGCTGGTCGAGCGCGGCGATGGTTGCCCCCGGGTCGATGCCGGCCGCGACGATGAGTTCCTGGCAGCGCAGCAGGAGATCCTGTTGGCCCGCCGTGCGGGTGGGCAGGTTCGCCAAGGCGGGGCAGGCGGAATCGATGGCCTTCGCCACCTCGCGCTGGGTTTCGCTCAGGCCGCCGATGCTGGCCAGGGCGCCGTTGAGCGCAAACACCGCCGGCGCGCCGGCGAGGGCCGAACTGGCCGTCACCTGCACCGCGCCCGCGGTCGTGACGGTCACGGTGTTGCTGGCGACGCCCGCGGCATTGGTGGTGCTGGTGGCGTTCGCCAGCGTGCCGGCGCTGGTGGCCCAAGCCACCACGGCGCCGGCGATCGGCGTGCCCGCGGCATTGGTCAGTGCGACCTGCATCGGCGCCGAGGCGATGCCCGCAGCCAGCAGTTGGCCGTCGCCGCCGACGATGGCCAGCGAACCCAGCGCGTCCACCGTGAGCGTGAAGCTGACCGTGGCCGCCGGCGCGTCCTGGCGCGTGCCGGTGATCGTGACGGGGCCGGCGGTGGCGCCGGCGGTGACGCCGATCGCCGCGGTGCCCGCGGCATTGGTGACGCTGGTCGGCGCCGACAGCACCGCGCTGCCGCTGGCGACGGCCCAGTTGATGGTGACGCCCGCGGCGGGCACGCCGCTGTTCTGCGCATTCACCTGCAGCGGATTGGCGAACGCGGTGTTGACGAGGGCGTTCTGGCTGTTGCCGCCGGTGATCGCCAGGCTGGCGACGAAAGCGATGTTGGCGTCGTAGGCGAACGTGGCCTCGTCGCCGGTGGCGGGGATGCCGTCGATGTCCACCGAAGCGACGATGGCGTTGGTGAAGTTGCCAAAGGTGGAGGGGGTGAAGGTCGCCGTCGCCTGGCCGGCCGCGGCATTGGTGACGCTGGTGGTGGTGGCCGGGGTGAAGGGTGCGCTGGCGCTCCACAGCACGGTGGCGCCTGCGACCGGCACGCCGCCCTGTTCAAGGCGCACCGTGACCGGCACGCCGACACCGGCGGTGCCCGCGAGTGGGTTGGCCGTCACCGGCACCAGCACGTAGGGCAGGGCGGTGACGGTGACGGTGAAGGTGCGCGCGCCCGGCGCACAGAAGGTGCAGCCGCTGTTGGCGAACACGGTGTAGTTGCCCGGCACCGTGGCGGTGAACACCGCCGTGCTCTGGCCACCGCCGCCGGCGACGGCATTGCCGGCGACAGCGCCGTTGCCGCCGGCCGGCTGCGCAGTCACCGACCAGTTGATGTTGGTGCCATTGGGCGCGGGGATGCTGGCGCTGCCGTAGGTCACCGCCATGTTCAGCGGCGTGCCGGCCGGCGTGGACGGCGCCAGTGGCGTGGTCGCGTTGAGCGACACCGGCTCCACCAGCAGCGTGAAGTTCGCCGGCGGTGGCGGGCAGCCTTCCAGCACGAACAGCAGCGGGCAGTTGATGTTGCCGGTGATGCTGTAGGTGTTCGCCGTGGCGATGCTGGCGGTGACGCTGGCGTTGCCCGCCGCGTTGGGCACCGCGGCGGCGCCGATCGGCGAGGCCGTGGTGACGTTGAAGAAGCTGGTGGAAAGCCCGCCGGGCGCACCGTTGAGCAGGAAGTTGGTGGTGAGAGTGAACGGGGTTATCTGGTTGGTCACCACCGTCGGCACCGCGGCGGTGTAGCTGTACTGGTTGTTGGTGGCGAAGGTGTAGGTCAGCACGTTGCCGGCGCAGCCGCCGCTCAGGCAGGTGGCGGTGACGGTGCCGGTACCGCCGGGCGTGGCGCCCAGGTTCACCGTGAACGCGTAGGGCGTGTTGAGTGTCACCGTGGGGTTGACGGGGGCCTGCACGCTGGCGCCGCCGGTGGTGTCGGCGGTGATCGCGATGGCGACGTTGACGGTGGGCGCGCAGGCCGTTTGCGCTGCCAGCGTGAAGCTGACGGACGTGCCGGCGAGGTTGATCGCCGAGGGCGCCCCGATCTGCACGAAGTTGCAGGCCTGCGCCTGTGACTGGCTGCTCCAGCCGAGCCCGGCGAGCGCCAGCAGCAGCATTGCCGCGGCGCTTGCCAACCGGTTGGAGGCTGCAGGCATTGCCTGCCCGCCGCGTGCGGCGCTGCTCTGGAAGTCCATCGCTTTTCCCCAGGATTGCGGCTATAACTTCGCCTCGAGTATAGCGGCTGGCGCGCCGCTCAAATGGCCTTGGCGCGGGCCGCATTGCTTCCCAACGGAGCCATGCCCATGACTTTGCGCAACGCCTGTCCGGATCATCCCCGACTGTCCGTTATTGCTTCTTCCTGCCTGTTGGCGATCGTTGCCGGTTGGCCGGCCCAGCCGGCGCATGCGGTCGTGCGCAACGCCGAGGACCTGATGGTGGTGGACTGCCTGTTGCCGGGGCAGATCCGCAAGCTCGGTCGCCAGGCCACCTTCCTCAGCGCGCGCCGTCCGGTGCGCACCACCCAGGCCGACTGCGAGATCCGCGGCGGCGAGTACGTCGCGCACGATCGCGCCAACTACCAGACGGCGCTCAAGGTTTGGCTGGAAGGCGCGATGACCGGCAGCGCCGAGGCGCAGAACAACGTCGGCGAGATTTATTCCAAGGGCCTGGGCACCGCGCCCGACTACGGCATGGCGTTCCAGTGGTTCAAGAAGGCTGCCGACCAGGGCTACGGCCGCGCCAAGATCAACCTCGGCTACCTCTACGAGCAGGGCCTGGGCGTGCCCAAGGACCAGGCGGCCGCGCTCAACCTCTATCGCGAGGCGTCGGGCATCCAGGACGAACTGATGTACGCCTCGGTGGTGCAGGTGCAGATCAGCGCGCGCGACGAAGCGATCACCGGCCTGCAGCAGCAGGTGCAGGAGGGCGAGGCCGAGTCGGCGCAACTGCGCGAGCAGGTGCAGAAGCTGCAGCGCGAGCTGCAGGAGCGGCGCGGTGCGCTGGAGGCCGCCCGGCGCGAGCTTTCCGCCACGCAGGAAAAGCTCGTGCAGGCCCGTCGGCAGCAGGACGACGACCTGACCAAGCTGCTCGAGAACCAGCTGCTGGCGCAGGAAGAACAGATCAACAGCCAGCGAACCCAACTGGCCTCGCTCGAGCAGCGCGCGGGCGGCGCGGCCAGCACCGGCGGCAGCTACGCCGCGGCGCCGATGCTGGAGATCCTCGACCCGGTGTTCGTCGCCACGCGCGGCCGCAACACGGCCGTTTACCGCGGTGGCCCGGGCAAGCGCCAGGTGGTGGGGCGGGTCACGTCGCCGCAGCTGGTCAGCGCCATCACGGTCAACGGCCAGCCGGCCCCGCTCGGCGCCAACGGCGGCTTCAGCGCCCAGGTGGACGTGCCCGCCGGTGGCGCCCAGGTGAATGTCGCGGCGACCGATCGCAAGGGTGCGCGCGCCGAACTGGCTTTCACCCTGCTGCCGCAGGCGGCCTCGGCATCCTCCGCGGCCGGTACGCCGGCCGGCGACGGCAGCCTGCCTCGGGACGTGAAGCTGGGTCGCTACTTCGCCGTGGTGATTGGCAACAACAGCTACCTCGACCCGGGCTACCCGGCGCTCAAGAGCGCGGCCAACGATGCCAATGCGGTCGCGGCGATGCTCAAGTCCCGCTACGGCTACCAGACCACGCTGGTGCTCAACGCGGGGCGGCTGGAGATGCTGACGGCGCTCAACGAGGTGCGCGGACAGCTCAAGCCCGAGGACAACCTGCTGATCTACTACGCCGGCCACGGCGAGATCGACAACAAGGGGCAGGGTTACTGGGTGCCGAGCGACGGCGCGTCGGGCGCCGAGCGCACCTGGATTTCCAATGCCGCGGTCAGCGAGATCCTGGACACGATGCCGGCCCGCCACGTGCTGGTGGTGGCGGACTCGTGCTACTCGGGCACCATGACCCGGGCCTCGGCGCCCACCTTCGACGCCGGGTCGATGGCGCCCGAGAAATGGGCCGGGTGGGTCAAGGCCATGGCCAGCGGCCGCTCGCGCACGGCGCTCACCTCCGGCGGCGTGCAGCCGGTGCCCGACACCGGCACCGGTCGGCACAGCTATTTCGCGAGGGCCTTCCTGAACGTCCTGCAGGACAACAACCGCCTGCTCGAGGCCCAGCGCCTGTTCCGCGAGGTTTCGACCTCCGTGGCCCTCGGGGCGATCGATTCGCCCGTGCCGCAGGTGCCGGAATACGCGCCGATCCGCTTCGCGGGCCACGAAAGCGGCGAGTTCTTCTTCATGCCGCGGGGCGGCGGCACGGCCTCGGGCCCCTGAGGCTGGCGGATCGGCCGAAGGCCACCTATAATTCGCGGCTCCGGTGCAACGACCGCTGCACCGGGGTCCGGAGAGGTGGCAGAGTGGTCGAATGTACCTGACTCGAAATCAGGCGTTGGTGTGAGCCAACCGTGGGTTCGAATCCCACCCTCTCCGCCATACCAGTAAAAAGGCCCCCATCGGGGGCCTTTTTTTTTGGTTCTTCTCCCAAGTCCGGGACTGGCGCCGCCGACATCGTGGATGCGCCGTCGACACCGCGGAAGCGAGGGGC
>JANOJQ010000215.1:0-19067 GCA_031418815.1 Lysobacteraceae bacterium
CGCCCAGCAGCCCGCCCACGCGGCGCGGCGGCCAATCCGCGGCCATGCCGTGGAGCATCAGCGCGTAGATGCCCAGCCAAAGCAGCAGCGCGGACCACATGCCCCAGCGCCAGTAGCGAAGCACGGTGCGGGCGCGCTGGATCTCGCGGTCCACCAGCGACAGCGCATCGCGGCCGGCGTCGGCCAGGTCGCGCCGGCGGATCCACACCATCAGCGCCTGGTAGACGACCAGGAACGCCGCCATCGCGCCGAAGACCATGGTTTGAACGGAGTCGCTGCGCGGGCTCAGGGCGATCTGCACGCACAGCGCGACCACCAGCACGGCGAAAGCAACCTCCAGCCAGATCACCCGGCGCAGGCTGCGGCTGCGCCGCTCGGCCTCGTCGCGGATCGCTTCGACGTCGATGGCGGGCGTGTCCTGCCGCTGCCAGTCCGCGGCCAGCGCGGTCCAGTCCTGGTTCCGGTCCATCACGACTCTCCTCCCAGCCAGGCATTGAGCTGGCGGCGCGCGCGGCTCAGCCGCTGGGTCACGGTGTTTTCTTCCAGGGCCAGGGTGTCGGCGATCTCGCGCTGCGAGAAGCCTTCCAAGGCCAGCACCACCACCTGGCGCTGGCCCAGCGGCAGGTCGCGCACCGCGGCCAACAGGCTCTTGCGGCGCTGGTGGGCCAGGGCGTGCTGCATCGGGTTGGCGTCGGGGTCGACGTGGTCTTCGTGCAGCTCGTCGCCGCGGGCGCGCTTCTCGCGGGCCAGGTGGTCGATGGCGCGGTTGTGGGCCACGCGCGCGGCGAAGGTGCGCAGCGAGGCGTCGCCGCGCCAGCTGGGCAGGGCGCGCCAGACGGCCACGCTGATGTCCTGCAGCAGGTCGTCGCGGCGGGCGGGTTCGGACTCGTAGCTGCCGGCGATGCGCGCCAGCATGGGGCCGTGCTCGCGCAGCACGGCCTCGATGTCGGTGGTCGGGGGGCTCATGGCTTGGTCCATGCTACCCGCCCTTGCGGGTCGGGAAGGGGCCAGGGGAGCGGCGGCGGCCATGTCGTTTTCCATGGGGGTTCGGTGCAGTAGGCCTGCACCGGACGGAAAACCTGACAGCCATCGCCCGGACTCAGAGGATGTAGCGGCTCAGGTCCGGGTCCTGCACGGCGTCACCCAGCTGGGCGTCCACCATCACGCGGTCCACCATCAGCGACAGGCCGCCCTTGTCGGGCGCCTCGAAGCTGAGCTTCTCGAGCAGCTTTTCCAGCACCGTGTGCAGGCGCCGGGCGCCGATGTTCTCCTGCCGTTCGTTGATCAGGAAGGCGATCTCGGCCAGGCGGTCAATGGCCCCCTCGTCGAAGCCGATGTTCACGCCCTCGGTGGCCAGCAGGGCCATGTACTGGCGCACCAGGGCATTGCGCGGCTCGGTGAGGATGCGCTTGAAGTCGCCTTGGCTCAGCGCCGTGAGTTCGACCCGGATCGGGAAGCGGCCCTGCAGCTCGGGGATCAGGTCGGACGGCTTGGCCAGGTGGAAGGCGCCGCTGGCGATGAACAGGATGTGGTCGGTGCGCACCACCCCGTATTTGGTGCTGACGGTGCTGCCCTCGACCAGCGGCAGCAGGTCGCGCTGCACGCCCTCGCGCGACACGTCGCCGCCGCCGATGCTGTCCTTGCGCTTGCAGACCTTGTCGATCTCGTCGATGAAGACGATGCCGTTCTGTTCGCAGGCGGTGATCGCCTGCACGCGGATGTCGTCTTCGTTCACCAGCTTGCCGGCCTCTTCTTCGACCAGCACCGGGCGGGCGGCCTTGACCGTGAGCGTGCGGGTCTGGGCCTTGGCGCCGCCCAGGTTCTGGAACATCGAGCGCAGCTGCTGGCCCATTTCCTCCATGCCCGGCGGGGTCATGATGTCCATGCCGGCGGCGGCCTGGGTGAGATCGAGTTCGATCTCGCGGTCGTCCAGCTCGCCGGCGCGCAGCTGGCGGCGCAGCTTCTGGCGGGTGTCGTTGTCGCCGTCGTGCGCGGCGTCGGTGGTGAAGCCCGGGCCGCGGCGCTTGGGCAGCAGCACGTCCAGGATGCGGTCTTCGGCCTTTTCCTCGGCCTGGGTGCGCACGCGCAGCTTGGCCTGTTCGCGGAACATCTTGACGGCGCCGTCGGCGAGGTCGCGGATGATCTGCTCGACGTCCTTGCCCACGTAGCCCACTTCGGTGAAGCGCGTGGCCTCCACTTTCACGAACGGCGCGTTGGCCAGCGCCGCCAGGCGGCGTGCGATCTCGGTCTTGCCCACGCCTGTCGGGCCGATCATCAGGATGTTCTTGGGCATCACTTCGTCGCGCATGGCCGGGTCGAGCTGCATGCGGCGCCAGCGGTTGCGCAGGGCGATGGCGACGGCGCGCTTGGCGTCGTTCTGGCCGATGATGTAGCGGTCGAGTTCGCCGACGATTTCGCGCGGGGTGAGTTCCGACATCACAGTTCCTCGATCACGAGATTGCGGTTGGTGTAGATGCAGATGTCGCCGGCGACGTTGAGCGAGGCTTCGGCAATCGCGCGGGCGTCCAGGTCGGTGTGGGCCATCAGGGCACGCGCGGCGGCCAGGGCGTAGGGCCCGCCTGAGCCAATCGCGACGATGCCGTCCTCGGGTTCGATGACGTCGCCGGTGCCCGAGATGATCAGCGAGATGTCCTTGTCGGCCACCGCCAGCAGGGCTTCGAGCTTGCCCAGGCGGCGGTCGGTGCGCCATTCCTTCGCCATGTCCACCGCGGCGCGCAGCATCTGGCCGCCGTTGGCCGAGAGCTTGGCCTCGAACACTTCAAACAGGGTGAAGGCGTCGGCGGCGGCGCCGGCGAACCCGGCCAGCACCTTGCCCTCGGCCAGGCGGCGCACCTTGCGGGCGTTGCCCTTCATGACGGTATGCCCCAGGGTCACCTGGCCGTCCCCGGCCACGACGACGCGGTTGCCGCGGCGGACGGACAGGATGGTGGTGGCGTGGAAGACGTTCGGGTCCATGGCGGTTCCTCGGCGTGAACCCCCTTTCTGGGGTCAGGCCACCGCCCTTGCAAGCCTGCCCCGGCCGCCGGAGCACGTGCTCTGGGTCGCACGACCTGGGGCCTCGCGGCGAGCGCCGCCCCACCGCAGCAAGACAGAAGCCAGCGTCGCGTCGGCGGCGGCTATCGGCCAATTCTGTTGCAAAACCCGGGTCGCGAGACTTTGCCTCGGATTTGCACTTGGCGGTGCTCGCGACAGCGCGCTTCTGAGTCTCCAGATCACTGCCGAGCGCGCGGAAGAAAACTGTCGCGAGCGTCCTGCGGGTGGTCGTCCAGGCGAACCCGTTCTTCAACAGCCATCGAGGTGGACTTGGCAGTTGCGATTACCTCGCCGCCTTTAGCATCAGCCACAGGAGCCCAACTGCGGAGCAAATGACTGCCCATGCGAAGAGCATGGCGCCAAAGTTCTCAAGTAGTACCAGCGGTGCCAAAAAGCTGGTGAACCAATGACTGAGAGGGATGAATGGCTCCGCGTGGCTCCCAGCCGGACAGGTGGCCTGCATGTCAAAGGAAGGTGTGGTACAGCCGGCCATCGCAAGGACCTTGCCTGCGGCGAATTGGGAAACAAAAGGAAGACCAAACAGCAAGCAAAATGCAAGAAGACCGAATGCCAGACTCAAGAAGATGATCAGTACAACCCTGCTGGCTAACTTCATACGATTCCCAATCCCCGAATTGAGCCGACCCGCGGTGCGGGCTCGGCTTGAATGAGAAAACGGCGAAACTCCCGATCATTTCGGACAACCGCTCGGCCCATGATTGCCATGGTTCGATTCACCATCGGTTAGTCTGCAGAAGGGGGTGGCGACAGATGAAAATGCAGCCTTGTCAGCAGGCGGTCGCAAATCGGCGGGTCGCGGTTGCTCAGGCACACCATGGTCATGTTGTTGAGCGGGTATACCGACAGCGCCGCGCTGTTGCCCCGCGCACCACCACCATGGCCCCAGTGTGGGAACTCGCTCGGGCCTGAAGATATGAAGCCATAGCCGTACCAGTCCGTCTGCTGCTTGATCGCCTCCATCAACAACGGCAGCGAGATCAGCTTTCCGGCCCTGAGGGCTTCAATGAAGCGCACTTCGTCGTCGGCGGTAGTGACGCCGCCACCCGCAGGCGAGCCTCGCCACGGCAAGACATCGGCGCTCGGTACGAGCGTTCCATTCTTTGCCTGTGTGTAGCCGCGCGCGACACCGGCCATCTGCTCTAGTGTCGGGTAGCTCGTTGAGGTCATTCTGGCCGGCGCGAAGACATGCTCGGCTACATACTCATAGTAGTCCTGACCGCTGACCTTCTCGACCAGCGCGCCGAGCAACAGGAAACCGTAGTTCGAATACTCGAAGCTCGAGCCGGGAAGGAATGCCGGAGCGCGATCGCCGTTGAGCTCGACCAGATCATCGATGGTGCGAACCCGGGCGCGATTCGCCCCCTCATCCGGCTGCAGGACGCCCAAGTCGCCGGTGCCGCCTTGATGCGACAGCAGCTGCCGGATCGTTACCTCCGCCATCTCCGGATTGGGGTAGTCGGTCAGGTACTCGCCGAGGGCATCGTCGAAGCCGAGCTTGCCCGCCTCGATCAGCTGCAGCACCGCCACGGCAGTGAACATCTTGCCCTGGGATGCGAACAGGAACGGCGTTTCCAGTCGCACCGGCGTGTTGTTCTCGCGGTCAGCGAGCCCGAAATGCTTGCCGTACAGGCGCATTCCGTCCTGCTCCACGACCAGCACACCCGAGAAGCGATCGGCTGCCGCTAATTTCGTGGCGAAAGCGTCGAACGCCTTCAGTGCCTGGGCCTGCGGCATGCGCAACGGCTCCTGGATGACGTAGTCCAGGCGGGGCGCTCCCGGCTGATCGACTTTCACCGTGACCCGCCGCTGAGCGGGGAAATTTCGTTCCCGAGTAAGCGCGATGAAAACCGTCGGCTCGCTGCGTTCAATCCGGACGACATCCAGCCCGCCGGTCTCTTCGCCGCTATCGAGCAGATAGTCGATGTTGTGGTCGGGCTCGCCGAAGCGAAGTTGGTTGAAAGCGGTCAGCGCTGCCTTGTCGTTGCTGTTGAACGCGACCAGCCACTCGTCGAACGCTGTCTCGGCAGGCGGCTTGGCGGCCGCCGACGCCGTCAGGAAAAGCGTTGCGGCCGCAGTCAAGGCGCGCAGCATCATTCAGGGCTCTCCTCTTGTGTTATTCAGTAGGCTTCGTCAATAGTTCGACCAGCGATCTCACTCTAACTGCTTGTCCCGGGCACTAGCCGCTTTGTGTCCTTCCGAAGCGGCGATTTCCGCTGCGGGTCAACAGCCGACACATTTTTCTCAGCACCGGCAAGCGGGTTGGAACGCCGAGCCACCGCGGGCAATGCACGTGCCTACGGGTTGTCCTGGGCGAAGCGGATGACCAGCCCTGCGCGGTCATCGGTAGCCCAGATGGCGCCGTCATCGGCAACCGCCAAACCGACGGGTGAGCCTTGCGGGCGCTTGCCCGGCACCCGCCCCCAGCCGGGCGTGAGCGCGACGGGCGTCACGGCAGGCCCTGCGCCGTAGGCACGCGTGCCGCCGGGGTAGTAGGCGAAGCGGGCGCTGCGGTCGGGCGTGGGTACACCGCGCGCATCCACGGCGAAGGACACGATGCGGCCGCCGACGGAGCGGTGGCCGTGGAAGCTCATCAGCATCCTTGCCTTGAGGGCCGGGAACATCGCGCCTTCGTACCAGACCAGGTCCAGCGGCGCGGCGTGGGGTGGCAGCAGTACGCGCGGCCGCGTGTGCGCTGCGCTCTGGCAATCCATCGCGTGGCTGCCGCGCCAGGCCGGGGTGTCGGCCGTCATGTCCATGCAGTAGGGCCAGCCGTAGTGTTTGCCTGGCTCGATGACGTTGAGTTCTTCGAACGGTGACCATCGGGATTCCAGGTCGATGCTGTTTTCCGCCTGGACGACGGTGCCCGACGCATGCACCGCCAGCGCTACCGAGTTGCGGAGACCCCTGGCATGGACCGTGTATTCGTGGCTCCAGCGCCCGGGTGAGATCAGCGCGTACCGTCGGATGCCCGCGGGCTGTTCGCCCGATTCGCTTTCTTGGCAGCTATCCGCGGGAGTGTCGCGTGAACCCTCGCACTGGTCGGACAGCGCGCCCACGTTGACCAGTAGCGCGCCGTCGGGCGCGAAGACGAACTTGGACAGCGGGTGCCGATGCAGGTGCAGCGCGTTGTCGGGCAAGCCGGACACGACCACCTCGATCGTGGCCGCGGGATCCGCGGCATCGGGATCAAACCGGAAGATGCGCCGCATCTCGCCGACGTAGATGCGGCCGTCGGGTCCGCGCGCCATGGCATGGGGCACGGAAAGATTCGAAATCAGGCGTTTGGCTTCTGCCGGCCGGCCTGGCCGCAGCGTCAACTCCCAGACGGCCCCCGCTGGTTTGTCCCACGCGCCGAGATCAGTAACGAGCCACCGGGTGTCGCTCAACGGCACCAGGGATCGGGGAAGTACGATCTGCCGCGCCGCGCCGCCCCGCGTGGGGCCGAGCACGAGCCCGGCGCACATGCCCCGCACGGTCCCGATCTCGAGTCGCGGGAAGCCGTCGCAGGTGCCTGTGGGTGGCGCATACAGCTCCCGCGCGTGGGCGTGGCCGGAAAGAACCGTCGCCACCAGTACCGCAGCCCACCGACAGAACATCGTTCGCTCAGGGCTTGGTGTTGGCCAGGGCGTAGAGGAACTCGGCGTAGAACAGCGCCTGCCGATCCATGCCGGCAAGTCTGGGATCCTTGGCGTCAATCAGGTACCACTCATCGGGCGCATGCATTTGCCCGCCTTGGCCGATACCCACGAACACCGCGGGCAGCGACACCGGCGGATCGGTGAACCGGTACCCGGGCCAGGAGCCGGCCAGGCGCGGGTTGAGCGTGTGCGGCAGGCCGGCGCCAGCCAGCGCGGTGGCCAACGCGCCGACGATGGCCGACTCGCGCGGCGTTTCGGTCGGGCCGTAAATGCCACCCGGCACGATCTCGATGTCGTTGAAGCCGCGCTTGTCGAGGTGCGCGCGCAGCTTGGCCACTACCTCGTCGGCGCGCATGTCGGGCACCAGCCGGAAATCGATCTTGGCCTCGGCGCGGGTGGGCATGGAGGTCTTTCCGCCCGGCCCGGTGTAGCCGCTGACCAGGCCCTGGATGTTGACCGTGGGCTGGGAGGCCAGCCGCACCAGGCTGCTGCGGAAGTCTTCGCCGGCTACCCAGCCCTGGACTTTCAGGTTCTTCTTGACCGCTTCTTCGGCAGCCGGCCGCATGCCGGCATCAATCAGCGCGATCTGCTCGGCCGACAGCGGCCGAACCTCCTCCATCCAGCCATCAATGGTCGGCGTGATGCCGTCATCGGCAACCAGCGTGTCCAAGGCCTTGACCAGCCGCCACGCCGGGTTCTCCACCCTCGCGGCGTTCATCGAATGGATTTCCATGCCCGGGCCACGGCCCGAGCGGGCGCCGTCGGCCACCAGCTGCACTTCCGCCACGCCTTTCGCACCCAGGAAGATTTCGACGCCGCCGTCATCGCTCTGCCAGGCCACCGGCAGGATGACGCCCGCCGAGTTGGCCAGGGCCTTGGCGACTTCCGGATCACCGGTAATCTGGCCGAAATGCTCCGACCCCGTCTCTTCTTCCCCTTCGGCCACCAGCACGATGTTGACCGGCAGCGGCGTGCCCGTCGCCTTGAAGGCGCGAATGGCCGTCAGCAGGGTGGCTTGCGGTCCCTTCTGGTTGATGGCGCCGCGCCCGATCATCACGGTCTTGCCGTCGTCGCGTTGCACAAGCCGCCCTTCGAGCGGCGGCTGGCTCCATTCCTCGGCGATGAACTGCTTCACGTCATACATGAAGTAGACGGCCAGGGTGGTGGGTGCGCCGGCGTCGAGGCGAGCAAAGACGCCGGGGGCACCGTCGGTGGGAATGATCCGCGCCGTGTCGAAGCCCGCGTCGATCAGCATGCGCTGCATGAGCTCGGCGCCTTCCTGGCGGTTGAGTTTCTCGGCGTTGATCGAGGGCAGCGCGATCCACTCGCGGAGCCGCTTGAGTGCCTGGTCGTGGTCGGCGTTGATGGCGTTGCTGAGCGTTGTCCGCGTTGCGGGCGGTATCGTCGGCGTGGCTGTTTGCGCCGCGGCCACGCCGGCCAGGACGCAGGCGAGGCTCGTCGCCAGGCAAAGGAGGGGTCTGCGCAGCATGGTCCATGCACCTTTGGAAAGCGGGTCGAGCCCTGAGTATGCCGGACGGCGAATGGCCCGTACGAGACCCCTGTCTCGGCTGCCCAAGCCACCAACTCCGAGCGCCGGGTCCGGCCGTGGGCTCAATCAGGCGCCCAGGGCGGGAAGGATTCGCCGACGTCGGAATATTTCTGCGGTATCGTCCAAGCGAACGTCGGATTTGCGTTGCCCCGCCACGCGACTGACCCCCTTGTCCCTCGCCCGCCCCGGAGGATTTTTGAACCCCGCCAGCCCACCCTCGGCCCTCCTGGCCAGCGCCCGCCGGATCGTCATCAAGATCGGTTCGGCGCAGCTGATCGACCGGCTCACCGGGCGGGCCAACATGGGCTGTTTCCATGCCGTGGCCGGCGATATCGCCGCCTTGCGCCAGCGCGGCGTCGAGGTCGTGCTGGTGTCGTCGGGCGCGGTGGCGCTGGGCCGGCCCCGGCTGAACCTGCCCGCGGCCCGCAAGCTGCGCCTGGACGAGAAGCAGGCCGCGGCCGCCGTCGGCCAGACCGTGATGATCCAGACCTGGGACCAGGCCTTCGCCCTGCACGGCTTCCCGGCCGCGCAGGCGCTGCTGTCCCCGTCGGACACCGAAAACCGGCGCCGCTGGCTGAACTCGCGCACCACCCTGGAAACCCTGCTGCAGCTGGGCGCGGTGCCGGTGGTCAACGAGAACGACACCGTCGCCACGCAGGAGCTGCGCTACGGCGACAACGACCGCCTGGCCGCGCGCGTGGCGCAGCTGGTGTCGGCCGACCTGCTGGTGATCCTTTCCGACGTGGACGGCCTCTACGACGCCGACCCCGCGACCCACCCCGACGCCGTGCATATCGCCACCGTGGACGCGATCACGCCGGATATCGTGGCGCTGGCGGGCCCGTCGCGCGCGCGCACCGCCGGCACCGGCGGCATGGCGACGAAGATCGCCGCCGCCGAGATGGCGATGGCCGCAGGCTGCTCGGCCGTCATCACCCGGGGCGATGGCGAACGGCCGGTGTCGGCGCTGATGGACGGCGCACGCGCCACGTGGTTCCGCGCATCGGTGTCGCCCGAGAGCGCCAAGCGGGTGTGGATCGCCGGTTCGCTGGCGATGACCGGGCGACTGCACCTGGACCGGGGCGCGGCGCGCGCGGTGCGCACCGGCCACAGCCTGCTCGCTGCCGGCATCACCCAAGTGGAGGGCAACTTCGACCGCGGCAGCGCCATCCGCCTGGTCGACGAGACCGGGCAAGCATTTGCCACCGCGCTGGCCGGCTACGACAGCCACGAATGCCGGCAGATCGCCGGCAGGCAATCGGACGAGATCGAGGCGGCGCTGGGCTACCGGCGCGGCGTCGCGCTTGTGCACGCCACCGACCTGGTGCTTGATTGAACCGCCGCCGCGCCGCCGCGAGGAGACACGCATGGACCCCCTGACCGCCATGCGCGCCCTGTGCGCCGACGCCCGCGCCGGCGCCGCCGCGCTGCAGGCCGCCGGCCCCGACGGCCGCACCCGCGCGCTGGTGGCCATGGCCGAGGCGATTCGCGCGGCCGGCCCGCAAATCCTCGCAGCCAACGCCGCCGAAGTCGCAGCCGCCCGCGGCAAGGGCGCCGACCCGGCGTTCCTGGACCGACTCGCTCTGGACCCGGCCCGGCTCGAAGCGCTGGCCGACGGCGTGGCCAGCATCGCGCGGCAGCACGACCCCGTGGGCGTCGAGCGCCGCCGCTGGACGCGCCCGAACGGGCTGCAGATCGCCGAGGTCAGCGTGTCGCTGGGCGTGATCGGCGTCATCTTCGAAAGCCGGCCCAACGTCGCCGCCGACGCCGCGGCGCTGTGCGTGCGCGCCGGCAACGGCGTGATCCTGCGCGGCGGCAGCGAAGCCGCGGGCACGGTGGCGGCCATCGTCGCCGCCGTGCGCGCCGGCCTGCGCGCGGCCGGCCTGCCCGAACACGCGGTGCAGACGCCGCCCGATGCCGGCCGCGAATGGGTCACCGCGCTGCTGTCGCTCAACGAGGGCGGCGTGGACCTGGTGATCCCGCGCGGCGGCAAGCCGCTGATCGCCCACGTGCGCGAACACGCGCGGGTGCCGGTGCTGAGCCATCTCGACGGCATCTGCCATGTCTACGTGGACCGCGACGCCGACCCGGCAAAGGCGCGCGACATCGTGCTCGACTCCAAGATGCGCCGCACCGGCGTGTGCAACGCCGCCGAAACGCTGCTGGTGGACGCGGCCGCCGCGGAAGCCATGCTGCCCGGCATTGCCGCGGCCCTGTCCGCGCGTGGCTGCGAACTGCGCGGCGACGAGGCGGCGCGCCGTCTGGTGCCTTCCATGTCGCACGCCACCGAAGCAGATTGGGAAACCGAATACCTGGACGCCATCCTGTCGGTGCGCATCGTCGACGGCCCCCGTGGCGCGCTCGAACACATCGCCCGCTACGGCTCCGGCCACACCGAAGTGGTGGTGACCGAGAACGAGGCCACCGCGCGCGACATGATCACTGCGATCGACGCGGCCGTGGTCATGCACAACGCCTCGTCGGGATTCTCCGACGGCGGCGAGTTCGGCTACGGCGGCGAGATCGGCATCGCCACCGGGCGCCTGCACGCGCGCGGGCCGGTGGGCGCCGCGCAGCTCACGACCTCGAAGTACATCGTGCACGGCCAGGGCCAGGTACGCGGCATTCGATATGGAGACGACACATGAAAGTGATACGTGCCATCAACGCGGCATGCGCGGTTTTCCTGCTGGCCGCATGCGCGAGCGGCGGCGGCACCACCGATGCGCAGACCGCCGCGTGGTGGGCGACCACCGAAGCGCTTTCCGGCGACGACATGGAGGGGCGGGACACCGGCTCACCCGGCTACGACCGCGCCGCGGCCTACACCGCCGACCGGTTCAAGCGCGCGGGCCTGCTGCCGGCGGGTGACGAGGGCACCTACTTCCAGCGCATCCAATTCGCCGAGGTCGAGGTCAGCGCCGAAGGCGCGTCCTTCTCGGTGGCCTACGCCGCCGGCGGAACGCGGGTCCTGCGCTTTCTGCACGAGGTTTCGGTGACGCCCACCTGGGGCATGGTGGAAAGCATCGACGCGCCGCTGGTTTTCCGCGGCCAGTGCGCGCCGGCGGACATGGCCGGCGTGCGCGGCGCGGTGGTGGCCTGCTTCGGCACGCGCCGCGCCGGCCAGCCGACGGGCCCCGCGCAGATGGAGGCGGCCACCGCGGCCGGCGCGGTGGCGATGCTGCGCGTGGACGACATGGGCTTCACGCCCGAGCCGCCGCGCTGGCCGCTGGCGTATGCGCGCAGCGTGGTGCTGGCGGACGGATCGCCGCGGCCGCAGTCGATCCCCGTGATGCGGCTGGCCGCGCCGGCGTTTGCGGAAATCGCCCAGGCCGGCGGGCAGGACGGCGCGGACCTCCTGGCGCGCGGCGCCCGCGGCGAGGCCATGGCGTCGTTCGACTTCCCCGCCCGGTTCCAGGCGCGAATCAATACGCGCGAGCGGAGCCTCTCGTCCGCCAACGTGCTGGCGGTGCTGCCCGGCACCGACCCCGCGCTGGCGAACCAACCGGTGCTGCTAGTCGCCCACCTCGACGGCTACGGCTACGGAACGCCGGTGAAGGGCGATGGCCTCTACAACGGCACCCTGGACGATGCGGCCTACGTGGCCACGCTGATCACGTTCGCCGATGCGCGTGCCGGGCGCGGCTTCCGCCGGCCGGTGGTGTTCGCCGCGGTGACGGCCGAGGAAAAAGGCCTGCTGGGCTCCCGCTGGCTGGCGGCCCACCCCACGCCGGCGGCACCCACGCCGGTGGCGGTGCTCAACCTCGACCAACTGCGTCCGCTCTATCCGCTGAAAATACTCACCACGCTGGCCCTGGACGATTCAACGCTCGGGCAGACGGTGCGCGATGTCGCCGAGCCGATGGGCATCGCGGTGCGCGCCGACCTCGAGCCCGAGCGCGGCCTGCTGCGACGCAGCGACCACTGGCCCTTCATGCAGATCGGCGTGCCGGCGGTGAGCTTCCTGTTCGGCTTCGACGCCTCGGACGCGCAGGCAGCGGCGGCCTATCGCGACTGGTACCAGAACCGCTACCACGCGCCGCAGGACGACCTCTCGACGCCGATCGTGTTCCAGGCCCAGGCGGACTTCCACCGCTTCTATTTCGCCCTGGCCGAAGCGGTCGCCAATGCCGACGAAAAGCCGGCCTGGGCAGCGGAGAGCCCGCACCGCCCCGCCACAAAGTAGCTTCGCGCCAAGACGGAACTCAGGTTCCCCACGAAAGACGCGGTCATCGGGGCCCTTCTGGTGGAATCGTTACTGGCCGCGGATGCGGCGGACAATGGCGCTAAATGCGCGGTGTCCATGCCGGTGGCTTCTTCCCCATTTTCAGAACGTGCTTCCTGAAAACGACGGCGCCACTAATGAGAGCGTTTGTCTTGACGAACGCGATCGGCAGCCCGGGTTCTGCGTCAAGAATGACCTCTGCTTGAAATCCCGCAGCCTCAAGCAGTCGAGCGGATTCACGAGCCGCGCCATCAGGATCGCTGACAACGAAGCCAATTGCGCCACCGGGATTACCCAAGACGGCGGATATCCTTGAGTGCGGACAATTGATGATCGTGCCGTTGCTGAAAACCGTCCGATCAACCTCATCTGAATCGATGCGAAAGCGCGGCCGGTGGCCAAAGTTCTGCATGAGGCTTTCGAGAGCCACCAGCGCCGATGGCGAACTTGCCGAGAAAACATGGTAGTCCCGGTCCGGGAAGGGCAGCGGGTTCCGGTCTTTAATCAAAGCCACGAGATACGCTACGAGCATCAGGGCGACGAGCAAGGTCAAGACAATCAGGACGTTCGGAACAAGCGTTGCTCCACTGAACATAACTCCCTCCAGCATGATCTTCAGGCGTATCAAAAGCCTTTGGTTGGTGTTTCAACGCCTTGATTCAAGCCACGCCGAAGGCGTCGGCTTGAATGATGGGTCAGGGCTCGTCTTGCAGCATCCCGAGGCCACACTTTGGGCAGTCGCAAAGCCATTTGCCGCGGGAGTATCTAGCGCTGCACCTTGGACAGACGACTCGAGAGTAGCGAACAGCCAGCACGGTGAACGAAATAAGCCACACGACCAATAGGCTGATATGGAGGAGGAAGGGATAGTCGCCAGTCAACTTCTGTACGCCAAGAGCCACAAGCGCAGTGAGCGGCAGACCGACAGCGAACAGGAGCAATAGATGCGTCACGCCCCGGACGCTCTGGCGTTTGTACTGGTTCCAGTAGTTCGTGTACGTCCCCATGAGCCCAACTACCGTAGCTGCGGACGCTGCGGTCCGGTAACACATCCGATCGAGGTGCCGGGAGGTAGCCCGGAACGCGATGATTATTCGGGAGCTTAGGCCGACCGGGCGTCCCACGCCAAATGTGGTCCAGGGTGTGCGCCCGCCAGCCTTGGGACTGGGGGAAGGCCAGGCCGTCCGCGCGGTCGCCTTGGCCACCCGCGGACCGGTAGCAAAAAGTTCATGCCCGGCCGCTGGATCGGGCCGCGGACGGGGTTACTCTGTCCCCGGTCACCGGTCACAGGAGCACGCGATGGATTCGACGCTTCCCAACGCGGCGGCCACGCCCGCCAGATTCGAATGGCGCACCGTGCTCCGCCATCGCTGGCCGCTGCGCGCCATGCACTGGATCAACCTGGCCTGCATGCTGGCCCTGATCGGCAGCGGCCTGCAGATACTCAACGCCCACCCGGCGCTTTACTGGGGCGAGGTATCGCACTTCGATACGCCACTGGTCGCCGCCCGCACCGTCACCCGGGACGGCCAGCTGCGCGGTATCACCACGATTGGCTCGGCCACGTTCGACACCACCGGCTACATCGGCGTCACCGACAACGCCCGCGGCGTGCCGACCCGATCAGTCGCGCCAACCTGGGCCATGATTCCCGGCGGACGCAGCCTGGCCGTGGGGCGGCGCTGGCACTTCTTCTTCGCCTGGGCGATGGTCATCAACGGCGTTGCCTACCTGGGCTGGTCGCTGCTGAGCCGGCACCTGTCGCGCGACCTGGCCATGCGCGGCGCCGACTGGCGCACCCTGCCCCGCTCGGTCGGCGACCACCTGCGCTTGCGCCACCCCAGCGGCGACGAGGCCCTGCGCTACAACCCGATGCAGAAGCTCGCCTACCTGTCCGTCGTATTCGGCCTGGTGCCGCTGGTGGTGATCACCGGCCTGGCGATGTCGCCGCAGATGGACACCGTGCTGGGCTGGTTCCTGTCCCTGGTCGGCGGGCGGCAGTCGGCACGCACCCTGCATTTCGTGGCCATGGCCTCGATCGTGGCCTTCATGGTCGTGCACGTGGTGATGGTGTTCTACGCCGGGCCGATCAATGAAATGCGCTCGATGATCACCGGCCGTTTCCGGATCCGCTATCCCGCCAACGCAGCGGCGGCGCCAAGCCCCGCGCCGGCGCCCGCCCAGGAGAAGCACCATGAGTGAGCGCATCCTGATCGCCCGCCGCCGCCTGATCCGCGGCGCCATCGCCGGCCTCGGCGTCGGCGCCCTGTCGGGCTGCGACGCGCTCTCGCGCAAGCCCGGCTTCATGGACGTGCTGTCGGTGGCCGAGCCGCTCAACCAGAGCGTCCAGCGCTTCCTCACCGGCAACCGACTGGCGCAGGAGTTTCCGGCCTCGAAGATCTCGCCGGTGTTCCGGCCCAACGGCTCGATCAATCCGCGCACGCCCGAATACCTGGCGCTCAGGCGCGACAACTTCGCCGGCTACCGGCTCAAGGTGCAGGGCCTGGTCGGGAACCCGCTGGAGCTGGACCTCGAAGCCATCCGGGCGATGCCCGCGCGGACCCAGATCACCCGCCACGACTGCGTCGAGGGCTGGAGCGTGATCGGCCAGTGGACCGGCGTGCCGCTGGCGCAGCTGCTGGCGCTGGCCAAGCCGTCGCCGCTGGCCACGCACGTGGTCTTCCACTGCTTCGACGACCTGTCCAACAGCGGCGCCCGCTACTACGAAAGCATTGACCTGCACGACGCCTATCACCCGCAGACGATCGTCGCCCACAGCCTCAACGGCGAACGCCTGGGCGTGCCCAACGGCGCGCCTCTGCGCATGCGGATCGAGCGCAAGCTGGGCTACAAGCACGCCAAGTACCTGGCGGCCATCGAGCTGCGAACCGGCTATGCCGGCCTTGGCGGCGGCCGCGGCGGCTACTGGGAAGACCGGGGCTACGACTGGTACGCCGGCATCTGAGGCCACCGTAAAGGTCCATGCCGTGCGCAAGGCGCACGCGCCTCAGGGCTTGCGGCGCGCGCGCGGATGCGCGGCGTCGTAGACCTTGGCCAGGTGCTGGAAGTCGAGGTGGGTGTATATCTGGGTGGTGGCGATGTCGGCGTGGCCGAGCAGTTCCTGCACGCCGCGCAGGTCGCCCGAGGACTCGAGCACGTGGCTGGCGAAACTGTGCCGCAACAGGTGCGGGTGCACGCGCTTGAACAGGCCCTGCTGCTGGGCCAGCGCGCGCAGCCGGACCTGCACCGTGCGCGGACTGATCGGTCCACCGGCGCGGCCGGGGAAGACCGGCGTGTCGAGGCCCGGCTTGGACTGCTCGCGCCAGGCCTGCAGCGCGTCGCGCGCGTGGCTGCCCACCGGCACGATGCGCGACTTGCTGCCCTTGCCCGTGACCGTCACCAGTCCATCGGCGAGATCCAGCGCGCGCCAGCGCAGGCCGCAGAGTTCCGACAGGCGCAGCCCCGACGAATAGAACAGCTCCAGCATCGCCCGATCGCGTACGCCCAGCGGCGTGTCGGTGGGCACTTCCACCAGCCGCGTCATCTCGTCGGCGTCGAGCACCTGGGGCAGCTTGCGCGCGGACTTGGGCGCGCGCAGGCCCATGGCCGGGTTGAGCTCGGCGGTGTTGCTGCGGTTGAAGTGGCGGTAGAAGCTGCGCACCGCCGAAAGGCGACGCTGCAGGGTCTTGCCCGACAGCCCGCCGCGGTGCGCGCCGGCGACGTAGCTGCGCAGCGTGTCCTGGCGCAGCGCGCCCCAGCCGTCCACGCCCTGCCCCAGCATCCATGCGGCCAGGTCCGAGAGGTCGTGGCGGTAGGCTTCCAGCGTGTTGGCCGAAAGCCGCCGCTCCACCGACAGGTAACCGAGGAAGTCCTCGAGCTCGCGCTGCAGCGGTCCGGCGTCGGCCATGGCCTCAGGCCTGCGGGTAGCGGCCCAGGCCGGTGGCCAGCGCTTCGGCCATCAGGCGCAGGAACAGCGTGCCCATGCCCGGGAAGAAGCGGTTGGCGTCGGCGCTGCCCACGGTCAGCATGCCGATGCCCGGCAGCGGCAGCAGCACGGCCGACGCGGCGCGCGTCTTGTCTTCGCCGTACAGCAGGTCGAGTTTGTCGTGGTTGAGGCGGCCGCACAGCGGCTCGTTGCCGGCGATGAAATCGCGGAACGGCGCCAGCCGCGCATCGGCTTCCGGCACCACCTGCAGCCAGTCGGCGGACAGGCCGTCCAGCGGCTTGAACAACACCACCCGCACCACTTCGCCCTGGAAGTCCTCGCCCAGCACCGCCACCATCGCCCGCAGCGTGTCGGCGGCGCTGCCGGCGCGCATCAGCGCCAGGCTCAGCTGGTGCGTGCGCACGGCCAGGCGCTCGTTGTCCTGGGCGTTGGCAAACAGTTCGTTGAGGCGGCGGTTGAGCTCGCGGTTCTTGTCGCGCAGCACGTCCAGCTGGTAGCTGGCCAGCGACGAGGCCTGGCCCTCTTCCTTGGGCACCAACAGCGACAGCGCCAGGTCCGGGAACTGGCCCAGGAACTTCGGGTTGCGGCGCAGGAAGGTCGCCACTTCGTGGGCGCCCAGGCGTTCGTTCTTCTCTTCGATCATGGGGGGTCTCCGCAGCGGGAATTCGGGCCGGCGTGCCGGCATTATGCCGGGCTCAGCCGTAGTCGCCCTCGAACACGAAGGCGGCGGGGCCGGTCATCGTGATCGGCGCGTCGTCGGCCGGCCAGTGGATTTCAAGGGTGCCGCCGGGCAGTTCCACGAACACGTGCCGGCCCACGCGGCCCTGCCGCACCAGCACCGCCACGGCCGCGCAGGCGCCGCTGCCGCAGGCCAGGGTTTCGCCGGCGCCGCTTTCGAAGACGCGCAGCCGGAGGCGGTCGGGCGCCAGCACTTGGGCGAAGCCCACGTTCACGCCGGCGGGGAACTCCCGCCGTGCCTGCAGGGCTGGCCCCAGGGCGTGCACGGGCGCGTCCGCGGCCACGGGGACTTCGATCACCGCATGCGGATTGCCGATGGACACCGCACCGAAATGCACGCGTCCGCCTTCCAGGGCCAACTGGTAGAAGGCCGACTCGGCCGGCGCCATGAACGGGATCCGCTCGGGCTGGAACTCGGGCAAGCCCATGGCCAGCGCGTAGTTGCCGTCGTCCCGGCATTCCACGTCGATCAGGCCCGACGGGCTCTCCAGCCGGAACTGAAGCCCGGCCGCCGCGCCGTCCCGACGCAGCCACGCCGCCACGCAGCGCGCGCCGTTGCCGCACTGCTTCGCGGCCGAGCCGTCGGCGTTCCAGATGCGGTAGCGGGCGACGCAGTCGGGGCGTTGGGTGTCTTCGATGGTGAGCAGCTGGTCGAAGCCGACGCCGGTGTGGCGGTGGCCCAGCGCCGTGGCCAGCGCGGGGCTGGGCGCGGCCTGGCCGCCGCGCAGGTCGATGACCACGAAGTCGTTGCCGGCCCCGTGCATCTTGGAAAAGTGCAGCGGGCGACCGGTGTTCATGGGCCGGCGGGCGGCTCGGCCTTTTCGGCCTGGTCGGCCTTGTCGGGCAGCACCAGGTCGCCCTTGGTGCCGCAGGCGGCAAGCAGGACGAGGCTCAACAGCAGCAGGCTCAGGCGGGCGGTTTTCATGGCCCGAGTATAGTCCGGGGCACTGGCCTGGCGAATGGGGTGTGGGATGACGATGTCGGCATGGCTTTGGGTGGTGGCGGCGGTGCTGTTGCTGGTGGGCGCCTGGGCCTGGCTGTACCGCACGCGCGGGCTGCCGAAATTCCTGCTGCGCACCACCGGCACGGTGCTGCTGCTGGCCGCGCTGGGCCTGGCCGGACTGGGCGGGCTGCTGCGCCAGTACGCCTGGCTGCTGGACGACGTGCCGGTGGCGTCGATTTCCCTGCGCGGCCTCGGGCCCCAGCGGTTCCAGGCCACCCTGCGCCTGGGCGACGAACCGGCCCGCACCCTGGACCTGCTCGGCGACGAGTGGCAGCTCGACGCCCGCGTGATCCGCTGGACCCTGCCCGGCCAGTTGGCCGGCATCCCGCCGGTGTACCGGTTCGAGCGCCTGTCGGGCCGCTACGGCGACCCCAAGCAGGAGTTGTCCAGCGAACGCAGCGTGCACGACCTACGCGGTGAGTGGGACTTCTGGGAATTCCGCCAGCGCTGGCTGGCCGACCTGCCGATCGCCGACGCCCGCTGGGGCAGCGCGGCCTACCTGCCGATGCTCGATGGCGCGACCTACCAGATCTACGTGAGCCCGCGTGGTGGCCTGGTGGCTAAACCGGCCGACGCGGTTACCGAGAAACTGTTGGACGAGGCGGGCTGGTGAGGAAAGTCTTTGCCACGGATTACGCGGATAAGAGCCGATAAGAGCGGATTCAAGAGGGTGGTGAAGCAAAGCCCAAATGAAGCACGGCTGAAATGAAAAGGGGTCCGCGCTGGCGCGAACCCCTTTCATTTTTCTTGCGCTCTATCCGCTTTTATCGGCTCTTATCCGCGTAATCCGTGGCCAGGCTCTTTACTGCGGCAGGCCGAGCCGCTCGATCACGAACGCATATTCCTCGGCCCGCTCGCGGTAGCGCTGGAAGCGACCCGATTTGCCGCCGTGG
>JANOJQ010000216.1:0-10067 GCA_031418815.1 Lysobacteraceae bacterium
CTGATGGCCTCGGTGGCCAACCTGATCGAACTGGGCCAGGCCAACCGGCTGCTGGCCCGCGAGCGCGGCTCGCGGCAGCGCACGCGCGCCGGCATCGAGGCGCGGCTCGACCTGCGCGGCCTGGTCTGGGCCGACGAGGCCATGGCGCAGCTGCTGGGCCTGGCCGCCCAGGTCGCAGCGGCCGACGTGCCGGTGCTCATCACCGGCCCGAACGGCTCGGGCAAGGAGTGCATCGCGGCGATCCTGCAGGCCAATTCGTCGGTGAAGGCCGGACCGTTCGTGACGCTCAACTGCGGCGCCCTGCCCGCCGACCTGATCGAAGCCGAGCTGTTCGGCGCCGAAGCCGGGGCATACACCGGCGCTGCCAAGGCACGCGAAGGCAAGTTCGAGGCGGCCGACGGCGGCACGCTGTTCCTGGATGAAATCGGCAACCTGCCGCCGGCCGGCCAGATGAAGCTGCTGCGCGTGCTCGAGACCGGCCGCTTCGAGCGCCTGGGCAGCAACCGCGAGCGCCAGGTGCGCGTGCGCGTGATCAGCGCCACCAATGCCGACCTGCCGGCGATGATCCGCGCCGGGCAGTTCCGCGAAGACCTGTACTACCGCCTCAACCTGATCGAACTGCGCGTGCCGGCGCTGGCCGCGCGCCCCGACGACATCCTGCCGCTCGCCGAGCATTTCCTCGCCGGCGCCAAGCCGCTGTCGCGGGCGGCACGCGAGGCGCTGCTGCGCCACCGTTGGCCGGGCAACGTGCGTGAACTCAAGAACACGCTGCAGCGCGCACGGCTGCTGGGCACCGGCGCCGAGATCAGCGTGCCCGACCTGGGCCTGCCCGCCACGGCCGACGCGGCGGCGCCCGCCCTTGCCGCGTCGGACGCCGAACCCGACCGCGCCACCATCGAAGCCGCCATCGCGCGCGCCAACGGCGTGCTCGCGCAGGCGGCAGCGGAGCTTGGCCTGAGCCGCCAGGCGCTGTACCGGCGGCTGGAACGGCTGGGCATCGGGCGCGGCTGACGTGGCCACGCCACGACGCGTGCGCTGGTCGCTGGCAGGCCGACTCGCCGCGGTGGCGTTTGCCCTGCTGGCGGTCGGCGCCGGCCTGGCGCTCGGGCTGCAGGCCTGGCTGGGTTCGCCGGTGGCCGCGCTCGCGATCTCGCTGCTGCTGATGCTGCCGGTGGTGGCGGCGGCGACGCGCCTGGTGGTGCAGCCGATGCTGTCGCTGTTCCGCGCGCTGGCCGGCACGGTGGACAGCTACCGGGACGGCGACTTCAGCTTCGGCCTGTCGTGGGAGCGCAACGACGAACTGCGCGAACTGGTGGCCACCCACAACGCCCTGGGCGACGCCCTGCGCGAGCAGCGGCTGGGCCTGGTGCAGCGCGAACTCCTGCTCGACACGATGGTGCAGAACACGCCGGTGGCGATGGTGCTGGTGGATTCCACGGGCCGCGTGACCTACGCCAACCTGGCCGCGCGCCGCGAGTTCAACGCCGGCCGCAGCCTCGAGGGCCATGACCTGGACACCCTGCTGGACGCCGCGCCCGAGCCGCTGCGCGACGCCGTGCAGTCCCGGCGCGACGGCCTCTTCGCGATCGGCACCGACGACGACGAACAGACCTGGCACATCGCCCGCCGCGAGTTCCGGCTCAACGGCCGCGTGCAGTCGCTGCTGATGCTGCGCCAGCTAACGGCCGAACTGCGGCGCCAGGAAGTGCAGACCTGGAAGAAGGTGATCCGCGTGATCAGCCACGAGCTCAACAATTCGCTGGCGCCGATTGCGTCGCTTGCGCACTCGGGCGCCGAGCTCACGCGCCGCGGCCAGCACGATCGCCTGGAATCGGTGTTCGGCATCATCGAGGAACGCGCACGCCACCTGGAAGGCTTCATCCGCGGCTACGCGCACTTCGCCAAGCTGCCTGCGCCGAGGCTCGAGGCGCTGCAGTGGCCGGCCTTCATCGAGCGCCTGCGCAGCCAGATCGATTTCACGCTCGAGGACGGCCTGCCGGCGGAAACCGCGCGGCTGGACGTGCCGCAGATGGAGCAGGCGCTGCTGAACCTGCTCAAGAACGCCCACGAGTCGGGCTCGCCCGCCGACCAGGTGAGCCTGCGCGTGCGGCGCCAGCCCGGCCTGCTGCGCATCGAGGTGATGGACCGCGGCAGCGGCATGAGCGACGCGGTGCTGGCCAATGCGCTGGTGCCGTTCTATTCCACCAAGCGCAGCGGCACGGGCCTGGGCCTGGCGCTGGCGCGCGAAATCGCCGAAGCGCACGGCGGCCGCATCAGCCTGGGCAATCGCAGCGACGGCGGCCTGGTGGTGGCGATGGTGCTGCCCAGCCCCTGACCTCGCGCTACGGCTTCTTGAGCGGGCGCTGCCAACCCTCGAGGGTTTGCTGGCGGCCGCGCGCCACGCTGAGTTTGCCGGCGGGCGCGTCCTTGGTGATCACCGAGCCGGCGCCGACGGTGGCGCCCGCGCCGATTTCGACCGGCGCCACCAGCGACGAATTCGAACCGATGAACGCACCGTCGCCGATGGTGGTGGTGAACTTGTTCACGCCGTCGTAGTTGCAGGTGATGGTGCCGGCGCCGATGTTCACCGCGGCGCCGACTTCGGCGTCGCCCAGGTAGGTGAGGTGGTTGGCCTTCGAACCCGGGCCGAGGCGCGCCTTCTTGGTTTCGACGAAGTTGCCGATGTGCACGCCGTCGGCGAGGTCGGTGCCGGGGCGCAGGCGCGCGAAGGGGCCGATGGTGCAGGCGCCGCGCGCCACCACGCCGTCCAGGTCGCAGTGCGCGTGCACCACGGTGCCTTCGCCCAGGTCCACGTCGCGCAGGCGGCAGAACGGGCCGATGCGCACCTTGTCGCCCAGGCGCACGCGGCCTTCGAGCACCACGTTGGCGTCGATTTCCACGTCCATGCCCACTTCGACCTTGCCGCGCTGGTCGAAGCGGGAAGGGTCGGCCATTCGCACGCCCTCGCGCATCAGCGCCTCGGCGGCGCGGCGCTGGAAAGCGCGCTCCAGGCTGGCCAGCTGCACCGGGTCGTTGGCGCCTTCGGCTTCGCCGGCCACGTCGCAGCCCACCTGGCGCGCCGGATAACCGTCGGCGCGGGCCATGGCGAAGATGTCGGTGAGGTAGTACTCGCCCTGGGCATTGTCATTGCCCAGGCGCGACAGCCAGCGGCGCAGGTTCGATGCCGGCGCGGCGATGACGCCGGTGTTGACCAAGCGCACGGCGCGCTGGAGTTCGTCGGCGTCCTTGTGTTCGACGATGGCCTGCACGTCGCCGTTGCCGTCCAGCACCACGCGGCCGTAGCCGGCGGGGTTGGCGAGGGTTTCGGTCAGCACGGCGGCGCGTTCGGTACCGGCGTCGAGCAGGCGGCGCAGCGTGGCCACGGTGATCAGCGGCACGTCGGCGTACAGCACCAGCACGCGGGCCTGGTCGGGCACGTTCGGCATGGCCTGCTGCACGGCGTGGCCGGTGCCCAGCTGCTGCGCCTGTTCGGCCCAGCGCAGCGCCGGTTCACTGGCGAACGCGGCGCGCACCTGGTCGCCGCCGTGGCCGTAGACGATGTGCACGGCCGCGGCGCCCAGCGAGTGGGCGGCGGCTATGACGTGGGCGAGCATGGGCTGGCCGGCGATCGGCTGCAGCACCTTGGGCGAGCGCGACTTCATGCGCTTGCCCTCGCCGGCGGCCAGGATGATCACGTGCAGGGGCTGGGTCATGGTTCTTCTCCGTTGCCCTAGTATCGGCGGCATCGCCGGGGGCCGCCAGCGGACGCCGCCGGTCCGCCAAAACGCAAGACGCCGGCACGAGGCCGGCGTCCGCGGTTGCCGCTTGCCGCCGGGCTCAGTGCTTGAGGTTCTTGCGCAGGCGCTCGAGCGCCTGCAGCTGCGCCATCGCCTCGACCAGCTTCATCTGCGCTTCGGCCAGGTCCATGGCTTCGCCACGACCCGCCAGGATGCGCTCGGCCTCGGCCTTGGCGGCCTGGGCCTTGGCTTCGTCCAGGTCGCCGCCGCGGATCGCGGTGTCGGCCAGGATGGTCACCACCTGGGGCTGCACTTCCAGGATGCCGCCGGAAACGTAGAACAGCTGCTCTTCGCCATTGGCCAGGGTGACGCGGACCTGGCCCGGCTTGAGCCGGGTGATCAGCGGGGCGTGGCGCGGCGCGATGCCGAGCTCGCCCATCTCGCCGGTGGCCACGACCATCTGCACCTCGCCCTGGAAGATCTCTTCCTCGGCGCTGACGATGTCGCAACGGATGGTGCTTGCCATGTGGATTCCCTACGGTTCGCGGATCAGGCCGCGGCGTTCATCTTCTTGGCCTTCTCGAAGGCCTCGTCGATGCCGCCGACCATGTAGAAGGCCTGCTCGGGCAGCGAATCGCATTCGCCGTCGCAGATCATCTTGAAGCCGCGGATGGTTTCCTTCAGCGTGACGTACTTGCCCGGCGAGCCGGTGAAGACTTCGGCCACGTGGAAGGGCTGCGAGAAGAAGCGCTCGATCTTGCGGGCGCGGGACACGGCCTGCTTGTCTTCTTCCGAAAGTTCGTCCATGCCCAGGATCGCGATGATGTCCTTGAGCTCCTTGTATTTCTGCAGGGTGGACTGCACCTTGCGGGCGGTGTCGTAGTGCTCGTTGCCGATGACGTTCGGGTCCAGCTGCCGCGACGTGGAGTCGAGCGGATCGACGGCCGGGTAGATGCCCAGCGAGGCGATGTTTCGCGACAGCACGACGGTGGCGTCGAGATGGGCGAAGGTGGTGGCCGGCGAGGGGTCGGTCAGGTCGTCGGCGGGCACGTACACGGCCTGGATCGAGGTGATCGAGCCGGTCTTGGTGGAGGTGATGCGCTCCTGCAGCACGCCCATTTCCTCGGCCAGCGTCGGCTGGTAGCCCACCGCGGACGGCATGCGGCCCAGCAGCGCCGAGACTTCGGTGCCGGCCAGGGTGTAGCGGTAGATGTTGTCGACGAAGAACAGGATGTCGCGGCCCTTGCCGGTGGCCGGGTCGATGTCGTCGCGGAAGTACTCGGCCATGGTCAGGCCGGTCAGCGCGACGCGCAGGCGGTTGCCCGGCGGCTCGTTCATCTGGCCGTACACCATCGCGACCTTGTCCAGGACGTTGGAGTCCTTCATCTCGTGGTAGAAGTCGTTGCCTTCGCGGGTACGCTCACCCACGCCGGCGAACACCGACAGGCCTTCGTGGGCCTTGGCGATGTTGTTGATCAGTTCCATCATGTTCACGGTCTTGCCGACGCCGGCGCCGCCGAACAGGCCGACCTTGCCGCCCTTGGCGAACGGGCACATGAGGTCGATCACCTTGATGCCGGTTTCCAGCAGCTCGTTGCCCGAGGACTGCTCTTCATAGGTCGGGGCCGAACGATGGATTTCCCAGCTGGTTTCGGCGTTGACCGGACCGGCTTCGTCGATCGGGTTGCCGAGCACGTCCATGATGCGGCCCAGGGTGGCGTGGCCAACCGGCACCGAGATGCCGTGGCCGGTGTTGGTCGCGATCAGGTTGCGCTTGAGCCCGTCGGTGGTGCCCAGCGCGATGCAGCGCACGACGCCGTCGCCCAGCTGCTGCTGCACTTCGAGCGTGATTTCGGTGCCGCCGACCTTCAGCGCGTCGTACACCTTCGGCACGTCTGCACGCGGGAACTCGACGTCGACGACGGCGCCGATGATCTGAACGATCTTGCCCTGACTCATGGTTGTTTCCTCGGTTCTGATGCTTTGGTGGAGGCGCTGCGTCAAACTGCCGCGGCGCCGCCGACGATTTCGGAGATTTCCTGGGTGATCGCGGCCTGGCGCGCCTTGTTGTAGATCAGCTGCAGCGAGCCGATCATCTTGCTGGCGTTGTCGGAAGCGGACTTCATGGCGACCATGCGCGCGGCGTGCTCGGAAGCCAGGTTTTCCAGGGTGGCCTGGTACACCAGCGACTCGACGTAGCGCGTCAGCACGTGGTCGAGCACGGCCTGGGCATCGGGCTCGTACAGGTAGTCCCAGTCGTGCTTGCTTTCCAGCGAATCGGACGCCGGCAGCGGCAGCAGCTGGTCCACGCGCGGCTTCTGCGCCATGGTGTTGATGAAGTCGTTGTAGCTGAGGAACACGCGATCGAGCTTGCCCTGGCTGTAGCCGTCCAGCATCACCTTGATGACGCCCACCAGCTTCTCGAGCTCGGGCTTTTCGCCCAGGTGGGTGACCGAGCCGAGCAGGTTGACCTTCAGGCGGCGGAAGAAGGCCGTGGCCTTCTGGCCCACGCAGACCACGTCCACTTCGACGCCCTTGGCTTGCCACTCGCGCATGTCCACCAGGATGCGGCGGAACAGCACGGAGTTCAGGCCACCGCACAGGCCGCGGTCGGTGGACACGATCACGTAGCCGATGCGCTTGATTTCCGCGCGCTCGACCAGGAACGGATGCACGTACTCGGAGTTCGCCTTCGCGATGTGGCCGATCACCTGGCGCATGAGGCGCGCATAGGGGCGCGACGACTTCATGCGCTCCTGGGCCTTGCGGATTTTCGACGCCGAGACCATCTCGAGCGCGCGCGTCACCTTGCGGGTGTTCTGCACGCTCTTGATCTTGGTCTTGATTTCCCTGCCGCCTGCCATGCTCTGCTCGCTAGGTTGCTTGTCTTGACGGTGGCGCGCCGGGGCGCGCCGCTCGTGTCGCCCTCAGGCGATTACCAGGTGCCGGTGGCCTTGAACTCGGAGATGACCTGCTTGAACTGGGCCTCGATGTCCTTGTCCCAGGCGCCGGTCTCGACGATCTTCTTCTCCAGCTCGCCCTTGGTGTTGCTCAGGTGGGCGTGCAGGCCGGCCTCGAAGGGCAGCACCTTGGCCAACGGCACGTCGTCGAGGTAACCCTCGTTGACGGCGTAGATGGACAGCGCCATCTGCGCGATCGACATCGGCGCGTACTGCGTCTGCTTCATCAGCTCGGTGACGCGCTGGCCGCGCTCGAGCTGCTTGCGGGTCTGCTCGTCGAGGTCCGAGGCGAACTGGGCGAACGCCGCCAGCTCACGGTACTGGGCCAGCGAGATGCGGATGCCGCCCGACAGCTTCTTCATGATCGTGGTCTGGGCGGCGCCACCGACGCGCGACACCGAGATGCCGGCGTTCACGGCCGGGCGGATGCCGGCGTTGAACAGGTCGGTTTCCAGGAAGATCTGGCCGTCGGTGATCGAAATCACGTTGGTCGGCACGAAGGCCGAGACGTCACCGGCCTGGGTTTCGATGATCGGCAGCGCGGTGAGCGAACCGGTCTTGCCCTTGACGGCGCCGTTGGTGAACTTCTCGACGTACTCTTCGTTCACGCGGGCAGCGCGCTCGAGCAGGCGGGAATGGAGATAGAACACGTCGCCCGGGTAGGCTTCGCGGCCCGGCGGGCGGCGCAGCAGCAGGGATATCTGGCGGTAGGCCACGGCCTGCTTGGACAGGTCGTCGTACACGATCAGCGCGTCTTCGCCGCGATCGCGGAAGTACTCGCCCATGGTGCAGCCCGAGTACGGCGCGATGTACTGCATGGCGGCCGATTCGGAAGCGGTGGCGGCCACGACGATGGTGTGCGCCAGCGCGCCGTTCTCTTCCAGGCGGCGCACGATGTTCGCAACCGTCGAAGCCTTCTGGCCGATGGCGACGTACACGCACTTGATGCCGGTGTTCTTCTGGTTGATCACGGCGTCGATCGCCAGGGCGGTCTTACCGGTCTGGCGGTCGCCGATGATCAGCTCGCGCTGGCCGCGGCCGATCGGGATCATGGCGTCGACGGTCTTGTAGCCGGTCTGCACCGGCTGCGACACCGACTTGCGGGCGATGACGCCCGGGGCGACCTTTTCCACCGGCGCGGTCTGCGTGGCGGTGATCGGGCCCTTGCCGTCGATCGGCTCGCCGAGCGCGTTGACGACGCGACCCAGCAGCTCCGGACCCACCGGCACTTCGAGGATGCGGCCGGTCGTCTTGGCGACGTCGCCTTCGCGCAGGTGCTCGTAGTCACCCAGCACCACGGCGCCGACCGAGTCGCGCTCCAGGTTCAGCGCGAGGGCGTAGGTGGCGTTGGGCAGCTCGATCATTTCGCCCTGCATCACGTCGGCCAGGCCGTGGATGCGCACGATGCCGTCGGACACCGAGGTGACGGTGCCTTCGTTGCGGGCTTCGGCGGCCAGCTTGACGTTCTCGATGCGGCTCTTGATGAGTTCGCTGATTTCGGACGGGTTGAGCGTCTGCATGGGGATATCCCTGGGTCGTCCGGCTCGCGCCGGCGCTTGGTTCAAAGGAAAAACGGATTCAGTTCGCCAGCGCCGCCCCGAGGCGCGCCAGCTTCGTGCGGAGGGAGCCATCGATGACGATGTCGCCGGTGTCGATCACCGCGCCGCCGATCAGCGCCGCGTCGACCGCCGTGGTGACGTCCACCTCGCGGCCGAAGCGCTTGCGAAGGGATTCGCGCAGCTTCGACAGCATGGCTTCGTCCAGCGGTTCGGCCGACGTCACCGTGGCCTTGACCCGGCGCTCGGCATCGGCGCGCAGCTGTTCGAACAGCCCGGAGATTTCCGGCAGCAGCACCAGGCGACGATTGCCGGCCAACTCCACCAGGAACCGGCGGAAGGTCGGGTCGCTGTCGCCCGGGGGCAGCAGCAGGTCGACCAGCGCTTCGGCCTTGGCCAGGGGATGGCGCAGCGCGTCGTGGGCCTGCGGGACCGCGGAGGCTTCGGCAGCGAAGCCGATCATCTGCGACCACTGCGGCAAACGACCGCCTTCCTGCGCCATCGCGAAGGCAGCGCGGGCGTAGGGACGGGCGAGGGTGAGGGCTTGGCTCATGTCAGGCTCGGTCTCAGATCTCGGCCGCCAGCTCGTCCAGCAGCGCCTTGTGGACGTTGCCGTCGATCTCGCGACGGATCAGCTTTTCGGCACCGGCAACGGCGAGCGCGGACACCTGGTGACGCAGGTCTTCCTTCGCACGGTTGGCGGCGGACTCGATCTCGGCGACGGCGAGCGCCTTCTGGCGGCCGGCTTCGACGATCGCCTCGACCTTGGCCTGCTCGACGATCTGGTTCGCCCGGACACTCGCCTGGTCGATGATCTCGTTGGCCTTGGTGCGGGCTTCGCGCAGGACCTCGTTGACCTTCTCTTCGGCCTGGGCGAGATCCTTCTTGGAGCGATCGGCGGCTTCGAGGCCTTCGGCGATCTTCTTCTGGCGCTCTTCGATGGCGCCCATCATCGGCGGCCAGACGAACTTGTACGAGAACCAGATCAGGATCGCGAAAGCGAGGGCCTGCCCGATGAAAGTGGCGTTGATATCCATGCGTTTACTCCGCGGGCTAAGGGGCGACGTTCCCCATGCCGGCACTGGGCCGGCACGAGGAGACAGGTAACCCTTACGCGCCGACGGCAGCCTTCGCGGCGTCGAGCAGCGGGTTGGCGAACGCGAAGAACAGCGCGATGGCCAGGCCGATGATGAAGGCGGCGTCGATCAGGCCGGCGAGCAGGAACATGCGGCCCGACAGCATCGGGACCAGCTCCGGCTGGCGCGCGGCGCTCTCGAGGAACTTCGAGCCCATGATGCCGATACCGATGCAGGCGCCGAGCGCGCCCAGGCCGATGATGATGCCGATGGCGAGCGCGGTGTAGCTCTGGATGGCGGCGACGAGGGTCATGTCCATGGTGCAGTCCTTTTTTACAGAGTCAGGTTAAGGGGAAAGCGATAGGGGTGGATCAGTGCGCTTCCGTGGACATCGAGAGATAGACCACGGTGAGAATCATGAAGATGTACGCCTGGAGGGTGATCACCAGGATGTGGAAGATGGACCAGCCGGCGCCCGCGATCACGGCGCCCAGGAAGGCCAGGATGCCGCCGGCGGTGCCGGCGAAGCCGCCGACTTCCATGATGAAGTGGCCGCCCGCCGCGCCCAGCAGCGCGATCAGCAGGAACACCAGCTCGCCGGCGAACATGTTGCCGAACAGACGCATGGCCAGGCTGACCGGCTTGGACAGGTATTCGATGACATTGAGGCCGAGGTTCGCCGGGGCCAGCACCATCTTCATGCCGGCACCATGGGCATGGAAGGGCGCGGTCAGCAGC
>JANOJQ010000217.1:0-5861 GCA_031418815.1 Lysobacteraceae bacterium
CTTCACTGAGCAGGACGTGCCCCTCGCTTCCGCGGTGTCGGCGGCGCATCCACGGTGTCGGCGGCGCCAGTCCCGGACTTGGGAGAAGAACCGTTTTTTTTGCGCGGCCAGCGCTTGCTATGCTCGCGCCATGGACAACACCTCGATTTACTACCTCATCGCCGGCGTGCTGATCGTGATCGGCCTGCTGGGCACGATCCTGCCGGTATTGCCCGGGTTGCCCGTGATGTTCGCCGGCATGCTGCTGGCCGCATGGGCCGGTGGCTTCACCCATATTGGTGGCGGCACGCTTACGGCGCTGGGCGTGCTGGTGCTGCTGTCCATCGCCGTGGACCTGCTGTCGAGCGTGATCGGCGCCAAGCGCTCGGGCGCCTCGAACAAGGGCCTGTGGGGCGCCGGCATCGGTGGCTTCGCGGGCATCTTCTTCGGCGTCCCCGGCCTGGTGGCCGGCCCGTTCCTGGGCGCGTCGCTGGGCGAGATGGCCCACGGCCGCGCCTGGCGCGACGCGTCCAAGATCGGCCTGGGCACGTGGCTGGGCATCGTCCTGGGCGCCCTGCTCAAGCTGCTGCTGGCGTTCTCGATGCTGGTGCTGTTCGCTATGGCGATCTGGGTCTACTGACCTTCATTCCTGCAGCTCGCGCAGGGTGACGGACGGCGGCGCATCCAGCACCCGCCGCGTCGCCGCCAGGCCCGCCAACAGGGCGGCCACCGTGCCGATGGCGGCGCCGGTCAGCGCCAGCGCCGGGTCCGGTGTCCAGGGCAGGTCGAAGGCCTGCTTGGCCACCACGCCCGCCAGCACCGAGGCCGCAATGGCCGCCACCACGCCCGACAGCAGGCCGATGGCCGAGAACTCCGACACCTGGGCTCAGCGCAGCTGGCTCCGGCTGCCGCCCAGCACGCGCATCACGCCGCCCTCGAGCAGGCGCTCGTCCTGGCTGGCGCTCACCGCGGCCAGCAGCACCAGCACGCCGGCCGCCAGCGAGAAATAGAACACCGCCTCGACCACGGTCGAAACCTGTTCCACCGTGCCGCGCACCTGGTCGAGCACCGCGTCGATGTCCACCACCGACAGGTTCGGGAACGCGTCCACCAGTTCGCTGGTGAACCGGGTGCGGTCCGGCGGCACGTTAACCGCCGTGATGTGGCTGCCCGAGAACGCATCGAGTGAGCCGGGCGAGCCGATGACGAAGAAGTTCGGCCGGAAGCTTTCCCAATCGATCTTGCGCAGGCTGGTGATGCGGCCCGTGTAGGGCGAGCCCGCGATGTCGAACGTCACCGTGTCGCCGAGCTTCCAGCCCAGCGTGGTGGCGAAGTCCTCCTCGACCGACAGCTCGGGCTCGGCCGGCACGCGGCCGGTCCAGAATTCGCCGGCGGTGATTTCGTTGTCCTTGCGCAGCGACGCCGCCGACGACAGGTTGAACTCGCGGTCGGCCATGCGCCGGGCGCGGCCGCCCTCCTCGCCCAGCGATTCGGCCTGGACCGGCCGGCCGTTCACTTCATCCAGGCGGGCGCGGATCATCGGGAACAGCTCGGGCTCGGACACGCCCTGGGCGGTGAGGAAGGCCAGCACCGGGTCGACCTGGTCGGGCTGCACGTTGATGATGAAGCGGTTGGGCGCGTCCACCGGCAGCGCGTTGCGCCAGCGGTCCAGCAGGTCGGTGCGCACGAAGGTGAGCAGCAGCAGCGCCATCAGCCCCAGGCCCAGCGCGGACACTTGCGCGATGCTCGCCGCCGCGCGACGGCTGACGTTGGCCAAGCCGTAGCGCCAAGGCCCGCGCAGGCGTGAGCGAACCCGCCGCAGCAGCGCGATCAGCACCCAGGCCAGGCCCGCCAACACCGCCAGCGTGGCAACGATGCCCAGCAGCATCGCCGTGCCCAGTTCGGCCGAGCCGGCCTTCCACCACAGCAGCAGCGCCAGCCCGCTGAAGCCGGCCAGTGCGACCAGCCAGGCGCTGGGTTCGGTGGGGTCGAGGTCGCGCCGGAGGACGCGCAGCGCCGGCACGCGCCGGAGCGCCAGCACCGGCGGCACGCCGAAGGCCAGCAGCACCGTCAGGCCAACGCCGAAGCCTTCCAGCACCGGCCGCCAGCCGGCGCCGGGAATCGAGAGTTTCAGCGCGCTGGTGAGCCAGTCGGCCACCAGCCACTGCAGCCCGAACGCCAGCGCGATGCCGATGCTGCTGCCCAGCAGGCCCAGCATCAGCAGCTCGCCGGCGTGGATGCCGACCAGCGTGTTCTGGCTCGCGCCCAGGCAGCGCATCACCGCCGAACCCGACAGGTGGCGGGCACTGTGCCGGCGTGCGGCCATGGCCACGGCGACGGCGGCCAGCACCACCGAAACCAGCGCGGCCAGGCCCAGGAAGCGGTCGGCGCGGTCGAGCGCACGGCGGATCTCGGGGCGCGCGGACGCCGCGGTTTCAAGCCGCTGCCCGCGCCCAAGGTTGTCGCGTGCGGTGGCGTTGAAGGCCTCGACGGCCGTGGCATCGCCGGCGACCACGAGCCGGTAGGTGATGCGGCTGCCCTCCTGCACCAGCCCGGTGGCGGGGATGTCGGCCAGGTTGAGGAAGACCCGCGGCGCGGTGTTGAAGTAGTCCAGCGCGGCGTCGGGCTCCTGCACCACCAGTGCGGCCAGGCGAAGCTCGCTGGTGCCGACGCCAATGGCATCGCCCACCCGGGCGCCCAGCGCATCGGCGCCCGCGCGGCTGAGCCAGACCGTGCCCGGTGCCGGCACGCTGCCGGCGGTGCTTTCCTGGCCGGTGGCCGGGTCGAGCAGGCGGAAGCTGCCGCGCAGCGGGAAACCTTCGCCCAGCGCCTTCAGGTCGCCCAGGCGCAGCGCGTCGCCAGCGCGGATCATGCTCGGGAAGTTCAGCGTTTCCGTCTGCTTGAGGCCCGTGGCCGAAGCGGCATCGCGCAACACGCCGGTGATCGGCGCATCGGCGCGCAGCACGGCGTCACCGCCCAGCAAGCGGTTGGCCTCCAGGGCCAGGGCGCGCTCGGCGCGATCGGTGACGAAGCCAACCGAGCTGACCGCCATCACCGCCAGCACGAGCGCGGCCAGCAGGATGCGCACGTCGCCCGAGGCGAGGTCGCGCCGCAGCTGGCGCCAGGCCAGTCGGGCCAGCTTCATGCCGACACCAGGCGGCCGGAGTCCAGCCGCAGCACGCGGCCGCAGCGCGCGGCGAGGCGCTCGTCGTGGGTCACCAGCACCAGGGTGGTCCCGGCGACGCGGTTGAGGTCGAACAGCAGGTCCACGATGGCCTGGCCCGTGGTGGTGTCGAGGTTGCCGGTGGGCTCGTCGGCGAACAGCACCGCCGGCCGCGTGACGAAGGCGCGCGCGATCGCCACGCGCTGCTGCTCACCGCCCGAGAGCTGGCGCGGATAGTGGCCCAGGCGCTCGCCCAGCCCCACCTGGGCCAGGATGGCTCGCGCCGGCCCTTCGGCGTCGGCGTCGCCGCGCAGCTCGAGCGGCAGCATCACGTTTTCGAGCGCCGTCAGGGACGGCAGCAGCTGGAAGCTCTGGAACACGAAGCCGACCTTCGCCCCGCGGACCTTGGCCCGGCCATCCTCGTCCAGGGCCGAAAGCGGCGCGCCGTCCAGCGTCACCGAGCCTTCGCTGGGCACGTCCAGTCCGGCCAGCAGCGACAGCAGCGTGCTCTTTCCTGAACCCGAGGCCCCGACTATCGCGACGGCTTCACCCTTGGCGATGGTAAAACCGACCCCATCGAGGATAGTGAGCTGTCCCGACGGCAACGGGACCCGCTTTCCCAGGCCTTCGGCACGCAGGGCCTGGGCGGCGGCGGGTAACGCGTGGCTGTCGGCCATGGCAATCCTCAAATGATGGAGTTCGAATCAATGTCATCAAGATATGGAGCATGGCGGGCCAAGGTTCAACGGGGCGTCATGGCCCTGCTGCTGGCGCTCGCCCTGCCTGCCGTTGTCGCCCTGGCGGCCCCGCCGGCGCCAGTGCGCAAGGTACTGGTCATGGGTGATTCGCTCTCGGCCGCCTACGGCCTCACGCCTGCCCAGGGCTGGGTGGCGCTCACCGATGCGCGTCTCAAGGCCCGGCATCCCGGCTGGCGCGTGGCCAATGCCAGCATCAGCGGTGAAACCACCGCCGGCGGCGCCAGCCGCATCGCCGGCGAGCTGGCGCGGCACAAGCCGTCGGTGGTGGTGATCGAGCTGGGCGCCAACGACGGCCTGCGCGGCCTGCCGCTGGCCCAGACCCGCGCCAACCTCGAGCGAATGATCGTTGCGTCCAAGAAGGCCGGCGCCCGCGTGCTGCTGCTGGGCATGCGCATGCCGCCCAACTTCGGGCCGCAGTACACCCAGGGCTTCGAGCGCAATTACAGCGAACTGGCCAAGGTGCACGGCACGGCCCTGCTGCCTTTCCTGCTCGAGCCCATCGCCACCGACCGCAGCGCCTTCCAGTCCGACAACCTGCATCCGGTCGCCGCTGCCCAGCCCAGGCTGCGCGACCACGTGTGGCCGGCGCTCGCGCCGCTGCTGCGTTGAACCCATCCGCTCCCGAAAGGACTACTTCGATGAAATCCGCTCTCGCGACCCTGGTTGTCCTGGCCTGCGCCGCCTGCGGCGCCCGTGAACCCGCCGATGCCGCCAGGCCCGCTGTCCCGCCAGCCACCACGGTTTACCAGGGTCTGGACATCACCACGGTCGCGGAGGGCCTGGAGCATCCGTGGGGCATGACGTTCCTGCCCGATGGCCGCCTGCTGGTCACCGAGCGGCCCGGCCGCCTGCGCATCGTCTCCGCCGACGGTGCGGTGTCGGCGCCGGTGTCCGGCGTCCCGGCGGTCTACGGCAAGGGCCAGGGCGGCCTGCTGGACGTGGCGCTGGACCCCGACTTCGCCAGCAACCCCTGGGTGTACCTGAGCTACAGCGAGCCCGGTGAAGGCGGTGGCGGCACGGCGGTCGCGCGCGGCCGGTTCAACGGCGCGGCGCTCACCGACGTCGCGGTCATCTTCCGCCAGGAGCCCAAGCTCGAAGCCGGCCAGCACTTCGGATCGCGCCTGGTGTTCGACCGCGAAGGCCGGCTGTACGTGACCAGCGGCGACCGCGGCAACTGGGACAACCCGCAGCGCCTGGACAAGGGCCAAGGCAAGATTTTCCGTATCCATCGTGACGGCAGCATCCCGGCCGACAACCCGTTCGTGGGCCGCGAGGATGCGATTCCAGCGGTGTGGTCGTACGGTCACCGAAATGCCCAGGGTGCGGCGCTGCATCCGGTGACGGGCGCGCTGTGGCAGACCGAGCACGGCGCCCGCGGCGGCGACGAACTCAACATCCCGCAGGCGGGCCGCAACTACGGCTGGCCGGTGATCACGCTGGGCATCAACTACAACGGCCAGCCGATCGGCTCGGGCGAGAAGACGGCGCCCGGCATGGAGCAGCCGATCCATTCCTGGACGCCGTCCATCGCGCCCAGCGGCCTGGCCTTCTACACGGCCGAGCGTTTCCCCGAATGGCAGGGCAGCCTGTTCGTCGGCGCGCTGGCCTTCCAGCGCGTGGTGCGGCTGACGCTCGACGGCGACAAGGTGATTGGCGAAGAGCCGCTGCTGGTGGATTTCGGCGAGCGCATCCGTGACGTGCGCCAGGGCCCGGACGGCTATCTGTACCTGCTCACCGACGACGCGAAGGGCAAGCTGCTGCGCGTGGGCCTGTCCGCGGCTAAGTAGCGGCCAACGCCACCAGGTCGGCGTTCTGGTGGACATGCCGGCCGGCTTCATCCCGGCCCATCAGCGCCACGGCCGCGGCGGCCACGTCGGCGGCGGCAATGCCGCGATAGCGCCGCAGCGGGCCACGCAACAGCGGGTTGGTGAGGGGCGTCAACGCGCGGGCGATGGCCTCGC
>JANOJQ010000218.1:0-8372 GCA_031418815.1 Lysobacteraceae bacterium
AACCGTCGGGCCATGACCGAAACCATCGCCTCCGCCCCCTCCGCCCCCTCCGCCCCCTCCGCCCCCTCCGCCCCCTCCGCCCCCTGCGCCCTCAGTCCACGTGATAAGAAGGCGCAGGCCAAGCGCGTGGGCGACGACTTGGTTCGCCATCACGGCAAGCGGAATTTCTACACCGTGCCGCAGGTGCGCGCGGCGAACGAGCGCTGCCAGATATCGGTGGACGTCGCCTGTTGGTCGCACGCGCTGTTCAACACGCACGTCGACTTCGATCGCCTCCACGCCGCCGCCGGCGAAGCGTGTGACTATCTCGCCATGAAGCGGGAGATGCTCGAATCCGTAGCCAAGGGTGAATCCTCGGACTGGTTCGACTTCGATCTCTCCTGGCTCGAGTTCCCGGATATCGATTTGTCCATCTTCGACTTCTTCGATCTCTGAGGGTGGCCTGACATGACGCCCGACGCCGCTTCGCGTGCGCCGAGTGCTTGACCTCCCGGCTTGTGGCGGGGTGTCATGCGGTTCCCAGCAAAGGTGTCTGACGAGTGAGCGAATTTCCCTGGATCTGCCCCGCCTGCCGGCAAACCGTTCCCGCGGGCATGTCGCTTTGCCCGACGTGTGGTTGCCCCGAGGATGCCAACGAGGAGACCGTCGACCAGCACATGCGCGAGCAGGCGGCGAAGGCGGGCCGCCCGCTGCGGCTGGACCCGAAGTGCCCGAAGTGTTCCGGCGCCATGTCCATCCACGGCCAGCTCAGGGGATCGGCCGGCGGGATATCGGCGGCGTTCGAGTTCAGCAACGCGCGCTTTGATGCGGTCAGCTGCGAGCGGTGCGGCTACACCGAGTTCTACCGCAGCGAGGTGTCCAGCTTGGGCAAGCTGGCGGACCTGTTTGTCAGTTGAACCGGCCATGGGAAGGAATGAGCGCAGGCGTTGCGCCGCATTCGAACAGGACTGGCATGCGGGCCGTCGCGCAGATACCTTGATCGTCTCCACCATGCCGGACTCCAGGAACGCAGCATGACCACCAAGCCTGATCACTTCGTTGGCGTACTCGCCAAGATCCTTCTGGCAGTGGGCATTGTTCTGCTGGCCGCATCGCTGTTCGGCGCGGTGTTCCTGGTGCTGGGTGGCGCTGCCGGGAAGGCGCTGGGCTACTCATTCACGCTGTGTCTCGGCCTTGGCCTGTCGCTGGCGGGCTATTCGCTTCTGAAGGACCTGGCCTGGAGTCGCTATGTGTTCGTGGCGCTTAGCGTCTGGGCCTTGGTGGCGGCCTATCCCTCGCTGTCGCTGCTTCGGCTGCTGGGGAGGGAGGGTGAGCCCGGGCTGTTGACGCTGCTTGCGCTGCTTCTGTTTTCGCTGAAGTGGTTGGTCTTGGCCGTCGCCATGACGTTCGTTGTTTTTCGCCATTTCGGCGCGAATAGACCGGCAGTTGATGCGCAAGCCCAGCCAGGAGGCAGCGGGTGACGTTCGCCACGCCGCTTGGTGACCGGCCTGGATGCCCCTGCGCCGGTTCTGCCGCGGCAGGACGGTAGCTCGCCCGGACGCGCCGGCGTCATTGTTCTGGAACATCTGACCATGCAAATCCAAGGCATCAGCCACATCACTTTCATCGTCCGCGACCTCGAGCGCATGGCCCGCCTGCTGTGCGAGGGGCTCGGTGCGGAGGAGGTTTACGACAGCGGCGGCACGTCGTTCTCGCTTTCGCCGGAGCGGTTCTTCCTGCTCGGCGGCACCTGGATCGCCGCCATGCAGGGTGAGCCACCCGCCGCGCGCAGCTATGGCCATGTGGCCTTCAAGGTGGAGGCTGCCGATCTGCCGGCGTTCGAGGCGCGTCTTCGGGCGCTGGGCGTGGAGGTGCGGCCGCCGCGGCCGCGCGTCGACGGGGAGGGTGAGTCGCTGTACTTCCACGATTTCGACAACCACCTGTTCGAGCTGCATACCGGCACGCTCGCGCAGCGGCTGCAGCGCTACCGGCAGGGGGCGTAGCCCACCGGGATGCCGGCGTCGGCGCGCAGGGATCGACGGGCCGCGCGGCGACGGTTGACTCGCGGTGGCTGCCGCCCAATCATCGGCCACAGTCCGGGGGAACCGCATGGCCAAGCTGCCGTCCTTTACCGCAAGTCCAGCGGCAAGGTGCGTTTCCACGCCTACTGCGCCAACACGCACCTTGCTGATGGTGGCGCAGAAGTCCAGGTCTTCCAGGACCAGCGGGTTTGAATCGTTGCCGGAGTCGTTGTCATGGAGTGGATGAAGTACGCCGCGATGGCCATGGCGACACTCCTGATCGTCTTCGGCCTGTTGGCGTTGGTGATGGCCTGGCTGACGCCGCGAGCGCTGGAAGCGCCGCTCATGAAGTGGATGCTGACGGGCGAGCGGCTTGAGCCCAACCGCAAAAACCGCGTCCTGGCGTCCGCGGGCAGCGTCATCTTCGGAACCTACATCCTGCTCAGCCTCAACTTGCACGTCGTGCCGGCCCTGGCGGCGCTGGCGGCCTGGCTGGTGGTCACGCTCGTGCTGCGCCGTGAGCGCACGCCGTCGCGATCATCGTCTGCCTGAGGGCGACATTCAGTCCCTCCCCATGGAAACCGAGCGATGGACCTGACGGTAACGAACGCCCAGTCCGACATGCGGCGCGGCTACTACAGCGGCGCCGCCGGCATCCTCGCCTCGGCGCTGGCCTGGACCGCCGCAGCGGCCACCGCCGCGCTGGTGTCGCCGCAGAAGGCCATCTGGGTGCTGCTGGTCGGCGGCATGCTGATCCATCCGGTGGGCGTGCTGATCTGTCGCCTGCTCGGCGCCCCGGGCAGCCACGCGAAAGGCAATCCGCTCGGGCTGCTGGCGGGCGCCAGCACGTTCTGGCTGATCTTCTGCCTGCCGCTGGCCTATGGGCTCGGGCTGCAGCAGCCCGCGTGGTTCTTCGCGGCGATGCTGCTGGTGATCGGTGGTCGCTACCTGGTGTTCGGCACGCTGTTCGGGATGCGGCTGTATTGGGCGCTGGGGCTGGCGCTGGCCGGCGCCGGATTCGCGCTGGCGTGGCTGGGTGCTGCGGCGGTGGTGATCGTGGCGGCGGGCGCGGCCATCGAGGCGGTGTTCGGCGCGGCCTGTCTCGCCGCCCATCGCCAGTGGCGGCGCGTGGACGAGGCCGCGCAATGAGAGTGCTGGTGTTCGGCAATTCGGGTTCCGGCAAGTCCACGCTGGCCGCGCGCCTGGCGAAGACGCACGGGCTGGCCCACCTGGACCTGGATTCGATCGTCTGGGAGCCCGGGAAGATCGCCGTGCCGCGCGCGCCCGAGGCCATCGCCGCGTCGCTGCAGCAGTTCCTTGATGGCCACGAATGCTGGGTGATCGAGGGCTGCTACGGCGAGCTGGTGCAGTCCGCCGCGGGCAGGTGCACCGAGCTGGTGTTCCTCAACCCGGGGTTGGCGGCCTGCCTCGATCACAACCGGCACCGGCCGTGGGAGCCGCACAAGTACGCCAGCAGGCAGGCGCAGGACGCCATGCTGGCCAACCTGCAGGCCTGGGTGGCGGGCTACTACGAGCGCGACGATGCCTGGTCGTACCGGGCGCACCGCCGCATCTTCGACGCGTTCGGCGGCCGCAAGACCGAGCACATCGCCCGCGTTCCGGTTTCGGAAGGAGACACGACATGATCAGACTGGTTCGCAACATCGCCGCCGTGCTCGCCGGCATCGTCCTGGGCAGCGTGGTCAACATGGCCATCATCACCTTCGGGCCGTCGCTGATCCCGCCGCCCGCGGGCGTTGACCTGAGCACGCCCGAGGGCCTGGCCGCCGGCATCGCGCTGTTCGAACCGCGGCACTTCGTCACACCCTTCCTGGCGCATGCGCTGGGCACGGGGGTGGGCGCGTTCGTGGCCTACCTGGTGGCGGCCAGCCACAAGGCGCGGTTCGCGTATGCGATCGGCGTGCTGTTCCTGATCGGCGGCATCGCGGCCTGCTTCATGATTCCCGCGCCGGCGTGGTTCATGGCGCTGGACCTGCTGGTGGCCTATTTGCCGATGGCGTGGCTGGCGATCCGGCTGGGTGCCGGCCTGTCCAGGACGCGCGCAGCCTAGGCCGTCCGGCGGGGCCGGATCAAGCGTCGAGCCTTGCCGACAGGTCGGGCCTGGCGAGGAAGACGAATGCCTTTCCCTGCTTGTGCTTGGCCATTAGCCTGGACTTCACCAGGCCCAACAGGTCGGAGCGCGCCGTGTCGTAGGCAATGTCGTGGCTGCGCTGGTGAACCGCGATGGTGAATGCCTTGCCCGGGTGCTTCATGGCGTTCAGCAGCACGGCGCGCTGCCGATGGTTGAGCTGCCGGGCCAATTTGCTTCCGGGTCTGAGCAGCGTCTCCGCATCGCGCTGGGCGCGCTGCTTCCGGGCGATGTAGCCATGCACGCCCTCGATGGCCTTGAGCACGACGTCAAGCTGGTGTGCAACGAAATAGCTCACATCACCATCGTCCGATTCGGCCTGCAGGTAGGAGCGCACGTACTGCGACGGGGCTTTCCTGAGGATGCTGGAGATGGAGAAGTACTCCGTCATCCAGAAGCCGGAACGCAGCATCGACCAGTAGAAAAGCGCCCGGGCCGTCCTGCCGTTGCCATCCACGAACGGATGGTCGTAGCCGATCATGAAGTGCACAAGGATGGCGCGGACGACCGGGTGCACGAAGCTCTCGCCATCGTCCCCTTGATTGGCGAAGTCACAGAGTGCCTGGAGCCGCGTCGGCAATTCGGACGCGGGTGGCGGGACGTGGAGCACCGTGCCGGTGGCGTGGTCCAGCACCTCGATCTTTTCGCCCTGGGTGCGGAAGCGGCCCGCCTCGGCGTCGTTCTGCATCGTGCCAACGGTCAACAGGCGATGGATCTCGAACACCACGTTCGGCGTGAGCGGTTTGTCGAGCCAGCGCTTGAGTTCGCGCATCGCCACGTAGTTGTTGACGATCATTCGCTCGCTGTGGTCCTGCGGCGGCCGCCCTGACCGGAGCATTTCCTTGGCGATGGATGTCGTGGTCGAGGCGCCTTCCAGCTGGGAAGACGTCATCGCCTCTTCCATCAGCGATCGGACGAGGTACTGTTCCTGCATGGCGACGGACGGGATGGCGTCCGTGCCTCGCAGCGCCCCGGCGGCATCGCGCGCGACCATGAACAGCCGGCGCTGGATCCCATCGCTCAGCGCAATGCCGAATGGCGTGCCTGCCTTTTCCCGCAGCGGCAGTTCCTTTCTGGCCGCGTTGCGGGCCAGTTTGATGCCCAGCCACCACTGCTCGGCATCCAGGCCCTCGGGCGGGGTGAGGTGGCGAAGGTGGTCCCAGTGCTCGTATTGACCCTTGACCTCGGCGCCCAGGCGCAAGGCGAGGATCTGGCGAATGCTTGCCTGATGCTTCTGGATCAGGAAGGAGAGGGATGGGGCCGGGACGGGGAGCTTCATGGCGTTCCTACCGATCTGCTAACGAAATATATGTCAATTGGTAGTAAATTGGTACAAACAGGATTAACCGCGGGAATTGGCTAAATTCCGGCCCAACACAAAGCCTTGTCGGCGGCTGAATTGTTACGAAATGCCGAAATGCCGAAATGCCGAAATGCGGATATGCCTTCCGGCTTGCGGCGGGCAAAGTGCTACTTTAGTGTCACTCCATGCGCACCGAACGCGTCACCACCCTCAAGCGGCAGGCCACCGAACTGCTCTCGGACATCGAGCGCGACAAGCAGCCCATCTTCATCACGCAGCACGGCTTGCCGAGCGCCTACCTCGTGGATGTCGAGACCTACCAGCTGATGCAGCAGCGCATGGGCCTGCTCGAAGGCATTGCGCGCGGCGAGCAGGCGATTTCCCAAGGCCGCGTTGCTACCCAAGCCCAAGCGAGGACGCGCTTGGCGCGATGGCTGAAGTAATCTGGTCGAAGCCGGCGCTGGCGGACTTGGAGGCAATCGCCGACTTCATTGCCCTCGAGAATCCGCCGGTCGCCGCCGAGCTCGTCCGGCGCGTCCTGGCGCACGCAGGGCAACTGGCCACGCATCCGGAAGGCGGGCCTCGCCCACCGGAACTGAAACGGTCGCGCTACCGGCACGTGGTCGAGCCGCCGTGCCGCGTTTTCTATCGGGGTGACGGTGAACGCGTTTTCATCGTGCACGTGATGCGCACCGAGCGCCTGCTGCGCCGAGGCCAGCTGTCGCCGGGCAGGAAGTCGCCCAAAGAAAAGCCCCGGCCGTAGCCGGGGCTTCTCGGTTCCAGGCCACCCGGCGCAAGGCCGGGCGCCGTGGCTTAAAGCAGCGGAATCAGCAGCAGCGCCACGATGTTGATGATCTTGATCAGCGGGTTGATGGCCGGGCCGGCGGTGTCCTTGTACGGGTCGCCGACGGTGTCGCCGGTGACCGCGGCCTTGTGGGCTTCGCTGCCCTTGCCGCCGTGGTGGCCTTCCTCGATGTACTTCTTGGCGTTGTCCCAGGCGCCGCCGCCGGTGCACATGGAGATGGCGACGAACAGGCCCGTCACGATGGTGCCCATCAGCAGGCCGCCCAGCGCGTCCGCGCCCAGCGTGACGCCGACGATGATCGGGATGAACAGCGGCAGCATCGAGGGGATGATCATTTCGCGGATGGCCGACTTGGTCAGCAGGTCCACGGCCTTGTCGTACTCGGGCTTGCCGGTGCCTTCCATGATGCCGGGGATTTCCCGGAACTGGCGCCGCACTTCCTCCACCACCGCGCCCGCCGCACGGCCCACCGCCTGCATGGCGAAGGCGCCGAACAGGTAGGGGATCATGCCGCCGATCATCAGGCCGATCACCACGTCCGGGTTGTCGAGCGAGAAGTTCACCACCTGGTCGGTGCCGGCGTATTTCTCGCTGAGCTTGTGCGAGTAGTCGGCGAACAGCACCAGCGCGGCCAGGCCGGCCGAGCCGATCGCATAACCCTTGGTCACCGCCTTGGTGGTGTTGCCCACGGCGTCCAGGGCGTCGGTGGTCTTGCGGATTTCCTTGTCCATGCCCGACATCTCGGCGATGCCGCCCGCGTTGTCGGTGATCGGGCCGTAGGCGTCCAGCGCGACGATCATGCCCGCCATGGACAGCATGGACGTGGCCGCGATGGCGATGCCGTACAGGCCGGCGATTTCATAGCAGCACCAGATGGCGGCCGCCACGGCCAGCACCGGCGCCGCGGTGGACTTCATCGACACCGCCAGGCCGGCGATGACGTTGGTGCCGTGGCCGGTTTCCGAGGCCTTGGCCACCTGCTGCACCGGGCCGTATTCGGTGGCGGTGTAGTACTCGGTGATCACCACCATGGCCGCCGTCAGCACCAGGCCGATGATGGCGCAGTAGAACAGCGGCATGGCCTGCTCGGGGCTGAACATCTCGTTGCTGACCCAGTAGAACGCAGCCGCCGCCAGCACGCCGGAAACGGCCAGGCCGCGGTAAAGCGCGTTCATGATCTTGCCGCCCTCGCGGGCACTGACGAAGAAGGTGCCGATGATCGAGGCCGGGATGGACACCGCACCCAGCACCATCGGATACATCACGCCCGCCCAGCCGTACTCGGCGAAGACGATGCCCGCGATCAGCATCGAAGCGATCACGGTGACGGCGTAGGTTTCGAACAAGTCGGCCGCCATGCCGGCGCAGTCGCCGACGTTGTCGCCCACGTTGTCGGCGATCACCGCCGGGTTGCGCGGGTCATCCTCGGGGATGCCGGCTTCCACCTTGCCCACCAGGTCGGCGCCGACGTCGGCGCCCTTGGTGAAGATGCCGCCGCCCAGGCGCGCGAAGATCGAGATCAGCGAACTGCCGAAGGCCAGGCCGATCATCGGCTGCAGCGCGGCGTTCACCGCTTCCGCGGTCTGCGCGCCCGAACCGCCCAGCACGTACCAGAAGTAGCCCGCCACGCCCAGCAGGCCCAGGCCCACCACGAGCATGCCGGTGATGGCGCCGCCCTTGAAGCTGACGTTGAGCGCGGAGTTGAGGCTCACCGTGGCCGCCTGCGCCGTGCGCACGTTGGCGCGCACCGAGACGAACATGCCGATGAAGCCGGCCAGGCCCGACAGCACCGCGCCGATGGCGAAGCCGATGGCGGTGGGCCAGCCCAGCTGCGGCACGAAGCCGATCACCAGGAACAGGATGACGCCGACGATGGCGATGGTGCGGTACTGGCGGCGCAGGTAGGCGCCGGCGCCCTCCTGGATGGCCGCGGCGATGCTCTGCATCTTCTCGTTGCCGGCCGGCTGGCCGACGATCCATTTCGCGACGACGATGCCGTAAAGGATGGCGATGGCCGCACAGGCCAGCGCGAGGTGCATACCGTATTGCTCGAACATGTAAACCCTCCCCAGAGTTCAACAATTGAACAAACATAAGCGGCCGAACGGCCGCCCG
>JANOJQ010000219.1:0-39883 GCA_031418815.1 Lysobacteraceae bacterium
AAAACGCGCGCGCGCTGCGTTACCCCGTGATGGAGGGCCTTATGGCCCTTTGTTTTTCGGGGATGTGCATCGGGCATGATGGCCCTCCTACACACGATCAGGCGCGCGCGGGCACCATCGAGTAGCCCTTGAGCCGCACCGAGAATTCCTCGAGCTGGCGCACGCCCGAAGCCTCGGCCTCGGCGCACCAGGCGCGCAGGGCGTCCATCTTGGCTTCGGCTTCGGCGCTCTTGATCTCGTAGATCGCCAGCAGGCGGGTGCGGAACTCCATCAGGCGCGCGGTGTTGGGGCGCTCGGCGATCCAGGCGCTGAAGCGCGCGCGGTGCGCCTCGTCCAGCCACTTGCCCTCGCTGCGGAAGGCGCGGCGCAGGCGGCGCGGCAGGTCGGCGGCCTCGGCCTTGAGGTGCGGCTTGAGCACGATCTGGAAATAATCGGTGGCCACCTGCCAGCGGTGCGCCATCACGGCGCGCATGGTGTCGGCGTCGGGCACATGGATGTTCGGGCGCACGTCGAGCTCGGGCGCCACCCGCAGCACCTTGGCCAGGCCCAGCGCGCGCAGGCCGCTGATCACGGCCCAGCCGATGTCGAACTCGTACTTGCGCAGCGCGAACTTCGCCGAGCTCGGGAACGCGTGGTGGTTGTTGTGCAGCTCTTCGCCGCCGATCCACACGCCCCAGGGCGTGAGGTTGGTGGCGGTGTCGGCGGTGTCGAAGTTGCGGTAGCCCCACCAGTGGCCCAGGCCGTTGATCACGCCGGCGGCCCAGAACGGCATCCACATCATCTGCAGCGCCCAGATCGCCACGCCCGGGATGCCGAACAGCAGCACGTCGATCACCAGCATCAGCACCGGTCCCATGAACGGCACGCGGCTGTACACGGCGCGCTCGATGAAGTCGTCGGGCGAGCCCTTGCCGTACTTCTCCAGCATGGCCTTGTCCAGGCGCGCGCTCTGGTAAAGCTCCACACCGCGCCACAGCACGCGGTGGATGCCCTGGAAGCGCGGGCTGTGCGGATCTTCCGCGGTTTCGCACTTGGCGTGGTGCTTGCGGTGCACGGCGGTCCATTCCTTGGTGACCATGGCGGTGGTGAGCCAGGACCAGAAGCGGAACCAATGCGCCACCACGGGGTGGAAGTCCACGCCGCGGTGCGCCGCACTGCGGTGCAGGTACAGCGTGGTGCTCATCATGGTGAGCTGGGTGACGACCAGGAAGAAGATCGCCATCTGCCAGTAGGCAGCCTGCGTGAAGCCGCGCGCCAACCAGTCGAACAGGTCAAGTGACATCGGGGAAAACTCCGGGAATCAGGCGCGTGGCCAGTGGCAGGTGCCGATGATGCCCGCGCTGGCGGGACCCGTCACCCTGCGTCTACGTATGGTGGCGGTGTGCGCGGCGCACAAGGCCTGCGTCAGGTTTCCCGTCCACTGAAGGCCCTCCTGCAAGGGTCAGGTGGCAAGGGTCACGTGCTGGGACCGGGCTCACGAACCGGGGTGCCGGCGGGCGGCGGCGCGGCTTCGGCGGCGGACGGGCGCTCGGGCAGTTCACGCACGTGCACGTCCAGCTGCGGGTAGGCGAAGGCGATGTCGTTCTCCTGGAACAGCTCGATCAGGCGCGTGTTGATCTCGTTGCGCACCGCCAGCCGGTCGCCCATGGAGCCCACGAAGATGCGCAGCTCGAACTCGAGCGTGCTGGCGCCGAAGTTGAGCAGCCAGCTGGTGGGCGGCCGGTCGGAGAGCACGCGCGGATTTTCCGCGGCCGCCTGCTGCAGCAGCCGATGCACCAGCCCGGGGTCGGTGCCGTAGTCCACGCCCACCTTGATGGTGATGCGCGTGATCTCGTCGCTCAGGGTCCAGTTCACCAACTGGCCGGTGATGAAGGTCTTGTTCGGGACCACGATTTCCTTGTTGTCGAAGTCCACCAGGGTGGTGGCGCGGGTGCGGATGCGCGTCACGGTGCCGTCGAGGTTGTTGACGGTGATGACGTCGCCGACCCGGAACGGCCGCTCGAACAGCAGGATCAGGCCCGAGACGAAGTTGGCGAAGATTTCCTGCAGGCCAAAGCCCAGGCCCACCGTCAGCGCCGCCGCCATCCACTGCAGCTGGCCCCAGCGCAGGCCCAGCAGGCCCAGGCCCACGATCACGCCCACCAGCACGATCACGTAGCGCGACACGCTGGTGGTGGCGTAGCGCGAAGCCGCGTCCATGTTCACCTTCGACAGCAGGCCGATCTCGATCAGGCCCGGCAGGTTGCGCGCCGCCACCACGGTGAGCGCCAGCACCAGCAGGCCCAGCATCACCGCCATCAGGGTGACGGGCACCAGCACGTCGGCGCCGTCGGCGCCGGCTTCGGTGATGGTCCACAGCGCGAACTCGTCGAAGCGCGCAAACGCCGGCAGCACCCCCGACCAGACCCAGGCCAGGCCCACCACCAGCAGCGTCAGCTTGACCGCGCGCAGCAGGCTGCGGGCCTGGGCGTTGACCTTTTCAAGGGTGATCTCCTCTTCCGGGTCGGGGAGGATGGCTTCACCGCCATCGATCGACTCCGCGGCGCCGTCGGCCAGCGCCAGCGCCTGCGCTTCGCGCCGCAGCTCGAGCCGGTGCAGCGCCAGGCGCCGCTCGCCCAGTACGAACCAGCGCGAAAGCAGGCCGGCCAGCACGGCCACGGCCAGCACCATGCCCATGCTGGCGAACATGGCGCCGAAGACCATGCCGGCCGAGTAGACGTAGCCGTCCATCGCCAGCGCCGCGCAGGCCAGCAGCGCGAACGGCAGGCCCACGCGCAGCACGCGCCGCCGCGTCGAGGGCTCGATGGCCACGGCGCGCTCGTGCATCAGCCGGTCCGGCGCCAGCAGGCGCCACAGCGCCCACGCCGCCAGCAGCGAAGCCGCCAGCATGGCCAGGCGCGACTGCACCGAGATGGCCAGTTCCTGGTTGCGGATGAAGGCCAGCGAGACGATGAAGTACAGCGGCAGCAGGCCCGCCATCAGGCGCGGCGTCCAGCGCGCCAGCGCTTCCCGGCGCGGCCGGCTCCAGCGGAAATGCGCGTGCGCCAGGCCGCGCTCGCGCACCAGCCAGCGCAGGAACACCAGGGTGAAGGTCGGCAGCGCGACGCCGGCCAGCGCCTGGCCCAGCGAATCGCTGTATTTGCCCGGCGTGCCCAGGTCCTGCAGCAGCACGCCCGTCAGCAGCAGCGCCACCGCCCACGGCAGCGACGCCAGCACGGTCCAGCCCAGCACCTGCAGGGTCGGGCGCAGGCGCACCTCGCGCACCACGTTGGCGAGCGCGTCGATGCGGCCGCGCGCGCGCCGCTGCAGCAGCAGCAGCGCCAGCACCAGCAGCGCGCTGGCGACATAGCGCCACGGCGATTCGGCAAACGATCGGCGCAGCAGTTCCGACGTGGTCACCAGGCGCGACGGCTTCACCAGGTCGTGCAGGCCTTCGGGCACCTGGGCCAGCCACGCGGCGCCCACGGGCGGATGGCTGCGGATCCACAGCAGGTGCCGGTCGAGGGTGCTGCGCAGCTCGCGGTTGGCGGCCAGGCGGGCCTTGACGCTGCGCTCGCTCTGCTCCAGCGCAGTGATGCGGCGCCACATCAGCGGCTCGAGGCGATCGGTGAGGTCCAGGCGTTCGCGCATCAGGTCTTCCAGCGGGTCGGCTTCGGCGGTCTCCACGACCAGGCCGTCGTCGTCCACGCCGGGGGCCTTGGCGCGAAGCCGCTCCGCCGCCTGGACGGGATCGGACAGTTCGCGCTGCAGCTCGTTCAGGCCGATCATGCGCAGGCGCAGTTCGCCCAGGGTCTGTTCGACTTCGCCCAGCTCGTCTGCCAGCACGGCCTCGGGCTCGAGCCGGCGCAGTTCGGCCCACAGCCAGTTGCCCACCTCTTCGCTGCGGCCACCCAGCTCCACGCGCGCGACGCTGTCGCGCAGGCCGGCCAGGTCGCGGGCCAGGGCCTGGTCCTGCATGGCCAGGAAGCGGCGGCGGTTGGCGAGCCGCTCGTTGGTCTGCACCAGCTCGTCCGCCAGGCGGACGTTTTCCGCCGCGGCTACGGCCACCAGGGGCTCCTGGCCGGCGTAGGCCTTGGCGCGCTGCGCGACGTCGGCGGCGAGTTTCTCCAGCTCCTCGCGGCCGAGGGTGGCAATGCGCTGCTGCATCAGCGCCAGTCGCGGCGTGCGCAGGTCGAGTTCGTGGCGCAATGCGCGCAGTTCGAGCTCCTGCAGGCGCTGGCGCGGGCCGCCCAGGTCCTGCTGGTCCTGGCGCAGGGCGAGTTCGGCGAGCAGTTGCCGTCGTTCGGCGGCGTTGCGCAGGCTGCGCGCCTGGGTGAATTCGGCGGCCTCGCCCGCCACCGCAACGATGGGCACGGCGAGTTCGTCGATGCGGCGCTGCAGGTCGGCCACGGACGTCTCGGGGCCGGGCGGCTGCGCCAGCGAACGCGACAGCTCCGCGGTGACCGCCCCGATGCGTTCGCGCAGCTGGCTGACGGCCACGCGTTCCTGCTCCAGCGCGTTTTCCAGCGTTTCCACGTTGGTGGTGCGCGGCAGGCGCGCGCGCCACTCGGCCAGCGACTTGCGGGCGTCGACGCCCAGCTCCGCCTCCAGCGCCGCGGTGCGGGCGGGGGCACTGGCCGCTTCGGCGCGCAGCGCCTGCCGCCGCTGCTCGAGCACCTGGACCTCGGCCTCGGCGTCGGCCGCAGCCTGCTTCACGTCGGCCAGCGCCTTTTCCTGCGCGCCGGCATCGCCGCCCTTGGCGCCGCCCAGGCCCAGCGGCAGCGAGGCCGCCGCGAACGGTGGCGCCAGGCACAGCACGAAGGCGCAAAGCGCCACGGCCCAGCGGGCAGACAGGGTGCAACGGGAGGGCATGCGCATGCCGCAAGGCTAGCCCCGACGGGCGCAGGCGGCAATTCGCGGCAGCCGCGCGGCTCTGGGACAATGCCGCCATGCCCGAACTGCCTGAAGTCGAAACCACCCGGCGCGGCCTCGCGCCCCACGTCGAAGGCCGCGTGGTCACCGGCGTGGTGCTGCGGCGACCCGACCTGCGCTGGCCGATCCCGCCCGAGGTGGCGGCCCAATTGCCCGGCCAGCGCGTGCTGGCCGTGCGCCGGCGGGCGAAGTACCTGTTGCTCGACACCGCCCCCGGCAGCGCGCTGCTGCACCTGGGCATGTCCGGGATGCTGCGCGTGCTGCCGGCCGGCACGCCCGTGGAAACCCACGACCACGTGGACATCGCGCTCGATTCGGGCCGCCTGCTGCGCTTCACCGACCCGCGCCGCTTCGGCTGCCTGCTTTGGCAGCCGGCCGGCGCGACCCACGACCTGCTGCAGCACCTGGGCCCCGAACCGCTGTCGGATGACTTCGACGTCGAATACCTCTACCAGCGCAGCCGCGGCCGCAAGGCGCCCATCAAGGCCTTCCTGATGGACCAGGCGGTGGTGGTGGGCGTGGGCAACATCTACGCCGCCGAAAGCCTGTTCCGCGCCGGCATCGCGCCCGCGCGCGCCGCCGGTTCGGTCAGCCGCGAGCGCTACGGGCGGCTGGTGGCGGCGGTGAAGACCATCCTGGCGCACGCCATCACCCGCGGCGGAACCACGCTGCGTGACTTCCTCAACCCGGACGGCGCGCCCGGCTACTTCGAGCAGGAACTGTTCGTCTACGGTCGTGAAGGCGAGGCCTGCAGGGCCTGCGGCCGCACCCTCCGCGACGGCCGCATGGGCAACCGGGCCACCGCCTGGTGCCCGGGTTGCCAGCGCTGAAGCGGATTCCGAGCCTGCGGGGCGGGGTTTGGCTATAGTGTCGGCATCCCGCGCAGACGGGACCCGGGGACCCATGAACGAAACGGCGGACATCACCCAGTGGCTCAGTGCCGCGCGCGGGGGCGACAAATCGGCGCTCGACCGCGTGCTGGCGACCTTGTATCGCGAGCTGCACGGCATGGCGCGGCGCCAGCTGGGCGGCCAGCAGCATGGCCATACGCTCGACACCACGGCCCTGGTGCACGAGGCCTACCTCAAGCTGGCCGGCCGCGCCGAAGCCGAGTTCGAGGACCGCGCCCATTTCTTCGCCTACGCCGCCTCGGCCATGCGTTCGGTGGTGGTGGACTACGCCCGCCAGCGCATGGCGGTGAAGCGCGGCGGCGACCTGCACCGGGTCACCGACCTGCCCGAGGATGCCGGCGGCGGCATGCGCCTGGACGAGGACATGCTGGGCCTGGATGTCGCCTTGAACAAACTGCACGACCTGGACCCGCGCCTGGCCCAGGTGGTGGAGATGCGCTACTTCGCCGGCCTGTCGGAAACCGAAATCGCCGGGCTGCTCAAGCGCTCCGAGCGCAGCGTGCGGCGCGACTGGCAGAAGGCCCGCATGTTCCTGCTGGCCGCCCTGCAGGGCTGATTCCGGGGCATCCCCGTGGACACTGAACGCTGGAGCCGGCTGTCCACCCTGCTCGACGAGCTGCTGGAACTCGACGAACCGGTGCGCGCGCGCCGCCTGGCCGAGATCCTGCGGTCCGACGCCGAACTCGGTGACCAGCTGCAGCGCATGATGGCGCTCGAGGACGAGCGCCCCGACTTCCTGGCCCAGTCGGTGGTGGACGCGGCGGTGTTTTCGCCCCAGCCCGGCCAGTCCATCGGCCCCTACAAGCTCGAAAGCCCGATCGGCGAAGGCGGCATGGGCCAGGTGTGGCTGGCGATCCGCGCCGACGGCCTCTACCACCGGCGCGTGGCGCTGAAGCTGCTGCGCCCGGGCCTGGGCGACGCCGGCCTGCGCACGCGCTTCACCCGCGAACGGCAAATCCTGGCGCGGCTGGGCCACGCCCACATCGCGCGCCTGCTCGACGCCGGCATCAGCAGCGACGGCCAGCCCTACCTGGCGCTGGACTACGTGCAGGGCGAGCCCATCACCGACTACGCGCGCAAGCTGTCGCTGCCGCCGCACGACCTCCTGCGGCTGTTCCTGCAGGTGTGCGCGGCCGTCAGCCACGCGCACGCCAACCTGGTGGTGCACCGCGACCTCAAGCCGTCCAACATCATGGTGACGCCGGCCGGCGAGGTCTGCCTGCTCGATTTCGGCATCGCCAAGCTGCTGGACGAATCGGCCGATGGCCAGGGCGAGATCACCGGCACCGGCACGCGCGCCTTCACCCTGCACTATGCCGCGCCCGAGCAGCTGCGCCACGGCGTCATCACCACCATGACCGACGTGTATTCGCTCGGCGTGGTGCTTTACGAACTGCTGGTGGGCCGCAAACCCTACGACCCGGCGCGCCCCAGCGACGCCGCCTGGGAAGAGGCCATCCTCACCGGCGACCCGGTGCGGCCGTCGGTGGCCGCGCTGCGGCTGGCGCGCGAGAGCGGCGCGCCGCACCCGCGCCGGCTGGCCTCGGAACTGGCCGGCGACCTCGACAACATCCTGCTCAAGGCCTTGGCCAAGGCCCCCGAGGACCGCTACGTCTCGGTCGAAGCGCTGGCGCAGGACCTGCGCCGCCACCTGGATGGCGAGCCGGTGCTGGCGCGGCCGCAGAGCCTGGGCTACCGCACGCAGAAGTTCGTCCGGCGCAACTCGGTGGCCATCATCGTGGTGATGTCGGTGGTGGGCCTGATGGTGACGGCGCTGGGCTTCATGTCCTGGCAGGCGAGCAAGGCCATCACCGAGGCGCAGCGCGCGCAGGCGATGCAGGACTTCGTGGTGGCGCTGTTCGAGAACACCGACCAGGCCGGCAGCGGCGAGGGCCTGGACGTGCGCACGCTGCTGGATTCAGGCGTGCGCCGCGCCGACACCGAGCTGCTGGGCCAGCCGCAGGCGCGCGCCGAGCTGCTGGGCCTGGTGGTCCGCCTGCGCCAGGGCCTGGGCGACGACCGCCAGGCGCTGGAGCTGCTGGACCGGCAGTCGCAGGTGCTGGCCACGCTGGAAGGCGAGGCGCCGGCGCGCATCGGCATCGAGTCGGCGGCGCTGCGCGGCCGCAGCCTGCGGGCGCTGGGCCAGCCGGAAGTGTGTGTGCGGGCGCTGGTGCCCTGGATGCCGGTCAGCGAACAGCAGGCGTCGCAGCAGCCGCGCGCGGTGTCGGAATTCCTGTCGCAGCTGGGGCGCTGCCACCGCCAGCTGGGCGGCCTGGACGTGGCGCGCGACTTGTTTGGCCAAGCCCTGGCGCTGCGCAGTGGCCCGGCCGAGTCCAAGGCGCTGCAGGCCGAAAGCAAGGCCGACCTGGCCGGCCTGCTGGCCGACGAAGGCCGCCACGCCGAGGCCATCACCGCGATGCGCGAGGCGCTGGCCCTGCTGCGCGAAAGCGGCGGCGACCGCAACGCCCTGGGCGTGGAGATCTGGCGCGACCTGGGAAACCTGCACCGCCGGCTGGACGACCGGCTGGAAAGCGAAGCCTCGTACCGCCAGGCGCTGGAGATCGCCCTCAACCGCTTCGGCCCCAGCCATCCGGCCAGCACCGGCGTGCAGCGGCCGCTGGGCGCGATACTGGTCGAAGCCGGCAAGCTCACCGAAGCCGAGCGCCTGCTGCGCCAGGCGCACGAGCGCCTGCTGGCCCGCTTCGGGCCCGAGCACGCCGAAGTGGCGGCGTCCTGGCAGACGCTGGGGCAACTGGCGCTGGAACAGGGCCGCCTGGCGCAGGCCCAGGACGCGCTGCAGCGCAGCCTGCAGCTGCGCCGCCGCAGCAACGAACTGGGCGAGCGCGGCTCGGTGCTGTGCGACCTGGCCCAGACGCGCCTGGCCATCGGCCAGGCCGAAAGTGCCGAGCTGCTGGCGCACGAATGCCAGCAGCAGGCGGTGGCCTTCGACCCGGTGCTGGCCGCCCGCTCCGAACGGCTGCTGGCCGAGGTGGCCAGTGAGCGCGGCAACCCCCAGGCCGCTGCCGCGCTGCTGGCGTCGGCCAAGCAGCGGCTGCTGGCCGCCGGCATCGACCCGGCCGCGCCCGCCCTGGCGATCATCCACCTGGCGCGCGCGCGCCTGCTGATCGACGGAGGCGACTACTCCGAAGCCCAGGCCACGCTGGAAACGCTGCGGGCACAGCCGCGGCGGCGCAGCTTCGAATGGGACGACGTGGCCTGGCGCACCGACGCGCTGGAAGCACGCCTGCTGTGCCGGCAGGGCCGTGCCGGCGAAGGCCGCGCACTGGCCGATGCCGCGCTGGCCGCCATCAGTGCGCGCCAGCCCGAGCGGCAGCGGCTGCTCGACGAGATCGCCGGTCTCAGCAGCCCCTGTGGCCGCGGCTGACCGCCGCGGTCAGTCGCCGCCGTTGCCCAGCGGCAGCTGCGGCTGCTGCAGGTCGATCACGCCTTCGCCCGCCATCACCTTCTTGAACTCGCCGCGGCTCACCGACACGTAGCGTTCGTTGCCGCCGATCTCCACCTGCGGGCCGTCGGACAGCGCGCGGCCGTGCTCGTCCACGCGCAGCACCATCGTGGCCTTGCGGCCGGTGTGGCAGATGGTCTTGATCTCCACCAGGTTGTCGGCCCAGGCCAGAAGGTACTGGCTGCCCTCGAACAGTTCGCCGCGGAAATCGGTGCGCAGGCCGTAGGCCAGCACCGGCACGTTCAGCCGGTCGACGATCTCGGTGAGCTGCCAGACCTGCGCCTTGGAAAGGAACTGCGCCTCGTCCACCAGCACGCAGTGCAATGGCCCTTTCGCGGCGATGTCCCCCGCCACCAGCGCCTGCAGGTCGTCGTCGCGGCCGAACAGGGTGCCGCGGGCCTTGAGGCCGATGCGCGACGCCACCACGCCCTCGCCGTAGCGGTCGTCCAGCTGGGGCGTGAGGATGAGCGTGCGCATGCCGCGCTCGTGGTAGTTGTGCGCGCTCTGCAGCAGGGTGGTGGTCTTCCCGGCGTTCATCGCCGAGTAGTAGAAATAGAGCTTGGCCAAGGCGGATTCCGGCGGGCGGGGTACCGGCATTATCGCCGGGCCGGGGCCCCCGTGGGGGCCGCGGCGCGGCGTGGGGCGCTGCGGGGCGGTCAGCGCGGGCTGTCTTCCCCGGCCTCGACTTCCACTTCGTCGCTTGAATCGGTCGGCACCGTGAGCTCACCGGTGGACTGCAGCTCGCCGATCTCGACCGTGCCCTCGCCGAACTCCTTCCAGTCGCTGTCCTGCATTCGCAGGTACTCGTTGGTGTTCCAGAACTTTCGGTCGTAGAAGTCCGAGCCGTCGATATTGCGCGAGCCGTTCGGGCCGGGGATGGAGATCTTGAGGTTGCCAACGAAGCCGGTGCGGCTGCCGGTGACGCGGCGCTTGCCCTGGCGCAGCTTCTGGTCCAGCCGCGGCCTGGCGGCGCTGTCGGCGTATTCGGCGTGCAGGGCGTCGCCCATTTCCAGCGCGCGGGCACGCTCGGCCTCGGTGAGGTCGGCCCAGTATTTCTCGCGCTGCACCAGCATCATCTTGTAGGCGCGCTCGGCGGCCAGGTCCATCCAGACATAGGCGGCGGGACGATCCACCGGCGTGCCCTGACCCTTCCACAGCATCTCGGCGATCATGCCCTGCGAGGGTTTGTCGGCGTAGCGTGCGGCGCGGCGGAAGTAGGTCATCGCGTCGGCGTAGTTGCCCTTGCGGTATTCCACCAGGCCCAGCAGGCGGAAGCGCAGGTCGGGGTGGTAGCTGAGGAAGCCGGACGAAGTCATCACCAGCTCGTCGGTGCTGGCCGGCTCGGGCGCCAGGGCGGCGGCGGGCAGCGGCATCAACAGCGCAAAGCCGACGGCGAACAGCAGGGGGCGGGCGAACTTCATCAATGACTCCGGGTGGCAGGGGGCAGTGGGACTATAGAGCGGAAGCGCGGCGACGGTAATCGGTCGCAAGTCACGGTGGCGCGACGGGCGTGTGCCAGCCCAGCAGGACCATGGCCGCCTCCCATTCGCTGTCGCCGGGGGCGGTGACGGTGAGTTCACGGCCGTCATCGGGGTGCGGGAACGACAGCTGCCAGGCGTGCAGCAGCATGCGGTGCACGCCGCGCATGCGGAAGGCGTTGTTGTGGCGGCCATCGCCGTGGCTGGAGTCGCCGATCATGTGGTGGTGGATGTGCTTGAGGTGCCGGCGGATCTGCCGGAAGCGCCCGGTCTGCGGCGAACAGCACAGCAGCGCGTAGCGCGACGTGGGGTGCTGGGCGCTGGGGATGTCCAGCTCGGCCGTGGCCAGGCGACGATAGGTGGTGACAGCGGGCTTCTTCTGCGGCTTGCCCGGGCCGCCGTCGAGCGGGTGGTCGATCACGCCCTGCTCGGGATCGGGCCAGCCGCGGCACACGGCCAGGTAGTCCTTGCGGAAGGCCTGCGACATCAGGCTCTTGCCCAGCGCCGACGCACTGTCGCGGTCGAAGGCCAGCAGCAGGCAGCCGCTGGTGGCGCGATCAAGCCGGTGCACGAGGAACACCGGCTTGCCGAACTGCTCGCGCAGGCGGTCGGCGGCGAAGTCGGTTTCGCCGCGCGCCAGCGCACTATCGTGCACCATCAGGCCGGCGGGCTTGTTGACCACGGCGAGGCGTTCATCGGCGAACAGGACGTCGAGGGCAAGGGTCACGTGCGGCCTGGGCGGTTGGCGGGCGGCGATTCTCGCACGGCGCCGTCGCGGACCGGCGGCATGGCGCCCGGCACGGTGCGCCGCCCGCGGCCGCGCGGTAGGCTGTGGGCAGCCACCAGGGAGAGACCGGCATGGCCGCCATGCACCGCACGTTCGCACTCGGCGCCGCCGCCCTGCTGTCCGCCGCCTCCGCCGCCGCACGGCCACCCGACGACCACGGCGTGCTGGCCCCCGACGCCGCCGCCGACCATATGAGCGCCGAGCTCGACCGCCGCCTGGTGGACGAGGTCAACAGCAACGTGGCCCGGCTGCAGGCCGCGGGCAAGATGCCGCCCAAGACCCAGGCGCTCAGCGCCATCACCTGGCCGCTGGGCCCGGTGAACGGCGCCGGCACGCAGTGGCACGGCATCTCCAACTTCGTGGACCTCAACGCGGCCTTCCCGAACCAGGTGCGCGACTACAGCTGCGGCACGCGCAGCTACGACCAGGCCTCGGGCTACAACCACCGCGGCATCGACTATTTCATCTGGCCCTTCGCCTGGACGCTGATGGACGCCGGCACCGTGGACGTGCTGGCCGTGTCGCCGGGCACACTGGTGGGCAAGGGCGACGGCAACCCGGACCGGTCATGTTCGTTCGACGCGCCCGACACGCCCAACTACGTCACCGTGCAGCACGACGACGGCACCATCGCGCGCTACCTGCACATGAAGACCGGCTCGGTCACCCCGCTGCCGATCGGTGCGCCCATCCCGGCCGGCACGCCGCTGGGCAAGGTGGGCAGCAGCGGCGTGTCCACCGGCCCGCACCTGCACCTGGAGCTGCGCGCCAACAACACGGTCGGCGCCGCGGTGATCGAACCGCACACCGGCACCTGCAACGCGGTGCCCACGCGCTGGGCGCAGCAGCGCGAATACCAGCAGCCGCGCGTGAACCGCCTGTCCACGCACAGCGCGGCGCCCGGCTTGGCCAGTTGCCCGTCCACCACCGAACAGCCGCGGTTCAAGAACAGCTTCGCGCCCGGCGATCCGGTGACGCTGATGGCGGCCTACCGCGACCAGGGCTCGGGCCAGGTCACCAACTACCGCGTGCTGCGCCCCGACGGCAGCGTGTTCGACAGCTGGAGCCATTCCCAGGGCTCGGGCACCACCTACAACGGCTCATACTGGTACTGGAACGCCACGCTGCCGGGCAACGCGCCGCTGGGCCTGTGGGCCTTCGAGGCCACGTTCGAGGGCCTGACCACGCGACACAATTTCCAGGTGTCGGCCGGCAGCCCCGCCAGCGCCGGGCCGTTCCCGGCGGAAATCTCCGGCAGCTGGTTCAACGTGCAAACCTCGGGCCAGGGCTTCAACCTCGACCTGGTATCGGGCAACCGCTTCCTGCTGTACTTCTACGGCTTCAACAACGCCGGCAGGCAGCTGTGGCTTTACGGGGACTACAACCCGGGCAGCGCCACCTTCGCCTGGAACAAGCCGTTGGCCGTGAACATGTACGTGCTCGAGGGCGGCGGCTTCCAGAGCTTCGCGCCCGCGCCCAGCCGCATCTGGGGCACGGCGCGCATCATCTTCGAGAACTGCCGGCGCGCCACCATCGAGCTCACGGGCGAGGAGGGCAGCCAGATCCTGCAGCTCGACAAGCTCAACACCACGATGGGGCTGAACTGCCCGTAGCGGTCTGCACCGGGCGCCCTTCGCGCGGTCGTCGCCACGGGGTAGGAAAAAAGCTCGTCGCTACCTTTCGGGCTGGCGGCCTTCGCAGCGCTTGGGCATGCTCCGGGCTGGCCCGGAGGTGCGGGCCACGCCGTCACTCCGGGAGTCCCACATGTTGAACGCTTTGCTTGCCCGCCTGTCGGGCGTCCTGCTGCTGGCCCTTGCGCTGGCCGCGCCCGCGTCGGCCCTCGACGCCACGCTGCCCAAGGGCGTGGTCGAAGTCGCTTCGGTCGAAGGCATCACCGAATACCGGCTGGAGAACGGCCTGCGCGTGCTGCTGTTCCCCGACGCCACCAAGCCCACCGTCACGGTGAACCTCACCTACCTGGTCGGCTCGCGCCACGAGAACTACGGCGAAACCGGCATGGCCCACCTGCTCGAGCACCTGCTGTTCAAGGGCACGCCCACCCACGACGACATCCCGGGTGAGATGCGCCGCCGCGGCATCCGCTACAACGCCAGCACCTGGCTCGACCGCACCAACTACTTCGGCAGCTTCGCCGCGGGCGAAGACAACCTCGACTGGCTGCTGGCCCTGGAAGCCGACCGCATGGTCCATTCCCACGTGCGCCGCACCGACCTCGACAGCGAGATGACGGTGGTGCGCAACGAAATGGAGGCCGGCGAAACCAACCCCGTGCGCGTGCTGCTGCAGCGCCTGTCGGCCACCGCCTACCTCTGGCACAACTACGGCAAGTCCACCATCGGCGCCCGCGCCGACGTGGAGAACATGCCGATCGAGCGGCTGCAGGCCTTCTACCGCACGCACTACCGCCCCGACAACGGCACGCTGCTGGTGGCCGGCCGCATCGACCCGGCGCAGACGCTGGCGAAAGTGGCCGCGGCCTTCGGCCCGCTCAAGCGCCCGGCCGAGCCGGTGCAGGAAACCTATACGCGCGAGCCCGTGCAGGACGGCGAGCGCGAAGTGGTGGTGCGCCGCGTCGGCGACACCCGCCTGGTCGGCCTGAACTACCACCTGCCCGCCGCCGCGCACCCCGACAGCGCCGCACTGGACGTGCTGGGCCAGGTGCTGGGCGACACGCCCGGCGGCCGGCTGCACAAGGCGCTGGTCGAACCCGGCCTGGTGACTTCGGTCAGCGCCAGCCCCTGGCAGCTGGCCGAGCCCGGCACGATGCTGGTACTGGCGCAGCTGCCGCGCGACGGCGACGACGTGGCGGTGGCCGCCCAGCTGGTCAAGCAGGTGGAGCAGGCCTACGCCAAGCCCTTCACCGACGACGAAGTCGCCAAGGCGCGCACCCAGCTGCTCAAGGACACCGAGCTGCTGTTCAACGATGCCAACGCCACCGCCACGGCGCTTTCGGAAGCCATCGCCTCGGGCGACTGGCGCCTGTTCTTCCTGCAGCGCGACCGCATCGAAGCCGTCACCGCGGCCGACGTCACGCGCGTGGCCCAGGCCTACCTCAAGCCCAGCAATCGCACGCTGGCGCGCTTCATCCCCACCGACGCGCCCGACCGCGCCGAGATTGCCGATGCACCGGACGTGGCCACCCTCGTGGCCAACTACAAGGGCCGCGCCGCGGTGGCCGCAGGCGAAGCCTTCGACCCCTCGCCGGCCAACATCGACACCCGCACCGTCGTGTCCAAGCTGGCCAACGGCACCGAGCTGGCGCTGCTGGCCAAGGAAACGCGCGGCGACACGGTGTCGGTCAACATCGCGTTCCGCTTCGGCAAGCTCGACGACGTCACCGGCCGCGCCACGGCCGCCAGCCTGGCGGCCGCCATGCTCGATCGCGGCACGAAGACGATGACGCGCGAACAGATCAGCCGGCGCCTGGACGACCTCAAGGCGCGCGTGAACTTTGGCGGCAGCAGCCAGCTGATCGGCGTCGGCATCAGCACCACGCGCGAGCACCTGCCGGCCGTGATGGCGCTGGTGGCCGAGTTGCTGAAGTCGCCGTCCTTCCCCGAGTCCGAGTTCGAGCAGCTGCGCAGGCAGGCCATCACCGGCCTGCAGTCGCAGGCCAGCGAGCCGCAGTCGGTGGCCGCACGCGCCAGCGGCCGCCACTTCAACGCGCAGTGGCCCAAGGGCCATCCGTACTACGCGGCCACGCTGGAAGAAAGCCTGGCCGAACTGCAGGGCGTCACGCTGGCGCAGGTGCGCGACTTCCACGCCAACTTCTATGGCGCAGGCAGCGGCGACGTCGCCGTGGTCGGCGACTTCGACCCGGCGCAGGTCACCGCGCTGATGCAGCAGCACTTCGGCGGCTGGACCTCGGCCAAGCCCTTCGAGCGCATCCCGATGCCGCTGGTGCTGGCGCCCACCGTGGAGAAGATGCTGGAAACGCCGGACAAGGCCAATGCGGTGATCATCCAGTCCGGCCAGTTCCCGGTGTCGGATTCGCACCCGGACTACGCCGCGCTGCTGGTGGCCAACAACATCTTCGGCGGCGGCGGCATGAAGTCGCGGCTGGGCGATCGCGTGCGCCAGACCGACGGGCTGAGCTACTCGGTGGGTTCGGGCTTCAACGCCAACATCCTGGATCAAAGCGCCAGCCAGCAGCTGTTCGCCATCGCCGCGCCGGAGAACATCGCCAAGGTGAAGCAGGCCTTCGCCGAGGAAATGGCGCGCCTGGTCAAGGACGGGGTCACCGAAGGGGAGCTCAAGGACGCCGTGGACGGCATCCTCAAAGGCAGCGTGCTGGGCCGCGCCGAAGACGCCGCCCTGGCCGGCCAGCTGCGCAGCAACCTCTACTACGACCGCACCCTGGCCTGGAGCGCTGAGCTCGAAGCCAAGATGGCCGCCCTCACCAAGGCCGACGTGGATGCCGCCATCCGCAAGCACTTCGGCGCCGCCGGCTACTCGGTGTTCGCGGCGGGTGATTTCGCCAAGGCCGCCGCGGCCAAGCCCGAGGCCACGACCACGCCCACGTCCACGTCCACGCCCTGACGCTGCCGGGCTTTCCCGCAGCGCAAAAGCCCCGCTTCGGCGGGGCTTTTCTTTCGCTGTCCATCCGGGCGTGTTGTCCAGCGTGTGGTAACCCTGGCCGCGACAAGGCCACCACCACGGCTGACGGCCGCCTCCACCCGGAAGCAGACATCGTATCCGGCAAGCAACGGCTGTCCCGACCGCGGAGGGGGAAGCTCCGAGGGCACATTGCACAGTAGGCTGGCGTCAGGGTTTTCGTCGGATTGTCTGCCGGACAAGGTCGGCCTAAACTCTCCAACAATCACCGCCTTGCGGGCCACCTCCGGCCAGCTCAATCAGAGGTATAGCCGGGCCGTAGCGTCCGTACATACGGTGGTTGGGCCCTACAGTGAACCCACTTCTAAGCACGTTTCGAATGTCCATCGACCTGCCCCTAAGAGGCTGGCCAGTAACGATTCTACTGCTGGCTGCGGCACTTTGGGCCGCAATGGTTGTACGCAAGCGCGGCCGCATGTACTCGTGGCCAACTCTTACGGCCGTAATTTCCTCATTTGTATTCTTCATATCAATTCCGATCTACGCAACCGTGCTGGTTGGCAATATAGATCGACTCACATTTGAAGAGGCGGCACTACCAGCAAACGCATTGCCGCAAATTGCAGTGATATATCTGTTTGTCGTTCTACTAGCGATCTCCCTTGCAAAGGGCTTTCGACTGCCCCTCCTCGGGCTTTCGTCCTTCTTCCATTGGATCAATTGTGGCGTCGTCGTAGTGGCACAAATGCTGCTCAATGGCTGGCCATAGCGCCGACGCCTACTCTGTCAAGCCGCAGATTCAGTTGAAATTTCAAGATGGTCAACAATTCATTCAAGCCGACCGCCGGGGTCGATGCGATTTCATGGCTACTGCCTCCGGCCGGCGGCGGCTACATTCAGGCGTTAGGCCGCTCATGAAAGCACTCATCATCCTGGCCGCAGCGCTTCTGACATCCTGTGGATCCAGTCCTGCCAAGCAATGCTCGGTTGAGCCCGCAATATTTTGTGAGCCTTTCTCCGAGTTGGCCGCCGAGATGCCCAATAGCGAGAAGGAGGCTCTATTAGCGGTGCCTGCCGACAAGTACTGGAGGCTTCATTTCGGGTTTGGCATGGGCATTCGCAATCGCTTTGACCTTTGGGGCGACAACGAGATCACTCGGTTCTTCCGCCGTAACGGTATCGACCACCCTGACAATATGTCAGGTCCATTCATAGGCGGCTTTGCTGAGTATCTGCGTGGCGGCCACGTCGACATGGTGCGAGCAGTTGGGCGTTATCGCATTCCCCCTCCGCCGCCACCTCCGCCGCCGCGCAACGAAGCGGCCCAACCCATCATTCAAGCCGACGCCTTCGGGGCGGCTTAACCCAGGCGCCAGGCCTCACACGATCAGCGTCATTGGAATCCGGACCGCAACACAGCAAATCAATCGGCTGGGGAGACCGCATGCGCCATCTTGGCCTACTGATCATTGCGCTATCAGTGTGGGGCTGCGCCACGATTCCACCGGTGGAAGTGCCGCCGCCTTCTGCGTCTCAGGCACAAGCCGTGGTGCTTGATATCGACGGAACCCTCACGCCCAAGAACATGGCTGTGCATGAACCACGCCCGGGCGCGGCCGAGGCAATTCGCGCCTTGTCAGCGAAGGGATACAAGATCATCTATCTCTCTACTCGAATCCCTCTATATCAAGCGGGTTTGCCAGATTGGCTTCGCCGGAACGGATTTCCAGAGGGAATCCTCCACGTCGCGCAATCCGGAAAGGAGCGAGACCAAGCCGATCAATTCAAGGCGCGGGTGCTCGCCGCCTACCTTCAGCGCGGCTGGCGCCTGGCCTATGCCTACGGGGACTCCTCAACAGACTTCACTGCATACGCCCAGGCCGGCATTCCAAGAGAACGTGTGTTCGGACTCAGGAGAAAAGACAGTAAAGATTGCCAAGTTGGCGTCTACCTGACGTGCCTCGCTGGATGGACCGAACATCTGCCGTACATCGAGCGCGACATCCCCCGCGTAAAGTGATGCCTGGCCACCCAATCCACCCGGACGCGCGCGCCGTCGAGTTCACAGCGCCATCCGGGCATGGCGTCATACTTTTGCCTGAAACCAAGGCTCCGTACCCATGACCGACTTCCCCGCCAGCCGCGCCGCCGGCCTCGACGCGATGGCTTCCTTCGTGCCCGCCATGGGCAGGCGTTACGCCAACGGCCGCAATATCGACCATGGCCCCGGCGCCCACAAAGCGGTGTCGCAGCTGTCGCCCTACCTCCGCCGCCGCCTGGTGACCGAACAGGAAGTGGTGGCGGCTGCCATCGCAGCCCATGGCCCCGAGATGGCGGAAAAGTTTGTCGAGGAAGTGTTCTGGCGCACCTATTTCAAGGGCTGGCTGGAGCGGCGGCCGCAGGTCTGGATCAGCTACACCCGGGGCCTGCAGGCCGATCTCTCGGCCATGGAAAGCGATCGCAAGCTGCGTCGCAGGCTGGAGCGCGCGATGGAGGGGCAGACGGGGCTGGCGTGTTTCGATGCCTGGGCCACCGAGCTCGTCGAAACGGGGTATCTGCACAACCATGCGCGGATGTGGTTCGCCTCGATCTGGATTTTTACGCTCGGCCTGCCCTGGCGTTTGGGTGCGGACTTCTTCTACCGGCACCTGCTGGATGGCGATGCGGCGTCGAACACGCTCGGCTGGCGCTGGGTGGCCGGGCTTCATACGCGCGGCAAGCCGTACCCGGCGCGCGCCGACAACATCAAGACCTGCACCCACGGCCGCTTCGCGCCGCGCGCCGACGAGTTGGCGGACGTATCCGAGGGCTTGGAGTCGACGGAGCCTGAGGGCCTGCCGCCCGTCCTGGCGCTGCGTGACATCGTCGCCCCGAAACCCGGTGTCCCCACCGCGCTGCTCATCACCGACGAGGATTGCCGGCTGGAAGACTTCGCACTGTCGCCTCTCGACATTTGCACCACGGCGACGCTCGCCACGAGCCATTTGCGTTCGCCGCTGCAAGTGGCAGAGGCCGTGGTCCGATTCGAAGCCGGTGCCCTGGCCGATGCTGCGGCGCGCACAGGCCTGACCGCCACCGCCTTGCATGCAGACCATCCCAACGGGCTGGCGCGGTGGGCCGAGTCGGCGGGGGTCGCCCAGATCGTCACCCCCTACATCACGCGCGGCCCGGTTTACGACTGGTTGCGCGAGGCGGCGCCCTCACTGGCCGCCAACGGCGTCACCCTGGCCGAATGGCGGCGCGAGTGGGATGCCGAAATCTGGCCGTCGGCAACGGCGGGGTTCTTCAAGGTCAGGCAGCAGATTCCCCGCGTCCTGGCCGAACTGGGGTTGGTCTGAGCGAAGGTCGCCTGTTGGCCGGAAGCGGACCTCTCCCGCGACAGCCTCAGCTGAAGACACCGCCGTACTGCTTGCGCAGCGCGGCCTTCTGCACCTTGCCGGTGCCGCCCACCGGCAGGCTTTCGACGAACACCACGTCGTCGGGCACCCACCACTTGGCCACGCGCTCGGACAGGAACGAAAGGATCTCGTCCTTCTCCAGCGACTTGCCGGGCCGGCGCACGATGAACAGCAGCGGGCGCTCTTCCCACTTGGGGTGCTTCACGCCGATGACGGCGGCCATGGCCACGTCGGGGTGGCCCATGGCGGCGTTCTCGAGATCAATGGAGCTGATCCACTCGCCGCCGGTCTTGATGACGTCCTTTGTGCGGTCGCGGATCTGCATGATGCCGCCGGGCTCGATGGTGGCGATGTCGCCGGTGGGGAACCAGCCGTCCACCAGGGGCGAGCTTTCGCCCTTGTAGTAGCCGCTGACGATCCACTGCCCGCGCACCATCAGTTCGCCCTGCGAGCTGCCGTCGCGCGGCAGGGTGGCGCCGTTCTCGTCCACCACCTTGATCTCGACGCCGAACAGCGACTTGCCCTGCTTGGCGACGATGGCGTGCTGCTCGGCCGGCGGCAGCCGCTGGTTCTCCGGCGTCAGGCAGCCGATGGTGACCACGGCCGTGGTTTCGGTCATGCCCCAGCCGTGCCGCACTTCCACGCCGTAGTCGTCGGCAAACTTGGCGATCAGCGCGGCGGGCATGGCCGAGCCACCCACCGTGGTGCGCTGCATGGTGCTGAAGCGCAGGCCGTTCTGCTGCAGGTGCTGGAGCAGGCTCAGCCAGATGATCGGGACGCCGGCGCTGACGGTGACGCGCTCGGCCTCCATCAACTCGTACAGGCTGGCGCCGTCCAGGCGCGGGCCGGGCAGCACCAGGCGCGTGCCGGCAATCGGCGCGCCGTAGGGAATGCACCAGGCGTTGATGTGGAACATGGGCACCACGGGCAGCACGGTGTCCTTGGGCGACAGCGACATCACGCCGGGCAGGCAGCCCGACAGCGCTTCGAGCACGATCGCGCGATGCGAATACAGCACGCCCTTGGGATGGCCCGTGGTGCCCGACGTATAGCAAAGGGCTGCGCCGGTGCGCTCATCGAAGTCGGGCCAGTCGAAGCGGTCGTCGTGGGCGGCGATCAGCTCTTCGTAGCACAGCACGTTCGCCACGCCGTCCACGGCCACCGTGTTGTCGCCGTCGCTCAGGCAGACCCAGGCCTTCACCTTCGGGCAGTGCGCGGCGATGCCCTTCACCAGCGGCGCGAAGGTGGTGTCGAACAGGATCACTTCATCTTCGGCGTGGTTGATGATGTAGACCAGCTGCTGCGCCTGCAGGCGCGGGTTGCAGGTGTGCATCACCATGCCGCTGCCCGAGACGGCGAAGTACGCTTCGAGGTGGCGGTGGTTGTTCCAGGCGATCGAGCCCACCGCGCTGCCCGGGCCCAGGCCCAGGGCCTTCAATGCATTGGCCAGCCGGCGCGCGCGCACCGCGCAGTCGGCATAGGTATAGCGAAACAGCGGGCCGTGGGTTTCGCGCGAGACGACCTCGACGTTGCCGAACTGGGCCGCGGCGTGTTCGATGATCCCCGAGATGAGAAGGGGGCGGTCCATCATCTGGCCGGGTTGGAACATGCGGGGCAACTCCTGTGGGCGTGGCGTGGCGTTGGACAACGTGCGCGGAGGCGTCGGTGGTGTCAAGGCGCGGGGCGAGGTGGCCATGTGAAGCGCCGGGCTTCGGGCGGCGTGGAGGCCCGCGACTCAGGGACCCTGTCGACGCTTCCGTTTCTCGACATACATCGCCTGGTCCGCGGCCTGCAGCAGTTGCGACAAGGAGGGCGAAGGTTCGGCTGCCGTGGCGATTCCAAAGCTCGCGGAGACCCGGCGGCCCAGGGACGGTACCGGGCCCGATGCCAGTTGGGCCCTGATGGCGTGGATGATTTCGCGCGCCCTCGCTTCGTCCGACCCGGGCAGGAAAATGGCGAACTCGTCGCCGCTGAGGCGTCCGACGAAGTCGTCTCTCCCAAGGCAGGCCTTGCAGCGGACGACCAGCTCGCGCAGGGCGACGTCGCCCCCGGCGTGCCCATGGGTGTCGTTGATCTCCTTGAGGCCATCGACATCCAGCATGATGATCGTTGACGGTCGATCCCGCCGGAAGCCGCTGGCCAGTTCCATGGCTGCGCGATCATCGAAGAAGGCCCGGCTCAGCGCCCCGGTCAGGCCATCATGGCTCACCTGGTCCTGGAGCCTTTTGTTCGCGGCGTAAAGCGCTGGCGCCGCCAGGCTGAGATAGGAGTTGGCGGCCAGGCTGATCGCCGCGAACTGCAGGATCAGCGCGTCCTCACCCACGTCGAAGCCTGCCGCAGCGCCCACCGTCAGCAGGCTGAAACCCAAGAGCCCCAGCTGGGCGCTGGCGTGATTCTCGGTGTGGACCACCCACAGTTGCAGCACCACCGGCACCACCAGCATGACCAGCAGGGCCCGGCTGTTGGACAGCTCGAGGTAGCCGAAAAGGATGGCCAGGGTGACCGCGAACAGCAGGGCGAGCTTTCCGATCGCGGACTTGCGAAAGCGCCACTGGCCCCACTCGAACGGCGGGAATCGCCGTACGTCGCCGCTGTCGCCCGCCGTCCGCCGCAGCGCCAGGGCCAGCACGGGCGCCAGGGTCACCAAGGCGGCGTAATCACCAATCCACCAGGCCGCGACCAGCTCGAACATGTCCGGGGCTTCCAGCAGATCGGTCTGGCGTAGGCCCACCGCGCCCAGGCCGGCGGCCAACAGGGCGCCCAGGGCGCCGAGCAGCAGGAACTGCGACACCGCACGCAGGGTGAGTTCGGTCGGCAGCGACGGGGCAAGGCGCCGCAGCAGCATCGCCGGCAGGGCGTAAGCCCCGGTGTGGATCAGTGCGAACACCAGGCTGGACCAAGCCAGCACGCCAGGCCGCACGTCGCCCGGCAGGGACACCTCGGTGAGCCAGGTGCCCAGGACGCAGGCGACCAGGAGGGCCGGCGCCGCCCGCCAGCCCAGGCAATACAGCCCGGCGAAGGTGACCGCCGCCGGCGGGAACCACAGGCTGGCGTGCGGCGCGTGCTCGAGCGCGGCGGCCAGCAGGAAGCTGCCCAGCCAGAGAACCAACAGCAGCGGGTGCAGCAGCCAAGGCCGCCACGCACCCGTTCGCGGCGAATCCACGTGCATAGTCGTCATCGGGTCCCCCTGCGCGCATCCTAGCCTGCCGGAGCGCTGGATCGGGCAGGCCCGGGCGCGGCGGCGTTTTCGTCAGCGCGTCAGGCGGTACAGCAGGATGGCAGTCCGCACGGCACCGCGTTCGATGGAGGCGATCTCGAGGTCTTCATCCGGCGAGTGCGCTCCCTTGCCAGTGGCGCCCAGGCCGTCGAGCGTGTCGCTGAAAGGCGCGACGAACTGGATGTCGCCCCCGCCCCGCTTGCCGGCCGGCAGCGCCTGGATCGGCCCGAGGCCGGCGTCCTGGCTGGCCTGTGAATACAGCGCCATGACCGCCAGGTTGCCGAGGGTCACGGCCATCGGCGGATACACTTCCGTGAATTCGATGCCTGCGCTCGTGCCCGGCAGGTTCTGCGATGCGATCGCGCGCATGGTCTGGTGTGCGCGGTCGCGCTGGGCATAGTCGAGGTAGCGCAGGTCGCCGGTGACCGTGGCCGTGTTGGCAATCACGTTGGTTTTTCCCGCGGCCGTGCCCCGCGACAGGGCGTCGTCGTATTGGACCTGGGTGCCGCCAAGGATGACGCCGGGGCTGTAGGTCAGGTCGGGCTCGACCACCTGCGTCCGGAAGCCGTCGAGGATTCGCGCCGCCTCATAAATGGCCCCGTAGCCCGCGTCGGCGCTGAACACCGCCTGCGAGTGCCCCTGCTTGCCCTTGACCTCGAGCTTGAACGTGGACACGGCGCGCCGGCCGACCGTGGCGGTGGCTTTGCCCTCCCCGTCCAGCACCGTGGCTTCCCACGCCAGCACGATGTCGCTGAGCTTGGCCAGGCGAATCATTTCCGCCCGCGACACCGAGGTCGGCGTGCCCGGGTTTTCCTCGTCGCCGGTGAACATCACGGTGATGCGGGTGTCGTCGAGTGCGCCCGCCTTGTGCAGGGCGCGCAGCGCTTCGAGGATGATGACGTTGCCGCCCTTCATGTCGTTGACGCCCTGCCCGCTGACGCGGTCGCCCTTGCGCTCCCACTTCCTGACCGGGCTGTCGGCCTCGAACACGGTGTCCAGGTGGCCCAGCAGCAGCAGGCGCTTGCCTTGCCTGCCCTCGCGCGTAGCCACCAGGTGCCCCGCGCGCCGCAGTTCCGGCGGCAGGTCGATCCAACGGGTCTTGAAGCCAAGCGCTTCCAGTTCAACCCGGTACTGTCCGCCCACCGCGCGCACGCCGGCGTGGTTCATCGTGCCGCTGTTGATGCCGACGCTTTGTTCCAGCATCCGGATGGCCTCGCCCGAGCGTGACCGCACATCGGCGGCAAGGCGCTGCTCGATGGGTGAGAGCGAGGCCGCCTCCGCTTGCACGTCGAAAGCGGCGCCCATGGCGATCAAGAAGCCGGACGCCAAGAGAAATGGCAGCCGGGCCAGGGCGGGTGGTTTGAAGCGGAACGGATGGCTCATCAGGCGGGGTGCTCGGTAGTGGGTCGGCACCGGCAGCCGCAACGGCGACCGATTGAATTTACGGCGCGGCTAACGGCGCGGCCAGGCGGCGAGGAAGGCACCGAACGCGCCGAGCCCGGCGATACCCGCCGCCGCGGGAATGCCGAACATCCGCGGCCCGCCCGCATCCAGCCCCACCAGCACCGCGGCCACCACCATCAGGCCGGTGCCCAGGATGGCGTACACGGTCTGGCGCTGGCCGGCCTTGGAGATGCGGGCCAGCTCGGCGAGGTCTTCGCTGCGCATGTGGATGCTGTGCTGGCCGCGCACCTGCTGGGCCAGGAAATCGTGCAGCAGGCGCGGCATGTCGGGCGCGTGCGTGATCAGCTCGGGCAGGCGCTTGCGGAACTCTTCGCCCAGGCGCTGCGGGCTGTAGCGGTCGCGCAGGATGCGTTCGAGCACCGGGCGCGCCTCGGCCCAGATGTCGAGCTTGGGGTCGAGCAGGCGGCCCACGCCTTCGATGTTGAGCAGGGTCTTCTGCAGCAGGATCAGCTGCGGCTGCAGGGTGAGTTCGTAGCGCTGGGCGGTCTTGAACAGCTTCACCAGCACCTCGCCCAGCGAGATCTCGCTCAGCGGCCGGGTGAAGTACGGCTCGCAGACCGAGCGCGTGGCGGCTTCGAGTTCGTCGATGCGGATGTGCGAGGGCATCCAGCCGGCCTCGATGTGCAGTTCGGCGATGCGGCGGTAGTCGCGCTGGAAGATGGCCATGAAGTTTTCGGCCAGGTAGTACTGGTCGCGGCGGTCGAGCTGGCCGACGATGCCGAAATCAATGGCGATGAAGCGCGGGTTGTCCTTGCGCTCGGCGTCCACCCAGATGTTGCCGGCGTGGGCGTCGGCGTGGAAGAAGTTGTCGCGGAACACCTGCAGGTAGAACACGCGCACGCCCTTGGCAGCCAGGGCCTTGCGGTTGATGCCGGCGGCGTCCAGCGCGGCCACGTCGTCGGACGGGATGCCGCGCACGCGCTCCATGGTGAGCACGGTTTCGGTGCTGTAGTCCCAGAACACCTCGGGCACGTACAGGTCGTCGCTGCCCAGCCAGGTGCGGCGCATCTGGCTGGCGTTGGCGCCTTCGCGCTGCAGGTCCAGCTCGGCGAACAGGGTGGCTTCGATTTCCGACACCACGTCCTGGGCGCGGATCTTCTCGGCGTTCGGATGGTGGCGGTCGGCCAGCGAGGCCAGGGTGCGCAGCAGGGCGATGTCGGCGTTGATGCGCTTGCGGATGTCGGGGCGCAGCACTTTGACCACCACTTCGCGACCGTCGTGCAGGCGCGCGGCGTGCACCTGGGCGATGGACGCCGACGCCAGCGGGGTGAGGTCGAACTCGGAATAGATTTCACTGACCGGCTTGCCCAGCGCGGCCTCGATGGCGGCGCGCGCCTGTTCGCCCGGGAACGGCGCCACGCGGTCCTGCAGCAGGGTGAGCTCGAGCGCGATGTCGGGCGGCAGCAGGTCGCGGCGGGTGGACAGCACCTGGCCGAACTTCACGAAGATCGGGCCCAGCTCCTGCAGCGCCAGGCGCAGGCGCTGGCCGCGCGGCAGTTCGGCCTCGCCGCTGCGGCGCGGGGTGATGGGCTTGAGCAGCCACAGCCAGGGGCCGAGCACGGTGGGCTTGAGGAAGTCGTCCAACCGGTGGCGCAGCAGCACGCGGGCGATGCCGACGGCGCGCAGGCTGGAAGTGATGCCGCGGGAGCCGCCGCGCACCAGGTCCGCCGTGCTCATGCGGGGCGGTCCGGGTTCAGGCGGGCGAAGCGGGCGGCCAGGCGTTCGGCGCGGTCGCGCAGGTCGTCCACGTCGTCATGGAAGGCGGCGAGTTCGGCCTTGCCGATGACGTCGCGCGATTCCTCGGTGAGGTAGTCGGCCGCGTCGCGGCTGAAACCCTTGGCGAAGCCGGCGCCGGCCTGGAAGGCCTCGCGCAGCACGCGGGCCACCTGGGGGCCGATGATCGGGCCCAGCAGGTCGGCAAAGGGTTTGTCCCAGTCGGGATCGAAGCGCTGCGCCAGATGCTGCACGGTGCGCGCCAGCTCGGCATCGCCGTTGATGCGCACCTTGCCCACCGGCGGGGCGCCGGGCGTGCGCAGGAAGGGCAGCTGGGACAGCACGCCGGAAATCGTGGCGCGGATGCCGAGGTCGGGTTCGTCGGTGGGCGGGCCCACTTCCAGGCGGCCATCGGCCACGGTGATGTCCAGCGCCACCGGCGGGGCCTCCAGGGCCAGGCCAATACGGCGACCGCCCAGGCGTTGGAGCGCCTGGGCGGTGTCGGGGTCAAGCGCGACGAGCCGGTTCAAGGCCTGTTCCAGCGCGCGGCCGGCCAGGGGCTTGAGGGCATCGAAGGGGGAAGCGGCACGGTCCGTCATGCGGCCATTCTAGCGGGGCCGCGTGAAGAAACCGCGCTGCCCCCGGCTATCCCTTCCTGATGAAGGAAACGACCGCCAGGATCAGGAAGACCACGAACAACACCTTGGCAATCGTGGCCGCCATGCCCGCCAGGGCACCAAAGCCGAGGACCGCCGCAATGATGGCGACGATGAGGAAGATCAGCGCGTACTGGAGCATGGATGCTCTCCTTTGTTTTTGGGTGAGCCCGACTGCGAATGAATCCGTGCAGGCACGACGACCCTAGCCCCCCGTGCCTGACTCGATCCTGAGACGCTGAACCAGCCTTCCCGTGCCGTTCAGGAAACCGCGAGCGTTCGCTAGCGGGCAGACCACCAGGCCGCCAGCCGGCGCAGGCCCTCTTCGGTGGACACCCGGGGCACGTAGCCGAAATCGCGCCGGGCCGCGGAGATGTCGTACCAGTGCGGCGTGGACAGCTGTTCGGCAGGAAGCGCGTCATCGGCGGCTCGCCGCCCAGGCGCAGCACGCGCCACGCCACTTCCAGCACCGCGCCGGCGGCATAGGCCACCGGGTACGGCACGGTGCTCTGCACCGGCGGCACGCCCGCGGCCGACAGCATGTCGTTGACGATCTGGCGCACGGGCCGCGGCTCGCCGTTGGAGATGAAGTAGGCCTTGCCGGCGCAGGCGGCGCCGGGGGCCAGCGCGTTGAACGCGTCCAGATGGGCCTGGGCGGCGTTGTCGATGTAGGTGGTGTCCATGCGGTTGTGGCCGCCGCTGATGAAGCGCAGCCGCCCCGCCTTCGCCCGCTCGACCAGCCGCGGCAGCAGCTGGGTGTCGCCGGGGCCCCAGATCAGGCGCGGGCGCAGGGCGACGGTGGCCAGGGTGGAGTCGTTGGCCGCCAGCACCTCTTTTTCGGCGATCAGCTTGGTGGCGGGGTAGGGTGCCTTGAAGTGTTCGCCGTAGGGCGTGTTGGCCTCGTTGCCGCCTTCCACCGGCGTGCGCCCGCTGTGGGTGACGCTGGGCGTGGACGTGTAAACCAGCCGGCCAATGCCGTGTGCGCGCATCGCCGCCAGCACGTGGCGGGTGCCGGTGACGTTGGCGTCGAAATAGCTGGCGTGGCTGCCCCAGGCGCCGGCCTTGGCGGCGTTGTGGAAGATGGCGTGCTGGCCGGCGAATGCGGCGTGCACCGCCGCCGGATCGGCCAGGTCACCACGCACCTGGCGCACGCCCATCGCCTCGAGCGCGGGCGAGAAGCTGCGCTGGAAGCTGCTCACCTCATGCCCCTGCGCCACCAGCGCCCTGCACAACGCCTGCCCCAGGAACCCCGCCCCCCCCCGCACCAACACCCGCATACCTCACCCCGCAAGAATGGCAAGAATGGGGTCACAGAATATATTTGTTTCAAACAAATATATTCTCTGACCCCGTTTATTTCAGCGGCGTGGCTGCCCAGGGGGCCAGGTGTTCGCGGCCGATCTTGGCGTTGTGGCGGATGTCCACCGGGAAGCCCGGGTGCACCAGGAAGGTTTCGATGCGGGCGGTGTGCACGTAGCCCAGGGCGTGGCGCTGCAGTTCGGCAATCACGCGGGCGTGCTCGGCGCGCGGCAGGCCCTTGCGCATTTCCACGCACAGCACCGGCTTCTGCCGGCCCGGCTCGCCCACGCCCACCAGGGCGGTGCGCGCCACGTCGGGGTGGGTGTTGAACACGGGTTCGACCTGTTCGGTGTAAAGCCCGCCCAGCGCGGTGCGCACGCGGTGTGACTTGCGGCCGCAGAACCACAGCCGGCCCTGCGCATCGAACCGGCCCAGGTCGCCCATGCGGTGCACGATGTGCACGCCGCCGCCGGGCAGGGTTTCGCGGATCTTGGCCAGCGCGGTGGCCTGCGGGCGGTTGAAGTATTCGTCGGTGGCGGTGGGGCCGGCGACGGTGATTTCGCCGATGCTTTCCGCGCCCAGTTCCACCACGCCTGACCAGTCGGCGATGGCGTCGTCGCTGATGGCGATCAGGCGCACCTCGTTGGGCGGCACCGGGCGGCCGACGCAGGTGCCGGCACCCTGTTCGGTGGCCTCGCGCGTTTGCTGCAGCTCGCGGCCTTCGATCACCGCCACCGGCAGGCATTCGGTGGCGCCGTAGGGCGTCCAGAGCTGCGCCGATTCGGGCAGCAGTTCGCGCATCTTCGCCACCACGTCGGCCGGGACCGGCGCGCCGGCCGAAGTGACGCGGCGCAGGCCGGGCAGCGGTGCGCCGTGTTCGGCCAGCACGCGCATCAGCGCCGGGGATCCGAACAGCTGGTCCACGCCGAAGCGCGTCATCGCGTCCAGCAGCTTGCGCGGGTCGGCGCTCGCCGGCCGCGTCGGGTCCATGTCGGGGATGATCGAGCTGACGCCCAGCGCCGGGTCGAACAGCGCGAACGGCGGGAAGGTGGGCAGGTCCACGCCGCCGGGCGCGATGCCGAAGGCGTCGCGCAGCATGCCCACCTGGGCCACGAAATGGCGATGGCGATACACCACGCCCTTGGGCACGCCGGTGGATCCGGAGGTGAACAGGATGGCGGCCATGTCGTCGGGCTGGGTGTCCGCCAGCTGCGGGCCGGCGCCGGCGCCCGCGGCCTCCACTTCGGCCAGGCTCGCGCCGCCCCAGAACCAGCGCCGCCCCGCGATGACGATCACCTTGGCGCTGCGCGCCCAGCCCAGCAGCACGCGCGCGGCCTGCGCCAGCGGGATGCCGATGAAGGCCTCGGGCGCGGCTTCGTCCAGGCACTGCTTCAGCGCGCGCTTGTCGATGCCCGGATCCACCAGCACCGGCACCGCGCCGGCCTTGAACAGCGCGAACATCAGCAGGAAGAACTCCGGCGACGGCCGCACCATCACCACCGCGCGGGTGCCGCGCAGGACGCCGCGTTTGGCGAAGCCGGCGGCCAGCGCGTCCGAGCGCTGGTCGAGTTCGCGGTAGGTCAGCGTGACGTCGTATCGCGCCAGTCCGCCGGCACCGCGCGAGCCCGGGCAGCGCATGGCGATGCGGTCGGGCGACTGCGCCGCAAGTCGCGGCAGCGCGGCGGCAATGTTGCAGGCTTCAGTCAAGCAGGTTGCGGTCAAGGAAATCGCGGATGCGCGGCACCAGCACCGCGTGCTTGTCTTCCAGCACGTAGTGGCCGGCGTCCTCGTAGATCTGCTTCTCGGCCTTCGGCAGCGCAGTCTCGAAGCCCTTGAGGAAATGATGGTCGAACACGAAGTCCTTCAGCCCCCAGCCGATGAAGGCCGGGCGATTGCCGAACTCGGGCAGGCGGCGGCCGGCGTCCTCGACCAGGTCCCAGGCGCGGTCGCCGGCCTGCAGCGGGATGTCCTGCACGAAGCGCACGGTGGCGATGCGGTTGGCCCAGTTGTCATAGGGCGCCAGCAGCGCGCGCTTCACGTCGGGGTCGAGCTTGTTGACCACGCCGTCGTCGGCGGCGCCGGCGGCGAACGCGTTGGCGCCGCGGATCAGCCATTCGCCCAGGCGCCAGTTGCGGCCCAGGTTCAACTGCCAGGGCAGCGGCTTGGCGGCCGGCAGCGGGAAGGCGCCGGTGTTGAGGATTACCAGGCGCTTCACGCGCGCGGCGTGCTTGAGCGCCCAGCCGAAGCCGATCATGCCGCCCCAGTCGTGCACGGCCAGGGTGAGGTTGTCGCCCAGGCCGAGGTGGTCGAGCAGCCGGTCGAGGTCCTGCACGCGGTTGCGCAGCGTGTAGCCGTAGTCGGCGTCGGCGGGCTTGTCCGACAGGCCCATGCCGATGTGGTCGGGCACGATGCAGCGGTAGTCGTCGCGCAGGCCCAGCACCAGGTGGCGCCAGTAGTAAGACCACGACGGGTTGCCGTGCAGCATCACCACCGGGTCGCCCTCGCCTTCGTCCAGGTAGGACTGCGTGAGCCCGTTCGGGTGCACGAAGGACTTGGGCGTGAAGGGATAGTCCGGGAACGGACCCTTGGCGAGGACGCGGGCCTGTTCGGCGCTGAGGGTGGTCGGGTTCATGGGGCGGGATTCTACGCGAGGCCGCCGCGGCGGCACCAAGACCGTGTGCTGGGCCGCTGACGCGCCCCCCGTGCTGTGGGTATCGTGGTGGCTGTCCCGCCCTGGAGCCCGTCCATGAAACGCCCGCTTGTCCTCGTCGCCCTGCTGGTTCTTGCCGTGGCGACGGTGGGCTGGTTCACGGTGCAGGCGCTGCGCGGGCCGGCCTTCAACGGCTACCAGGTGGCGTCGCGGCCCCTGGTGCAGACCGTCGTTGCCACCGGCCGGGTCGTGGCCGTGTCGCGTGCCCAGGTGGGTAGTCCGGTCACCGGCGTGGTGCTGGAGCGACGCGTGGAGGAGGGCGCCACCGTGCAGCCCGGCGACGTGCTGGCGGTGCTGCGCAGCGATGACCTGCAGGCCGCCGTGCGCGAAGCCGAGGCGGCCCTGGCCCAGCTGCAGCAGTCCACGCGCCCGCAGGCACAGGCCGCCCTGCGCGAGGCCGAGGCCCGGCTGGCGCAGGCCAGCCGCGAAGCCGCGCGCCGCCGCGACCTGCTGCAGCGCCAGCTGATCGCCCGCGAAGCGATGGAGCAAGCCGTGCAGGCCGAAACCATCGCCCGCACCACCGCCGAACAGGCGCGCCTGGCCGCCAGTTCGCTGGCGGAAGGCAATCCCAATGAGGCCGCGGCCCGCGCCCGCGTGGCCACGGCCCGGGCGCAGCTGGCCAAGACGACGATCCGCGCCGAAGTGGCCGGCACCGTGCTCACCCGCAACGCCGAGCCGGGCGACCTGGTGCAGCCGGGCCGGATCCTGTTCGAGATCGCGCGCAGCGGCGCCACCGAAGTGTTGGTGCCGCTGGACGAGAAGAACCTCGAAGTGCTCGCGCTGGGCCAGCCCGCGATGTGCATCGCCGACGCCTACCCCTCGCGGCCATTCCCGGCCAAGCTCACCTTCATCGCGCCCAGCGTGGACCCGCAGCGCGGCTCGGTGGACATCCGCCTCACCGTGACGCCGGTACCCCATTTCGTGCGCCAGGACATGACCGTGTCGGTGAACGTGGAAACCGGCCGCCGCGACAGCGCCCTGGTGGTGGCCAACGACGCCCTGGGCAAGGTGGACGGCGACCGCGCCGAACTGTGGCTGGTGGCGGACGGCCGCGCCACGCGGCGCCAGGTGCAGCTGGGCCTGCGTGGCCTGGCCCTGACCGAGATCACCCAAGGCCTGCAGCCCGGCGACTGGGTCCTGGCCGACGCCGACGCCGAGGTGGAAGAAGGCGGTCGCGCGCGGGTCAACGCCGGCGCCCTGCCCGCCGACGCCGCCGACCCCGCCACCCGCAAAGAGCTGCCGGCCAAGCTCGACTGACGCCCATGTGGATCGAGTGGACCATCGCCACCAAGTTCCTGCGCGAAGGCAAGGCGCAGAGCGCGCTGATCCTGGTGGGCATCGCGGTGGGCGTGGCGGTGATCGTGTTCCTCACGGCGCTGATCACCGGCCTGCAGGGCAACATCATCAGCCGCACGTTGGGCACGCAGGCGCACATCAAGGTACAGCCCCCCGAGGAGGCCAACCGCGTACTGCCGCCCGCCGACGGCCGCGTGCAGCTGGTGCTGGAGAACAAGCGCGCCCAGCGCCTGCGTTCGATCAACAACTGGCAGCAGGTGCGCGACGTGCTGGACACGATGCCGCAGGTGACCGCCGTTTCACCGGTGATCTCGGGACCGGCGTTCGCGCGCCGCGGCGAAGCGCTGGAATCGGTGGCGCTGGTGGGCATCGACGCCGCGCGCTACCAGCGCATCATCCCGATCCAGGAGGACGTGATCGCCGGCGTGTTCCGCATCGGCGCCGGCGATGCGGTGATCGGCAAGCAGCTGGCCGCGGACCTGGGACTGCGGGTGGGCGACAAGCTGCGGCTCGACGGCGGCCAGGGCCGCGAGAGCGTGGTGAACGTGGCCGGCATCTTCGAGCTCGGCGTGCGCGAGCTGGACGCGCGCTACGTGTACCTGGACATGAAGCAGGCGCAGTCCCTGCTCAACCTGCCGGGCGCCGCCACCATCATCGACGTGACCGTGGACGACATCTTCGACGCCCAGGCGGTGGCCGCACGCATCGCCCGCCTCACCGGCCTGAAGGCCGAGAGCTGGATGGAAACCAACGGCCAGCTGATGAACGCGCTGCGCTCGCAAAGCCTGAGCACGCAGATGATCAGCGTGTTCGTGGCGCTGAGCGTGGCGCTGGGCATCGCCAGCGTGCTGTCGGTGAGCGTGGTGCAGCGCACGCGCGAGATCGGCATCCTGCGCGCCATGGGCACCACGCGCGGGCAGATGCTGCGGGTGTTCCTGGTGCAGGGCGCGCTGTTCGGCCTGGCCGGTTCGCTGGTGGGCGGGCTGGCAGGCTATGGGCTGGTGGGCGCGTTCAACACCTTTGGGCCAAAACTCTTCTACATCCCGGTGGACCCGTGGCTGCTGGTGGCGGCTTCGGTGCTGGCCACGGCGACCGGCATCGTTTCGGCGGCCATCCCCGCCCGCCGCGCTTCCGGCATGGACCCGGTGGAGGCCATCCGCCATGTCTGAGCACGACGCCGGCCAGGAAGTGCTGCGGCTGCAGGGCCTGAAGAAGAGCTACAACGTCGGCAAGCCCACGCAAGTGGAGGTGCTGCACGGCCTGGACCTGCGCTTGCAGCGCAAGGACTTCGCAGCGCTGGTGGGCGCATCGGGGTCGGGCAAGAGCACCCTGCTCAACCTGATCGGGCTGCTGGACAAGCCCACGGCAGGTGAGCTTTTCGTGCTGGGCGAAGCCACCCAGGGCATGGACGATGCGCGTCGCACGGCGCTGCGCGGCAGCGCGATCGGCTTCGTGTTCCAGTTCCATCACCTGATCCAGGCCTTCACCGCGCTGGAAAACGTGCTGATGCCGCTGATGGTGGCCACCGGCAAACCCAGCCAGGAACAGCTTGAACGTGGCCGCGGCCTGCTGGCCGAAGTGGGTCTGCAAGGCCTGGAGCACCGCAAGCCCGACGAGCTCTCGGGCGGCCAGCAGCAGCGCGTGGCCGTGGCCCGCGCACTGGTGACCCGCCCGGCCCTGCTGCTGGCCGACGAGCCCACCGGCAACCTGGACAGCAAGTCCGCCGCCGAAGTGTTCGAACTGTTCCGCAAGTTCAACCGCGAGTTCGGCTGCGCGGTGCTGCTGGTGACCCACGACCCGCGCCTGTCCGACCAATGCGACCGCACGCTCACCCTGGTCGACGGCCGCTTGGAAAGCGACAAAGAACGGGGTCAGGTTAACTTATAGGGGGCGGCTCCAGTCGATGGCGGTAACGCTTCCCCCGATAAGTGAACCTGACCCCGTTCTTTGTCGTGCCCTAGACGGCGGTGCCACCGCCCTTCACCAGCAGCTTCGGGAACTGCCGCGGCTGTGACCGCAGGTACTGCGGCGGCACGGCCACCGACGCACCCAGGTGGGCGGCTGCGTGCCAGGGCCAGTGCGGGTCGTAGAGGATGCCGCGCGCTATGGCGATGAGGTCGGCGTCGCCGGTGGCGACGATGGCTTCGGCATGGTCGAAGTCGGTGATCATGCCCACCGCCACCACCGGGATGCCCACGGCTTGCTTGACCGCGCGCGCCAGCGGCACCTGGTAGCCGGGGCCCACCGGGATGGCCTGCGCCGGATGCAGGCCGCCGCTGGAAACGTGGATGGCGCTGCAGCCGCGCGCCTCGAGCGCCTTCGAAAAGGCCACGGACTGTTCGATGTCCCAGCCGCCCGGCACCCAGTCGGTACCCGACAGCCGCACGCTGACCGGGCGCTGCGCGGGGAAGGCGGCGCGCACGGCGTCGAACACCTCCAGCGGGAAGCGCATGCGGTTTTCCAGCGAGCCGCCGTATTCGTCGTCGCGCCGGTTCGACAGCGGCGAGAGAAATTCATGCAGCAGGTAGCCGTGCGCGGCATGGATCTGCACGGCGTCCAGGCCCAGGCGGGCCGAGCGGCGCGCGGCGGCGGCGAAGGCGTCGCGCACTTCGTCCATGGCGTCGCGCGTCATCGCCAGCGGCGGATGGTCACTGTCGTTGAACGGCAGCGCCGAAGGCGCGACCGTCTGCCAGCCATGGGCGTGGTCGGGCGCGATCTGCCTGCTGCCGTGCCAGGGCAAATCGGTGGACGCCTTGCGGCCCGCATGCGCGAGCTGGATCGCGATCGGCATCGCCGACCAGCGACGCACGCCCTTGAGCACCGCGTCCATCGCGGCCTCGGTGGCGTCGTCCCACAGGCCAACGTCGCCGTAGCTGATTCGGCCCTCGGGCAGCACGGCCGTCGCCTCGATGGTCAGCAGCGCCGCGCCCGAATGCGACAGCTGGCCCAGGTGGATCAGGTGCCAGTCGGTCATGCCGCCATCCACCGCCGAGTACTGGCACATCGGCGCAATGACGATGCGGTTGGCGAGCTGCAGCGAGCCGATGCCCAGCGGTTCGAACAGTTTGGGCGTGCTCATGCGGTCCAGGCGTCCATGGTGAGTTCGAAGGAGCGCACGCGCGCGGCGTGGTCGAAGATGTTGGCGGTGAGCAGCAGTTCGTCCGGGCGGTGGCGCTCGACGAAGGCCTGCATGGCCGCGCGTACCGTGGCCTGCGAACCCACGGCGCGGCAGGCCAGGGCGCTGTCGATCATGTGCTTTTCGGCGGGCGTGCAGTAGTCGTCGATGGCGGCGGCGCTGTCCAGCGGCGGCGGCACCAGGCCCGGACGGCCGCGGCGCAGGTTCACGAAGGCCTGCTGCTGGGTGGTGAACAGGCGCGCGGCCTCTTCATCGGTGTCGGCCGTCACCACGTTCAGCGCCAGCATCACGTGCGGCCGTGCCAGTCGGGCCGAGGGCTTGAACTCGCGGTGGTAGACGGCCAGCGCCTGGTCGAGCGCGTCGGGCGCGAAGTGCGAGGCGAAGGCGTAGGGCAGGCCCAGCGCCGCGGCCAGGCGCGCGCCGAACAGGCTCGAACCCAGGATCCACGCTTCGATATCAACGCCCGCGCCCGGCACCGCCTGCACGGCCTGGCCCGGCGTGGCAGGCTCGAAATAGCGCAGCAGCTCCACCACGTCGGCCGGGAATTCCTCGGCGTTGGCGTAGTAGCGCCGCAGCGCCTGCGCCGCCGCCTGGTCGGTGCCCGGCGCGCGGCCCAGGCCCAGGTCGATGCGGCCCGGATACAGGCAGCCCAGGGTGCCGAAGGCCTCGGCCGCCTGCAGCGGCGAGTGGTTGGGCAGCATGATGCCGCCGGCGCCGACGCGAATCGTCTTCGTACCGCCGGCGACATGGCCGATCAGCACCGCGGTGGCCGCACTGGCGATGCCCGGCATGTTGTGGTGTTCGGCCAGCCAGTAGCGCCGGTAGCCCCGCCGCTCGCCGGCCCGCGCGAGGTCGAGCGCGTTGGCGAAGGTTTGCGTCGGCGAGCTGCCGACGGTGACGGGGGCGAGGTCGAGGATGGACAGCGGAACCATGGGCTAGCGCTCTTCGACTTCCAGGACCATGCCCATCGCGCGGGCGCCTTCCTGCGCCACGTCCAGCGCGCGCTGCGTGCTCGCGTCATCGGCCGCCTCGATCAGCACCAGGTGCGTGCCGGGCCCGAGGTTGTCGCTCAGCCCGTCGGAGCTGGAGTCCGGATCGTCCATGTGCGGCATCAGGTCGGCGATCTCCTCGACGGAGCCGATGCCCTCCAGTGCCGCCAAACGGTTGATCAGGGCGGCCGTGTCATCTTCACTGGCGGTCAGGTGCAGGCGGACGGTGGGCATGGAAGTCTCCAAAGTGGGGGGGGCGGACCGCCATTAGAGCCCCCCGCTACGGAATCGCGGCCCAACAGACTTCGGTGGCCCCGGCGGAGCATCCACGGCATCAAACCGGATATCCGAGCGAATTCAGATAGCGCTCGACGGCCACCACGTAGGCAAAAGCGACGGCGATCGTCGCGACCGCGAACGCCCAGCCGAGCCTGGTAGGCCGGCTCGTCGGCCCCAGCACCTTCGAAGCGTGCTCGCCGAAGATCGTGTAGACCAGACCCGGCACCAGCAGCACGACCTGCATGAAGGTGAACTTTTCGCGGTAGTCGACGGTGGGCAGCTGGGCCTGCGCGTCCACGATGGCGGTGTACGTGTACAGGAAGAACATCAGGGTGCCCGCCACGAGCATGATCAGCCCGAGCACCCGGCCGGCGAAGTCGTCCGCCGTGGGAATCGCGGCCTTCTTCGGATCGGAACGTCGCTCGTTCATTGCCTTTGCAAATTCATCCGGCGAATTTTCCCCGCTCATGCTTCTTCCTTCTTCATGGAATCGATGACTTGCGCCCTCAGCCCCGGAAGGTCTGCAGGTGCACGCTGGTTTCGGTGGCGCTGACGCCGGGGATGCCGCGGATGCGTTCGAGCACGGCGGACAGGTCGGCCAGCGTGCCCACGCGCAGTTCGGCCAGCAGGTCCCAGCGGCCGTTGGTGTCGTGCAGGGCGTAGACGCCGGGCTCGCCCAGCAGGGCGCGGATGATGGGGTGCTGGTTGCCCTCCACCGCCAGCGAGGACCAGGCGTGGATTTCGTCGGGCTTGGCGTCGGGCCGCAGGCGCAGCGTGTAGCCGGTGATGACGCCCTCGCGCTGAAGGCGGGCCATGCGGTTGGTGACGGTGCCGCGCGACACGCCCAGGGCCGTGGCCAAGTCGGCCACCGCGGCGCGGCCGTCGTGGCGGAGTTTGGCGATCAGGCGGTGGTCCAGGTCGTCCATTTGCTCAATCCGGCATTTCCTACTGACTATTTAGCATCTTTCTGGCGAATATGAAGCATTTTTGCCATTTCGCCCTGACGCCCGGTTCCGGACAATGGCGTCCATCGACCCCGCCCGCCCTCCGGAGACCCGCCATGGCCATGACCCAGCTCACCACCCAGGACCTGACCCGCATCGTCGCGGCCAACGGCCTTCCCGCCCTGCTGGGCCGCCTGGTGGACTACCTGGAGGCCGATTTCCGCCGCTGGCCCGACTTCGACAAGAGCGCGCGCACTGCCGCCCACTCCGACGTCGGCGTGATCGAGCTGATGCCGATCTCCGACGCGCGCGACTTCAGCTTCAAGTACGTCAACGGCCATCCGGGCAACACCCGCCTGGGCCTGAGCACGGTGGTGGCGTTCGGCGTGCTGGCCGACATGGCCACCGGCATGCCCACTCTGATCAGCGAGCTCACGCTGACCACCGCGCTGCGCACCGCCGCCACCTCGGTGATGGCGGCCAAGGTGCTGGCGCGCAAGGACTCGCGCAGCATGGCGCTGATCGGCAACGGCGCCCAGAGCGAGTTCCAGGCCCTGGCCTTCCACCACCTGCTGGGCATTCAGGAAGTGCGCGTGTACGACGTCGACCCCGCCGCCACCGACAAGCTGGTGCGCAACCTCGCCGTTGCCGCCCCAAAGCTGCGCGTGCTGCGCAGCGCCAGCATCGCCCAGGCCGTGCGTGGCGCCGACATCGTCACCACCGTCACCGCCGACAAGGCCAATGCCGACATCCTGACGGCGGATATGATCGAGCCCGGCATGCACATCAATGGCGTCGGCGGCGACTGCCCGGGCAAGACCGAGCTGGCCACGGACGTGGTCGAGATGTCGTCGGTGTTCGTGGAGTTCGAGCCGCAGTCGCGCATCGAGGGCGAAGTGCAGCAGATGCCCGCCGGTTTCCCGGTGACCGAGCTGTGGCGCGTGCTGACCGTGCAGGCCGCGGGCCGCCGCAACGCCGCCGAGATCACGCTGTTCGACTCGGTGGGCTTCGCGCTGGAAGACTATTCGGCGCTGCGCCTGGTGCGCGACTGCGCCATCGAGCTGGGCCTGGGCCACGAGGCCGGCCTCATCCCGTCGCTGCGCGATCCGAAGGACCTGTTCGGCGAGCTGGCCGCGGCGTCGGTGGATGCGCGGCTGCGGGTGGCTTGAGGGACCAAAAAGCCCGCCTAGCGCCTGACCTGACGCAACACGCGGTCCTCTATCTCGTTCCAGCTAAGCGGCAAGTAGCTTCCCCTTTGGCTGCGTGAGCCTATGGCATCTCTGGTTGCTTCGCAGCCTCGACGTGCGTCAACAGTGCGTATAGCGGCACATTGATGTAGTAGTTGCTGCGTCCAACCCGAAGCTTCTCCAAGAACCCCCCCTCCACCAACGCGTTGAGGTACTTCGTGGCCGTCAGCCGCGACACCTTGAGATCGCGCTGGACGAATTCGATCTTCGTGTAGGGATGGCTGAAGAGGTTGTTGAGCAGGTTCTGGCTGTAGAAGCGGTATTGGCTGCGGATTCTCTTCTTGGTATCCAGCAGCAGCGCGCTGATACCCTTGATGGTGCCAATGGTCTCCAGCGCCGTGGCTTCGACGGCGGTGAGCAGGTACAGCACCCAATCCTCCCAAGCGTCGTTCTCTCGAACTTCCTGCAGCAAGCGGTAGTAGTCGGGCTTGGTGCGGACGATGTGCCGGCTGAGGTACAGCACGGGAATGTCCAGCAAGCCCTCCTTCACCAGGTACAGCACGTTGAGGATGCGTCCTGTGCGTCCATTGCCGTCGTAAAAAGGGTGGATGCTTTCGAACTGGTGGTGGATCAGCGCCATCTTGATCAGCGGATCCACCTCGAACGCGGGCTCGTCGTGGATGAACTTCTCCAGTTCGCCCATCAAGGCCTTCACGCGCACGGCGTCCTGGGGCGGTGTGTGGATGATCCGGCCGGCGCCATCCTTCAGCGTCGTCCCGGGCAGTTTCCGCAAGCCCGCCTTGTTTGATTCCAGCGTGGCCTGGATGCCAAGGATGGTGTTGAGCGTAAGCAGGCCCGTTTTCTGGACTTCCGCGTGGCCGATGCGAAGGGCTTGGCGATAGCGCAGCACTTCCTTGGTCGCCACGCTGGTGCTTGCTTCGCCGGCGTCATCGTCGCGGTACAGCGCGTCGTGGGTGGTGACGATGTTCTCGATCAGCGAGCTGTCCTTGGCTTCCTGCAGGGTCAGCGTGTTGATCAGGATGGACTGGTTGGGGATGCTGGCGGCTACGCCCTTGAGCTCGGCCAGGTTGCGGCTGGCGGAGGCGAGGCGTTTGAGGATGGCGGGCGTGTCGAACCGGGAGGGATCGAGGGCGGACAGGGGCTGCATGGGCGTATCCCCCCAACGACTTGTATAGATAGTCTTGGTTTTATATACGCGTTATGCGGATGTGTATAGACGCGGCTGGAATTGTTGCGGATGGCGGGCTGGGAGCGCCCTCACCCCGGCCCTCTCCCACGGGTGGGAGAGGGAGACAGGCTGGCTTTACCAGACCACTTCGGCCATGGAGCAGTTCAGGCCGGAGCCGATGCCCAGCAGGGCGACGCGGTCGCCCTTTTTCAGGCGGCCCATTTCCTTGAGCTTGCTCAGCACGATGGGCACCGAGGCGGGGCCGATGTTGCCGTGCTCGG
>JANOJQ010000220.1:0-2859 GCA_031418815.1 Lysobacteraceae bacterium
CTGGAGCCAATCATGATCTTCGAAACCATCTCCACCTCGGGCCACGAGGAAGTGGTGTTCTGCCATAACAAGGACGCTGGCCTGAAGGCCATCATCGCCATCCACAACACCGTGCTGGGCCCGGCCTTGGGCGGCACCCGCATGTGGCCGTATGCCAGCGAGGCCGAGGCCTTGAACGACGTGCTGCGCCTCAGCCGCGGCATGACCTACAAGGCCGCGGTGTCGGGCCTGAACCTTGGCGGCGGCAAGGCCGTGATCTGGGGCGACCCGAACAGGGACAAGTCCGAAGCGCTGTTCCGCGCCTTTGGCCGCTTCGTCAACTCGCTGGGCGGCCGCTACATCACAGCCGAGGACGTCGGCATTGATGTGAACGACATGGAATACGTGCTGCGCGAGACCGAGTTCGTCACCGGCGTGCACCAGGTGCACGGCGGCTCGGGCGACCCGTCGCCGTTCACCGCCTACGGCACCCTGCAGGGCCTGATGGCCGCGCTGCAGGTCAGGTTCGGCAACGAGGAAGTGGGCAACTACAGCTACGCCGTGCAGGGCGTGGGCCACGTCGGCATGGAGTTCGTGAAGCTGCTGCGCGAGCGCGGCGCCAAGGTGTTCGTCACCGACATCAACAAGGATTCGGTGCAGCGCGCCGTGGACGAATTCGGCTGCGAGGCCGTGGCCCTGGACGAAATCTACGACGTGGACGCCGACATCTACTCCCCGACCGCCCTGGGTGGCACGGTGAACGAGAAGACCCTGCCCCGCCTGAAGTGCAAGATCATCTGCGGCGCCGCCAACAACCAGCTGGCGACCGACGAGATGGGCATCGAAGTGGCCAACCGGGGCATCCTGTACGCGCCCGACTACGCGGTGAACGCCGGTGGCCTGATGAACGTCTCGCTCGAGATCGACGGTTACAATCGCGAGCGCGCGATGCGCATGATGCGCACCATCTACTACAACCTGGGCCGCATCTTCGAAATCGCCAAGCGCGACGGCATCCCGACCAACAAGGCCGCCGACCGCATGGCCGAAGAGCGCATCAGCGCCATCGGCAAGCTCCGGCTGCCCCACCTGGGCGCCCCCGCCCCCCGCTTCCAGGGCCGCCGCGGCAACTGAAAAACGGGGTCAGATCAACTTCCCGAACCCTGACCCCGTCCTTTCGCCCCACCTCCCCATCGGGAAGTTGCTCTGACCCCGTTTTTCGCTTTCCACCCCGGTTTACGACCCTGTCACCTTCAATAAGTGAACCTGACCCCGTTATTCGTTATTCCTGCCCTGGAGTTGTGATGCGCACGTTCCCCCTCGGTGAAGACCTCGATGCCCTGCGCGACGCCGTCCGGCGCTTCGCCGACACCGAGATCGCCCCGCGGGCGGCGCAGATCGACCACGACAACGTGTTCCCCGCCGACCTGTGGCCCAAGCTGGGCGAACTGGGCCTGTTGGGCATCACCGTGCCCGGCGAATACGGCGGCAGCGGCATGGGCTACCTGGCCCACACGGTGGCGATGGAGGAAATCTCCCGCGCCTCGGGTTCGGTCGGCCTGAGCTACGGCGCCCACAGCAACCTGTGCGTGGCCAACCTGTACGCCAACGGCAACGAGGCCCAGCGCCACCAATACCTGCCCGGCCTGTGCAGCGGCGAACTCAAGGGCGCGCTGGCGATGAGCGAGCCGGGCGCGGGTTCGGACGTGGTGGGCTCGATGAGCTGCCGCGCCGAACTGCGGGACGGCCAGTGGATCGCCAACGGCAACAAGATGTGGATCACCAACGGCCCCGAGGCCGACGTGCTGATCGTCTACATGCGCACCGCGGGCAAGGAAGCCGGCAGCCGCTGCATGACCGCCTTCATCGTCGAGAAGGGCATGAAGGGCTTCAGCACCGCCCAGAAGCTCGACAAGCTGGGCATGCGCGGCTCGAACACCTGCGAACTGGTGTTCGAAGACTGCGCCATCCCCACCGAAAACGTCTTGGGCGAAGTGCACCAGGGCGTCAAGGTGCTGATGCGCGGCCTGAACACCGAACGCCTGGTGCTTACGGGAGGCCCAATCGGCCTGATGCAGGCGGCGCTCGACATCGCCCTGCCCTATGTGCGCGAGCGCAAGCAGTTCGACCAGGCCATCGGCACCTTCGGCCTGATGCAGGGCAAGATCGCCGACATGTACACCGCGCTGCAGTCCAGCCGCGCCTTCGCCTACCAGGTGGCGCGCGACTTCGACGCCGGCCACGCCAGCCGGATCGATTCGGCCAGCTGCCTGCTGCACGCCAGCGAGTGCGCCGTGCAGGTGGCCCTGGAAGGCATCCAGGCCCTGGGCGGCAACGGCTACATCAACGAATACGCCACCGGCCGCATCCTGCGCGACGCCAAGCTCTACGCCATTGGTGCCGGCACCAACGAGATTCGCCGGATGCTGATTGGGCGGGAGTTGTTTGACGGGCGCAGCTGAAAGAAGAAGGAACTAGTGAAGGAGGAAATAGAAAATAGTGAAAGCCACCAGCGGGCCGCGCCTCGCTCTCACTAGTTCCTGGTTTCTCGTTCCTGCCCACAAGGCGACTCCCGCCACCCCCGTCCGCCCCGCCCCTTCCGATCCCGCCCGCCGCCCCCATAATTGCGCCATCCCTTTCCAAACCCCGGAGCCACCATGTCCAAGGTCATCATCGTCGGTGCCAAGCGCACTGCCCTGGGAGCCCTGCTGGGCCAATTCACCGGCGTGCCGGCCACGCAGCTGGGCGCCACCGCCATCCAGGCGGCGCTCGCGCAGTCGGGCGTTGATGGCGCCAGGGTGTCGGAAGTGATCATGGGCTGCGTGCTGCCCGCGGGCCTGGGCCAGGCCCCGGCCCGCCAGGCGGCGCTGGGCGCCGGCC
>JANOJQ010000221.1:0-2886 GCA_031418815.1 Lysobacteraceae bacterium
CGGCCACGATGAAGGGAACGCCGTAGATCAGTTCCTTGGTCACCACGGCGGGGTCGCCGGCCCGCAGGGCAAACATGGCGTACAGGCCAGGCAGCACCAGCAGGCCTATGGCATAAAGCCAGCGCTGACCACGAATGCCCCGCGCCACTACGATCGTGAGAACACCTACCGCAACACCAACGAGGGCTTCAATCACGACTCTCTCCTTGTTCGGGACGCCTGGCGGCTTGGCTCAGGCCGCACGGAAACTCAGCATCGGCCGCCTGTCCGCCGGCTGTTCCAAGCCTATGCCGACCTTGCCAGGCAGACAATCGCCGGCCGCGCCGGCCCGGTGCTGATGCACGGCGGCTCGGACGGCAATAGCCCCATGCCGCGTCGTCAAGGGCCGCACGTCGATCTGGCGCCGTGCTGCCGGTATCGACGCCCCGCAGCGAAGCTGGGTATGGTTCCGCAGGTCCGCAACCACCACGCACCCGCCATGCCCCGCAAACCCATACCGTTCGACCATGCGCTGCGCCTGCGCCTGGAGCTGCTGCAGGTAAAGCCCACCGTGTGGCGAACCCTGCTGGTGTCCGCCGACATCAGCCTGTTCCGGCTGCATGACGCCATCCAGGCGGCATTCGGCTGGGAAAACCGCCACCTGCACGAATTCCGCGTGGGCGAGAAGCGCTGGGCGCGGCCCCAGCCCGAATTCGACCCGCCGGGCAGCGTCGGCAGCGAACGCCTGAAGCTGATGCGCATCCTGCCCGCGTCCGGCCGCATCGACTACACCTACGACTTCGGCGACCAGTGGGAGGTCGCCATCCAGCTGCAGGGCACCGAACCCGTGCACTGGCGCGACGCGCCCCGCTGCATCGCCGGAGCCAACGCCGGCCCGCCCGAGGACTGCGGTGGCCCGCCGGGCTACGACGAGCTGCGGCGCATCCTGGCCGACCCCACTGATCCGTCGTTCGCGGCGATGCGGCGTTGGGCGGGCAGGAAGTTTGATCCGGCCAAGTTCGTGCGGGTCACGGTGAACCGGCGGGTGCATCGCTCGTAGGCAGGTGCCCGAGGCCAGGCGACCGGCGCGGATAGTGGCCCTGCCCGCTCAGCGGGCCTCCGGGCGCAGGAAGCCGTGATTGCCGAGCCACAGCAGGGCATCGTCCGTCCAGCGGTCGGTGTGCTTGCCCTGCTTCTTCACGCCGAAGGCGTGGCCGCCGGTTTCATACAGGATCAGGCTCACGTCCACGCCGGCCTTTTTAAGCTCGCGCTCGTACACGAGTGAAAAGTGGACGGGATCGACGTCGTCATCCTTGGCGTGGATGAGCAGCGTCGGAGGCATGTCCGCCGACACCACGATGTCGGTGTTCAGCTCCTGGGCCGCGAGGGCTTTGGGCGTCTTGTTCTTGTGCTCCATCGTCATGTGCCCCGGATAGACCGGGATGGCGAAATCGGGGCGCAGGCTGGCCTGGTCGATGTCGTCGATGGGCGTATAGGACCGCCTGCGGAACGCCGTGCTGGACAGTACGGCCAGGTTGCCGCCGGCCGAGAACCCCATCACGCCGATCCGGTCGGGATCGATGCCGTAGGCTTTCGCGTTGTGCCGCACGATGGACATCGCGCGCTGCGCATCCTGCAGCGCCATCGGGATCCGAGGCTGCTCGTGCCGGCGGGTTTCGGGGTTCCAGTTGCAGCCAGTGTTGGGCACGCGGTACTTCACGACGATGCAGGTCATGCCGGCGTCGGTCAGCCAGCGGCAGACATCGGCGCCGTTGTGCCCCAGCGTGCTGGCCGGGCCGATCGCGACCGCTTTGTAGCCGCCGCCCGGGAAAACCAGCACGGCCGAGCGCGTCGAGTTGACCTTCGGGGCGTAAAGCAGGAAGGACGAATGGGTGGATGCCCACTTCTCGCCTGCGAGTTCGCGGATGCCGTCCTGCAGCACCTGTGAGTTTTCGGGCCAGAGCGGCACTTCCACAGGACCGCTGTCTGCGGCGGGAGCGGGAGCGGGCGCGGCCGCGGGCAGTGCGGGTGTGTCTGCGGCGCTGACCGCAGGCGTCTGCCCACCACAGGCCGCCAGCCCGGCCGCGAACAGCGCAGACACCATGCCAATCGTCATGGGAACCCGAAAAGCGCGCATGGTCGTCCTTGTGCTGCGTTACGGGCGATTGTCCCCGGCCCCGACCCTGTGCGCCAGCCAGCCTCCCGCAAAACGCCGGACGCTGGGCGGGATACGGCCGAAACCACCCCTGTTTTGCGTGGCATACATTGCGGCGTGCGATGCATGCCGTTAGTCATCTAGGCGAACACCGCCGGAATGTATAGTTTGAATCGCCGGTCCGGCTCCGGACTGGCCACGAAAATTTAACGGAGAGTCGTCATGGGTCTTGTGCAGGCGGTGGTGGGTGCGGTCGGCGGCGTGCTGGCTGACCAGTGGAAGGACTTCTACACCGTTCCGGCCGGGCTGCCGGCCACGGCCGCGCTGTTCGCCGCCGTGCCCCAGGGCACCAATGCCGGGCGCGGTTCGAACACCAAGGGCTCGCAGAACATCATCACGAACGGCTCCAAGATCGTGGTGCCCGAAGGCTACGGCCTGCTGCTGATGCAGGACGGCGCGGTCACCGGCTTCGCGGCGGAAGCCGGCGGCTACGAGTGGCGCTCAGACGACCTCAACTCCAAGTCCATCTTCGCCGGCGACGGCCTGGTGTCCTCGCTGATCAAGCAGAGCTGGGAGCGCTTCAAGTTCGGCGGCCAGCCGGGCGGCCAGCAGCTCGCCTTCTTCGTCTCGCTCAAGGAACTGCCCGACAACCGCTTCGGCACCCAGTCGGAAATCTACTGGGACGACAGCTTCCTCAATACCCAGGTGGGCGCGGTGACGCGCGGCTCGTACACGATGAAGATCGTCGACCC
>JANOJQ010000222.1:0-16047 GCA_031418815.1 Lysobacteraceae bacterium
GGCGTGCAGACGGAGCAGCGGTTTGTTCCCGCCTTCGGGCAGCAACAGGCGGGCATCGAGCGGAACCTGCGCATGCTGGGAGGCTATGCCCTGGCCCACGTCCCAGCTGACGATGGACCCGTCGCTGGCGAGCGAGGTCAGGGAACGTCCCGTGCTGTTCCAGTGCGCCGCGAGCACTGGCGAAGGGTGCCCGACCAGGCGTGCAATGGTCTTGGGTTCCAGCGTGGCATTGGCGTCGTGCACGAACAGCGTGACGCCGTAGCGACAGCGCTGTACCGAGGTGCAGGTAGGATCGAGATCGCCGAAGTGGGCGTCGCCCGTGTCGGGCAAGCCCCGGCGTCCGTTGCCGTGGTTGGGTTCCGGGCGCAGCCTGCCATCCGGCGAGAGGGGCCAGTGCGCTATTTCGCCGGCGGATATCGGCACCCCTGCGTCCGCCCGGACCACGCGGGTCGCCAGGTCGATAACGTAGGTACACCACGGCGTGCCAGCGTGATGTGCGCCCGGACACGCTTGTTCGGCAACACCCGCATCCTTGCCCGCATACGCCACTGCCAGCGTGCCGGCGACGGGCCCATCGGTGAGTGCGTGGAAACGCAGCGGGTTTTGCTGCTGGCCGACCTGCGGCGACGGACCAGGCGGAATCTGGGCATGATCGAGAATGGCGCCGCTGGCCACGTTCCAGAACACGACGGAGCCGTCTCCTGCCAGCGAGGCCAAGTGGCGTCCGCCGTCGACCCAGCGCACCGCAATGACCGGCGCCTGGTGTCCGAGCTGCACGATGATCTTTGGTTCCGGCGTGGCTTCGAGCGAGGCAGGCGCTGCGGTGGCGGTCGGCGCGGTGGCTGGCGGCGCGGGCGTCTCCTGGCGGGAACAACCGGCGGCCACCAGGGCGACGCAGCACCACAGCAGCTGGCCCGCAATGCGCATCGTGGTGCTCCGTGACGTTCGCCGGCCCCCTCGGCCGTCCGAGCATAGCATCGGCCACTCGATGGACCCGGGTCAGCGGACGACGTGCAGCGTGAGCTCGGCGAAGGCGCCGGTGTCGGCCAGGGCCGTGATGCGCTGGGGCCCGGGGGTGTCGAAGGCGTGGGTCCACGGGCGGGGGCCGAGGGTTTCGCCGGCGAGGCGGCCGTTGACCAGCCAGCGCACGCGGGACTGGGTGCCGTAGGCGCGCAGGCGCAGCGTGGCGGGCTTGGGGCTGCCGGGGGCGCGGGCCAGGCGCGCACCGTTGCCCGGGCCCTCGATGCGCAGCGACTCCATCGCCTCGAGTGCATCGGGCGCGCAGTCGGGCGACAGCAGCGGGATCGCGCTGGCGCGCCGGAGCGCCGCAGGAAGCCACGGATAGGCCAGCGCGGGCCAGCGTGCCACCTCGGTGCGTTGGCGGGTGTGCGTGGCGCTGCAGCTCGCCGAGAGGCGCTCGCCGGTGCGCGTGTCCACTTCCAGCGACAGCCGCCCCGCGCCCCACAGCCGCGCTTCGCGCTCGGGCAGCGTCGGCGGCAGCGTGCCGGCCAGCGCGAAGGCTTCGCGGGTTTGATGGCACAGCGACGGCGCCGCCGGATCCGGCGGCAGCCCCAGCGGCCAGCAGATGTCGACCTTGCGCACCGTGTCGGGCAAACCCCGGCGGCTGGCCTGCGCGCCGGCGCGCGGCAGGCTGTCCCCCACCTCGAACAGCAGCGGCAGCGCCGTGAGGGCGCCGTACTGGCCGGGCAGCGGCGTGCCGTCGGGGCGCCCCACCCACACGCCCACCGTGTAGCGCGTCGTGCTGCCCAACGCCCAGGCGTCGCGGAAGCCGTAGCTGGTGCCGGTCTTCCAGGCCACGCGCGCGCGGCCGGTGGTGTCGAAGGCTTCGTCGCGCTGGCCGGGGCGGCCGTGCTGTTCGAGGATCTCGCGGATGATCCAGGCCGCGCCCGGCGACAGCAGCCGGCGCTCCTGCAGCGGCGCGCCGGCGGCGTAGCGCACGCGTCCCGCGAGGCCACCGGCGTTCAGGGCGCGATAGGCGCCGACCAATTCCTCCAGCCGCGTACCCGTGCCGCCCAGGATGATCGAGAGGTTGGGTTTGGCGCCGCGCGGCAGCCGCAGCACCACGCCGGCATGCGCCAAGCGCGCGGTGAAGCGCTCGGGGCCGAGGCGGTCGAGCATGTCCACCGCCGGCACGTTCAGCGACAGGCGCAGCGCCTCGGCCACCGACACGGGGCCGTTGAACGCCGGATCGAAGTTGGCCGGGCGGTAGTCGCCGAAGCTCTGCGGCGCATCCACCAGCAGGCTTTCCGAATGCACCAGGCCATCGTCCAGCGCCAGGCCGTAAAGGAAGGGCTTGAGCGTGGACCCGGGTGAACGCGTGGCGCGCACCATGTCCACGTGGCCCAAACGCGTGGTGTCGGCGAACTGCAGCGAGCCGACGTAGGCGCGCGCTTCCAGCGTGGCGTTGTCCACCACCAGCAGCGCCGCCGAAGTGCGATCGGGCAGCTGCGAGAAGTAGCCGGCCAGGCGCTGTTCCAGCACCCGCTGCAGGGAGGCGTCGAGCGTGCTGCGGATGCGCGTTCGGCCCGGGTTGGCCGCGCGCAGGCGCTGGGCCAGCAGCGGCGCCGACATCGGCGGCTTCAGGCGGCGCGCCACTACCGGCTCGATGCGGGCGTCGGTCACCTGTGCCGGCGTCCACACGCCCAGCGTGGCCATGCGCGCCAGCACCTTGTCGCGCGCGGCGCGCGCGGCCTCGGGGTGGCGGTCGGGGCGCAGGCGGCTGGGCGCCTGCGGCAGCACCGCCAGCAGCGCGGCTTCGGCCTGCGACAGGCTGGAGGCGGGCTTGCCCAGGTAAGCCCAGCTGGCCGCCTCCACGCCGACGATAGTGCCGCCGAACGGCGCGTGGTTGAGGTATAGCGAAAGGATTTCATCCTTCGAATAGCGCCACTCCAGCTGCAGGGCGCGCAGCGCCTGGCGCAGCTTGCCCAGCGGCGTGCGCGAGTGCGGCTCCAGGATGCGCGCCACCTGCATGGTCAGCGTGGAGCCGCCCGAGACCACGCGGCCGTTCGCCGCCCACTGCCAGGCCGCGCGCAGCATCGCCGGCGGATTGATGCCCGGGTGGCGTCGGAACCAGCGGTCTTCGTAGGTCACCAGCGCCTGCAAATAGTGCGGCGACACCTGGTCGATCGTGACCGGATAGCGCCACACGCCGTCGCGGTTGGCGAAGGCGCGCAGGGGCGTGCCGTCGGCGGCCAGCACCACGGCGCCGCCATCGCGCGCGTCCGGGACGGGCGGCGGGAACAGGCGGTCAAGCGCCAACGCGAGCAACAGCAGCAGCGCGAACGCCGCCAGCGCGCGGCGCCGCCGCGTGCCCGGCGGGCGCTGGCCCGCGGCGGGCCGGGACAGCCCCGCCGCGGCCGCGGCCGTGACGCGCGCTTTGCGCACGCTACGGCTGGACGACGGTCACCGTCGCCGGGATGGCGCGGCCCACGCCGCGCAGCTCGGGCCGGTACATGTCTTCGACCTGAGGCGGCGGCACCACGTAAGTGCCCGGCGTCACCGCGCGCACCAGGTAGAACAGCTGGGCCTTCTGCCCGGCGTAGAGCTTGAGCGCGGCCACGTAGCGGTCGTCGCGGTACTCCTCGTGCTGGATTTCCGAAGCCTCGCCGCGGTCGGTGATGGTGATGCCCTCGATGGTGACGTCGGCCCACTGTTCGGGCGGGGCCAGGTTGAGGTTCTCGATCTCCAGGCCGGCCGGCAGCAGGTCCACCAGCAGCGCATCAGGCATGGCCTCGCGCACCTCCACGCTCAGCGCGGCCACCAGCACCTGGCCCTCGCGCAGCGGACCCGGCTTCCAGGCCGTACCGTCGGGGTTGTACCAGCTGCGCTTGACCACGATGTCGGTCTCGTCCAACGCCGGCGCGCTGCGCGGCACGCCGGCCACGTCGATGCTGGCGAACAGCGGTGCCTCGGCCTTGGGCGCGAAGCGCACGCCGGCCGCAAGGTCGCCAAAGGCGAAGTCGCGGCTGAGCATGCGGTCGGCGTCCACCGCGCTGTCCTGGCCACCCACGCTGAGCTGGCCGGAGAACGTGGCGTCGGCGTCCAGCGCCAGGCTCTTGCCCAGCCGCGCCAGGGCGATCTGTTCCTGCGTGCTGAGCCAGTAGTAGCTGGTGGCCACGCGGGCCTGCAGGTCGCGCGACAGGCCCAGCAGGCGCGCGTCCTGGTCAACGCCGCCGCGCTTGTTCTCGCGCAGCAGGGCCAGCATCAGGCTCTGGTCGCGCAGGTCGGAACCGTAGTCGCCCAGCCAGCGCGGGCGCGCGTCCTTCTTGGCCAGCGCTTCGGCGATGGCCTTCTTGGCGCGCGCTTCGTCGCCCTGCATCGCCAGGGCCAGGCCCAGGTGCATCAGGGGCAGGCCGGTGAGCGATTTACCGCGCTCGTTGTCGTACAGCGCGCGCAGCGTGCCCAGCGGCGCCCGGTTGACCTTGGCCAGCACGTAGCCGGCCTGCGCCTGGTAGGCGAAGCGCAGGTGGTCGGAGGCGTCGTAGGAATAGAACGGGACGCCGCCGGTGAGCAGGTCCTCGCTCAGTCGCTCGAGCGACTTCTGCAGCATCGCGTCGGGCACCGCGAAGCCGGCCTCGCGCGCGTTGAGCAGGAACTCGGCGATGTACGGCGTCAGGATGGCGGCCGAATCGCTGCCGCCCCACATCGAGAAGTGGCCGTTGCCGGACTGCAGTGCCGCCAGTCGGCTGAAGGCCCCTTCCATGCGCTGGCGCCGGGTTTCCTCGTCCAGCCCGGTGAAGCCCATGCGCTTGGCGCTGTCGGCGTCCAGCAGCAGGGCCGCGTAGCCGCGCGTGGTGGTCTGTTCGACGCAGCCATAGGGATAGTCGAGCAGGTCCTGCAGCGCGCGTGCGAACGGGATCGGCGGCTGCGTGGTCAGCGTCATGCGCGCCGACACGGTGCCGGGCATCAGCCCCGCCGCCAGGTCGCTGCCCAGGGACAGCGACGCGCCGGGCTGCAGCGTCTGGGCGCGCGAACGCACCACGCTGCCCCAGGCGGCGCGCACCGGCACGTCGAACTCGCGGTTCACGGTGAAGCCGCCGCCTTCCACGCGCAGCTTGAGCGTGCCGACGCCGAAGCCCTCGGTGCCGGTCAGCACATAGGTCAGCGTGGACTTGGCATCCGGCGCCAGCGACACCTTGCGGCGCTCGCCCGCCACCGCGATCGGGCCGGTGGTGTCGAGGTTGACGCTGAACTCGCCGGCCTTGCCGGTGTAGTTCTGCAGGTCCAGCGTGACGGTGCTGCGGTCGCCCGGCGCCAGCGCGCGCGGCGCGCTGACTTCGGCCAGGATCGGCGCGCGCAGGATGCTTTCGCTGCTGCCCTGCCCGTACACGTCGTCGCTGTAGACCAACGCCGACACGCGCAGCGTGCCGTTGAAGTCGGGCACCATCACGTCCACCCTGGCGCGGCCCTTCGCATCGAGCTTCACCGGGCCCGAGAACAGGTCCACGGTCTGCACGCGCGCCGTCGGGCGGCGGGCCTGCGGCAGCGCCAGCAGCGCCATGTCGCCGCCGAAGCGCAGGGTGGCCGCCTCGCCGTCGAAGCTTTCGATCACGCGGCCGTAGAGGTCATACGCATCCACGCCCAGGCGCCGCTGCGCGAAGAAATGCGCCGCCGCGTCGGGCACCGGGAAGCGGGTGATGTTGAGGATGCCCACGTCCACCGCCGACACCGTGGCCCAGGCCACCTTGCCCGCCAGCGCAGGCGCGCTGATGGTCACCGGCAGCGCCTGTTCGGGGCGCGTCAGCTTGGGCGCCTCGACGGTCACGGGCACCGTGCGCGCGGCGCGGTCCATCGGCACGTGCGCCACGCCGACGGCGCGCGCCGGCGTGACCTTCTCCACCGCCGAACCGCCGCGCAGCACCAGCGCGGTGATGTAGACGTCGTGGCGCTCCCATTCCTCGGTGACCTTGAGTTCGTAGGTCTCGCCGGGCTTGGCCAGCAGCGGCTGCACGTGCAGCAGCTTGTCCGATTCCACCACCAGCAGGCCCTGGCCCGGCTGCGGCGGCGTCACCGTGATGCGCAGGGTGTCGCCGGCGCGGTAGCTGGTCTTGTCCAGCGCCAGCTTGACCTTGTCGGGGCGGGCGTCCAGGCCGCGGTTTTCATTGTCCCAGCTCCAGCCCGCCACGAAGGGCAGGCGCGTGAGCAGGCCGGTCTCCGGGTCGAGGACTTCGAGCCGGTACTCGCCCCACTCCACCTGGAAGTCCACGCGGGTGTCGCCGTCGGCGCGGGCCGCGACGTCGCGCGACTCCACGTTTTCATAGCGCGCGCTGTAGTCATAGCCCCAGCCGCCGCCCTCGTCCTGGCGCCAGTGGTAGTCGCGGCGCTCGCGCACCAGGCTCACTTTCAGCGCTGCCGCCGGCAGCCGCTTGCCCGCGGCGTCGGTGCGCATCACGTTGAAGCCGGCGACGCCGTTGGCGGACGAGCCTTCCTTCATGTCGAACAGCGGGCGCACGCCCACCAGCGCGGGCGCCGGCCACAGCGTGCGCTTGAGGCTGCGGGTGACGGTGCGGCCGCCGCTTTCATACACGCTGCCGCTCACCACCACGGCCACCGGCGCGGTCGGCGCGGCGGCCTCTTCGGGCAGCGGCAGCGAGGCGGTGAGCTTGCCCTGCGCGTCGAGCTTCTGGTCGAGCGCGTCCTTGGCGTCCTTGGGCAGGGTGATGGTCGGGTCACCGAAATAATGATCGGGGAAGGCCTCCAGCGGATGCTGGTCGGCCGTGACCGACAGGCGCGCGGTGAAACGGTTGCCGGCGGCCGGCGCGCCGTAAAGGTAAGCGGCGTCCACCACCAGCGGGAACGGCTCGCCCGGGGCCAGGGTTGGTTTGGCGCTGGCCAGGTCGAGCTTCATGCGCTCGGGCAGGAACTCCTCGATGCGCAGCGACATGCCCTGCACCACTTCGGCGGCGCCGGGCGCGGTGCGGAACTCCACCTGCCAGCGGCCCGTGGGCACGTCGGCCGGCAGCGCGTGGGTCCAGCTGTAGTAGCCGCCGGCGCCCGCCGCCAGCTGCGTTTCCAGGAACACCTTGCCGTCGGGCTGCTTCAGGCTGAGGAACAGCGGCTGCGCCTTCACCGCGCGACCGTCGTGGTCGCGCATCAGCGCCGAAAGCCGCAGCGTCTCGCCGGGCCGGTAGAGATCGCGGCCCGACCACGCGAACACGTCGAACCAGGCCTGCTTGCGCCCCGCCACCGAGAACTCGGACAGGTCCAGCGCCGGCTGGTTGAACGGCAGCAGCGAAACGTCGTTGCCGCTGCGCGCCACCAGCACGTGGCTGGCGTCGAGCTTGTAGGCCACCAGCGCGTTGCCGCTGCCGTCGGTGTCGGCCTTCGCCACCACTTCGCCCTGCCGGTTGAGCACGCTCAGGGCGATGCTGCCCGAAGGTTCGCCGGTCTTGAGCGACGCCGTGTGCACGAACACCGAATCACCGTAGGCGCGCAGGTGCAGGCCGATGTCGGAAACGAAGAAGGTGGCGGTTTCGTAGTCTTCGCCATAGGCGCCGACCTTGCGCATCAGCGCGAAGTACAGGCCCGGCTCCTGCAGCTGGGCGATGTTCTGCACCGGCAGGTAGGTGAGCCGGCGCTCGTTGTCGGCGCCGCCCAGCACGAAGCGGTTGAGGTACACCGAATCGGCCACGCGCGTGATCGCCACGCGGTCCTGCCATTCGCTGTCGCCGAGCTCCCAGCCGCCGGGGCGGCCGCCGCGCTGGTAGCTGACGAAGAAGTTGGCGACCTCGCTGTCGCGAACGCGCAGGAACTCCACGTCCACTTCGGGCACGTTCACCGACACCACCGGCAGGCCGCGGGTGTCGCGCGCCGGCAGCACGCTGCCCTGCGAGGCGAAGCCAACGGCGGGCTCCACGGGCCCGGTGTTGACCTTGCGCTGGTCGTCCTTGCCCAGGGTCTTGCCGTCGGCGGCGGCCAGGCCGGCGCGGATCAGCACCGAATAGTCGCGGCTGGCCTCGACGTAGGGGAAGCGCAGCGTGGTGGCCTCGCCGTCCAGCACCCAACTGCCCTTCACCACCGCGCCGTCCGGCCCGGTGACGACGATCAGCGCGTCGAAGTCCTGGCTGGCGGCCAGCGGCTGCGAGAACGCCAGCGCAATCGCCACGTCGCCCTGGCGCTCGCCGCGCCCGGCCGACACCAGTGCGAAGCCCTCGACCTTGGGCCGCGCGTCCACCGGTGCGCCGCCCTGCAGCTCGGGCACCTCGTTGGCGTCGCGCTTGCAGCCGGCGACCACGACGATGGCAAGCAACAGCACGAACAGCGCAAACGCGCGGCGCAACGACAGGATGTTTTTCATGGGGCCACTCCGGGGGAGATGACCAGTATAGGGTGGCGGCGTTGCCGTCATGCCGCCACGCAATAAATCCGAAAAACGGTCACCGCCACCGGCCGCGGCGGCGCGCGCTCAGTCGGCGGCGCCGGCCACCGGCAGCTTCGCCGCCTGCGCGGTGGCGGCGGCCACCTTGTCCACCGGTGTCATGCGCAGCGCCAGGTCGGCCAGGTCCAGGCCCAGGCCGGTGCCGCCCTGGCGCGACATCGCGGCCAGGTCGATGTCCACGTAGCCCATCGGCTTGCCGTCGTGCGAGAAGGCGATGCCGGGCACGCCGTCCACCATCAGCCGGTAGGTCGGGCTGCGGGTTTCGCCCAGCACCAGGCCCGGGCGGAACACCGGCACCCCGCCCCATTCGTCGGACGTGCGCAGCAGCGAGAAGAACACCATGCCCGGCTCGGCCTTGATGCCCTGGGACAGGTCGACGAAGCCGAGCTTGCCCGCCGGGTTGCGCAGGCGCAGCCAGGCCAGGCCCAGCTCGGCGTCGCGGGTCACCAGGTCGGCCGGCAGCCAGTCCTCGCTGTCGGCCAGGCGCACCCGGAAGTCGCTGGACTTGGCCACCGGCGAGGCCTGGCCCGGCGTGGCGTTGCCCAGCTTGCTGAAGTCCAGGCTCACCGCGCGCTCGGGCACCACCAGCAGGCCATCGGCGCTCACCATGACGGCCTGCGTGCGGTCTTCGATGCGCTGCTCGTTGCCCGAGTTGGTCACCGACATCACGAACTTGACGGTGACGATGGCCGCCGAGTGCTGCTCCACCAGGTCACGATAGACCTCGCGGTAGTCGTCGAATGGCTCGGCGGCGGGCGCCAGGGGCGCGGCCAGCATCAGCGCCGCGAAGGTGATCAGGCGGACCAGGGTCATGGCGTCTCCGTGAGCCAGTAACGTTCAAGGTAAAGGATGCGGGTTTCGCCGCCGCGGACCACCTGCAGGGGCACCACGCTGCCGTTGACCTTGGCCAGGGCGCGGTCGAGCGCCTGCGCCAGGCCGGTCAGGTCGCGCACCGGTTCACCGCCCAGGCTGATGATGATGTCACCGCCGTTGAGGTGGGCCAGGCCGGCAGGTCCACCCGCCTCGACGCCGTCCACCACCACGCCGGCCTGGCTGGCCGGCAGGCGGCGCGCGGCGCGGTCGTAGAAGCCGATCTCGCGCAGCTGCGCGCGCAGCCGGGTCAGGGCAAGCGTGCGCAGGCCCTCGGTGTTCACCGGCGATTCGGCCAGGGTGAGCGCGAACGCCTTTGGCTGGCCGTCGCGCAGCGCCTCGAAGCGCGCGGCGCTGCCGATGGGCAGGTCGCGCACGCGCTGGTGGAAGCCGTCGGCGGAGTTTTCGTTGGCGGCGCGCAGCGGCTCGCCTTCCAGCGTGGTCAACAGGTCGCCCACGCGCGCGCCGGCCGCGGCCAGCGGGCTGCCCGGGTAGAGACGGATGATGCGGAAGCCGGGCGCCGCCAGGCCCAGGTCGCGCGCCAGCGAGGTGGTCACCGGCTGCACCTCGACGCCGGCCCAGGCCTTGGCCAACTCGGGCAGCGGCGTGCGCACGCGGTCACCGTGGATGGGCGCCAGCACGGCCACGCGCTGCTCGGCCTCGCGCTGGAACTCGATCACCAGCGGCTTGCCGTCGGCCGGCGGCCGGCCGGCCACGGCGACCAGTGACTCGTGGGTGGACACCGCCTGGCCGTTGACGCGACGGATCACGTCGCCCTGGGCCAGCGCCGGGCGCGCGATCGCGGCGGGGCCGCCCGGCCGGATGCCGGTGACGATCAGGCCGCGGGTTTCATCGAGGTTTCGGCGGCGGCTCAAGGCCGGGGTCATTTCGGCCAGCGACAGCCCGAACGGAGTGAACGCGCGCTCTTCGACCTTATCATCGGGCAGGCGCGCGGCCACCAGCGCGATGTCGCTGCGCTTGCCGGCGCGGTCGATGCCCAGCGCCACCGCGGTGCCGACCGGGAGTTCGGCGAGGCGCCGCTGCAGCGCGGGCACGTCCACCGGCTGCAGCGCGCGCACGGCTTCACCCTGCAGGGTGAGGATGCGGTCACCGGCCAGCAGGCCGGCCTTTTCGGCCGCCGAGCCGCGTTCCACCGCATTCACCAGCACGCCTTCCTGCAGGCCCGTGCCCTTGAGCGAACGCAGGCGGAAGCCCAGGTGCGTGCGCTCGATACGGCCCTTGGCCACCAGCGCGCGCACCACTTCACCGGCATCGGGCCCCGGGATGGCGAAGGCCAGGTCGCCTCCGACCAGCGTCCCGCGCGTGTTGACGCCGACGATGCGTCCCGACAGGTCCACCAGCGGGCCGCCGGAGTTGCCGGGGGCAATGGCGGCGTCGTGCTGGATCCAGGCGTAGTAGCGGCCGGTGGGCTGGTCGGCGCCGAGCCGGTCTTCGTAGTCGGCCTCGTCGTCGAACAGCGACACCAGCAGGCGCCGCGGGTTGTTCACCACGCCGGCGCTCATCGAGTTGGACAGGCCCCAGGGCGCGCCCATCGCCAGCACGGTGTCGCCGGGCTGCAGGTCGAGCGTGGTGGCGAAATCGGCATGGGCAAAGGCTTCCGGCGCCGGTGGCAGCGCCTGCAGCACGGCCAGGTCGGACAGGGTGTCGGTGCCGACCAGGCGCGCCGGCAGTTCGCGGCCGTCGGCGAACACCACGCGGAAGCTCTTGCCGTTCTCGGTGACGTGGGCGTTGGTGGCGATGTGGCCCTGCGGCGTCACCACGGTGCCGCTGCCGCTGGACACGCTGAGCACGGGCTCGCCCTGGCGATGGTCCTCGCGCACCGTGAGGATGCTCACCACCACCGGCAGCACGCGGTCACGCGCCGCCGAGATGCGTGCGGCGTCGCTGGCCCGCACCGGCGCGGACGCGGGCACAGGCTGCGAATGGGCCGGCAGGGTTGCCAGCAGCAGGGACGCGGCAACCCACGCCGCGGCGAATCGGGTCAGGCGCATGCAGCTCTCCGTCGGGGATGCCAGCCTTGGGGCGGGGACCGCGCGAAAGGTTTCGCGCGGCCCACCGGGATCAAGCGTCGGGCTGCGGCTGCGACGGCTCCGTGAGGGCCGCGGCTTCCGTGCCCGCGATGGGTTCGTCGTCCACCACGTCGATCATGTCGACGCGCTCCACGGCGATGAGCTCTTCATCCGCCGCCACGCGCATCAGGGTGACGCCCTGGGTGTTGCGGCCGACCTGGGACACTTCCGAGGCGCGGGTGCGCACCAGGGTGCCCTGGTCGGAGATCAGCAGGATTTCGTGCTGCTCGGTGAGCTGGATCGCGCCCACCAGGGCGCCGTTGCGTTCACTGGTCTGCAGCGCGATGACACCCTGGGTGCCGCGGCCCTTCTTCGGGTAGTCCTCGACCGGGGTGCGCTTGCCGAAGCCCTTGGCGCTGGCGGTGAGGATGTCGCCATCGCCGTCCACCACGATCATGCTCACGACCTTGGCGCCCTGCCCTTCGTCGTCTTCCTTCAGGCGCATGCCGCGCACGCCGGTGGCGGTGCGGCCCATGGACCGGACCTCGTTCTCGTCGAAGCGCACGGCCTTGCCGCTGCTGGCGAACAGCATCACGTCGCGCTGGCCGTTGGTCAGCTGCACGTCCACCAGGCCGTCGCCCTGGTCGAGGTTGATGGCCCAGATGCCGGTGGAGCGCGGACGCGAGTACTCGGACAGCGGGGTTTTCTTGACGGTGCCGTCGCGGGTGGCGAAGAACACGAAGTGGCTCTCGTCGAACTCGCGCACCGGCAGCACGGCCTGCACCTTTTCGCCTTCCTGCAGCGGGATCCAGTTGATGATCGGCCGGCCGCGCGAGTTCGGGCCGGCGTCGGGCAGCTGGTAGACCTTGAGCCAGAACACCCGGCCGGTGCTGGTGAAGGTCAGCAGCGTGTCGTGCGTGTTGACGATCCACAGGCGGTCGATGAAGTCTTCTTCCTTCACCGCCGTGGCCGAGCGGCCCTTGCCGCCGCGCTTCTGCGCGCGGTACGTCGTCAGCGGCTGGCGCTTGGCGTAACCGGCGTGCGACAGCGTCACCACCACGTCTTCCGAAGCGATGAGGTCGAGGATGTCGAGGTCTTCCTCGCCCGGACGGATCTCGGTGCGTCGGTCGTCGGCGTACTCGTCGCGCAGCGTGCGCAGCTCGGTGCGGATGACCTCGAGCAGGCGGTCGGGGCTTTCCAGGATGTGGATCAGGGCGCGGATGGCCTCGAGCAGCTGCTTGTACTCGTCGGTGAGCTTTTCCTGCTCCAGGCCGGTGAGGCGGTTCAGGCGCATCTCGAGGATCTGCTGGGCCTGGACGTCGCTCAGTTGGTAGCCGCTTTCCTGCATGCCCATGCCGGGCGCGAGGTCTTCGGGCCGGGAATCGTCGGCACCGGCGGCGCCCAGCAGCGCGCCGACCAGGCCGGGCTCCCAGACGCGGGCCAGCATGCGTTCCTTGGCGACGGCCGGGTTCTCGGACGTCTTGATCAGCTCGATCATCGCGTCGATGTTGGCCAGCGCGACCGTCAGGCCCTCGAGGATGTGGGCGCGGGCGCGGGCCTTGCGCAGCTCGAAGATGGTGCGGCGGGTGACGACCTCGCGGCGATGCCGGATGAAGGCTTCCAGCATCTGCTTGAGGTTGAGGATCTGCGGCCGGCCGTCCACCAGGGCGACCATGTTGATGCCGAACACGCTCTCCATCTGGGTCTGCTGGTAGAGGTTGTTGAGCAGCACCTCGGCCGACTCGGCGCGCTTGACCTCGATGAAGATGCGCATGCCGTCCTTGTCGGACTCGTCGCGCAGCTCGCTGATGCCCTCGAGCTTCTTTTCCTTCACCAGCTCGGCGATCTTCTCGATCAGCCGGGCCTTGTTCACCTGGTAGGGCAGCTCGGTGACGATGATGGCTTCGCGGCCGGTGTCCTCGTTGACCTCGACGCCGGCCTTGGCGCGGATGCGCACGCGGCCGCGGCCGGTGTGGTACGCGGCGTGGATGCCGGCGGCGCCGTTGATGATGCCGCCGGTGGGGAAATCAGGGCCCGGCACGAAGGCCATCAGGTCGCCGATGCTGGTTTCCGGGTCGTCGATCAGGGCGATGGTGGCGTCGATCACTTCGCCCAGGTTGTGCGGCGGGATGTTGGTGGCCATGCCGACCGCGATGCCGGCCGAGCCGTTCACCAGCAGGTTCGGGAAGCGCGACGGCAGCACCGTCGGCTCCATTTCCTTCTCGTCGTAGTTGAGCTGGAAGTCGACCGTTTCCTTGTCGATGTCGGCCAGCAGCTCGTGCGTGAGGCGGGTCATGCGCGCCTCGGTGTAACGCATGGCGGCGGCGGAGTCGCCGTCCACCGAGCCGAAGTTGCCCTGGCCGTCGATCAGCAGGTAGCGCAGCGAGAACGGCTGGGCCATGCGCACCAGCGTGTCGTACACCGACTGGTCGCCGTGCGGGTGGTACTTGCCGATGACGTCGCCGACGATTCGGGCGGACTTCACGTGCGGCTTGTTGCTGTGCGTGCCCAGCTCGTTCATGGCGAACAGGACGCGCCGGTGCACCGGCTTGAGGCCGTCGCGGACATCCGGGAGCGCGCGGCCTACGATCACGCTCATGGCGTAGTCGAGGTAGCTCTTGCGCATCTCGTCTTCGAGGTTGACCGGGATGATTTCCTTCGCGAGATCTGCCATTCGTGCTTCCGTATTCGACGTTCGGGCGGGTGCGGCGGCCGGGGCCGCGCACAGGGGCTTTCAGGGACGTGAAATCATAACAGAAACAGCCCGCGGAACGGGCTGCTTAGAGGCCATAAAACAAGCACTTAGGGGCTTGATTTGGCGCCGAAAACAGCGGCCATTTTCGCCCGGTCCGGGTGCTCCAGCACGCCGCGCTCGGTGACGATGGCGTCGACCAGCCCGGCGGGGGTGACGTCGAACACCGGATTCCACGCCTCCACCCCGTCGGCAACCGTGCGCACGCCGGCCATGGCCAGCAGTTCGGCCGGGTCGCGCATCTCGATCTCGATGTCGTCGCCGTGCGCCGTGGCCATGTCCACGGTGGACGACGGCGCCACCACCATCACCCTGACGCCGTGGTGGCGGGCGGCGATGGCGTGCGAATAGGTGCCGATCTTGTTGGCGGTGTCGCCATTGGCGCAGATGCGGTCGGCACCGACGATGAGCCACTGCACGGCGCCGGTCTTCATCAGGTGCGCCGCCGCGCCGTCGGCGATCAGGGTGGCCGGGATGCCGTCCTGCAGCAGTTCCCAGACGGTGAGGCGCGCGCCCTGCAGCCAGGGCCGGGTTTCGCTGGCGTAAACGCGCTCGATGCGGCCCTCCGCCACGCCGGCGCGAATCACGCCCAGCGCCGTGCCGAAGCCGGCGGTGGCCAGCGAGCCGGTGTTGCAGTGGGTCAGCACGCCGCTGCCGGGGGGGATCAGCGCCGCGCCCAGCGCGCCCATGTGGCGGTTGGCCGCGAGGTCTTCGGTCTCGATGGCGGCCGCTTCCGAGGCCAGCACCGCCAGCCAGTCGGCGCCGGCCGCCGCCAGCGCGCGGCGGACCCGGGCCAGCGCCCACATCAGGTTGACCGCCGTGGGCCGCGCCGCCTGCAGGTGGTTGAAGTCGGGCGCGAGCCGGGCCAGCGCCTGCGCCCCGTCGGCCGCCACGATGCGCTGCCCCGCCAGCACGGCGCCCCAGGCCGCGGCGATGCCGATGGCGGGGGCACCGCGCACCACCAGCGCATGGATGGCGGCCGCCACGGCGTCGCTGTCGCGGCACTGGACGTATTCGGCCACGAACGGCAGCTTGCGCTGGTCGAGCAGCGACAGGTGGTCGCCCTGCCAGCGGATCGGGCGGATGCGGTCGTAGCGGTCGAAGTCCATGCGTGGTTCTCCATGCGATGGCCTGAGTTTACCAAGGCCGGCGGCGCGCTATGCTCGGCCCATGAGCACACGACCCTCGCGCGCCACCCCAAGCAAATCCCCCACCCTGGACGCCGGCATCGAACCGATGCTGCACGCCGCCTGCGTCAAGGCCGGCGCGGGCGCCGCGCTGCAGGTCGGGCTCGACCGGGTGCCCCTGCTCAAGCCCTTCCTGCCGGCCACGCTGCGCCGCGCCGGCAGCAGCGAATCGGCCGAAGACATCCAGCGCAAGCTGGTGCAGGCCATCTACCGCCGCTACCAGCTCAAGCCTGCGGGCTGGGAAGTCGAGGGCGTGCTGGCCGTGGCGCAAACCCAGGCCGTGCTCAGCCCGCTGGCCACCCGCGAAGGCCTGCGGTCTCTGCTCAGCGGCTGGCTGCCGACGGCGGTGAGCACGCCGCTGATGCGCTACACGCCGCTTGAGCCGCTGGTCACCGCCACCGTGCGCGCGGTGGCCGCCACCTGGGCGGCGGGCCGCTACGCCGACAGCGTCTGCCGGCTGCGCAAGGCCGGCGCCGACTGGCTGCCGGCGCCGCTGGCCGGGGCCCTGAAGCTGGCCCCGTCCAAGCTGCGCGAATGGAGCACCGAAGCGCTGTCACTCGCCCTGCCCCCGCTCAAGCTGGCCAGCGCGCTGGCCCGCCAGCTCAGCAAGGCGGTGACGCCGCCCGGGAAGAAGCCGGCGCGCAAGTCCGCGCCGCGCAAGCGCGCCAAACCCTGAAAAAAAGAAGGTTCGTCTCCCAAGTCCGGGGCTCGGCGCCGTCGCCACCCCGGAAGCGGGGGTGGAAGGCGTGTGGGGGGAGGGCTTATTTAGACCGGAGGGTCACTCCCGTACGGGGGGGAGCCGGGGGGGGG
>JANOJQ010000223.1:0-11733 GCA_031418815.1 Lysobacteraceae bacterium
CTTCGACGCGCGCTGCCTGCCCAACCCGCACTGGAATCCCAGCCTGCGACCATTGTCCGGCCGTGATCGCGCCGTGCGCGAGCATCTGGATGCAGACCCGCTGGTCAATCAGTTCTTCGAACAGATCGCCGCGTTCCTAGACGTCTGGATTCCGCGTTTTGAGGGCGAAACCCGCAGCTACGTCACCATCGCGTTTGGCTGCACCGGCGGCCGCCACCGCTCGGTCTACCTGGCCGAACGCCTGGCCGCGCACTTCCGCGACCTCGGCCGCGAAGGCGTCCTCACCTTCCACCGCGAACTCGAATAGCCCGCGTGCGCTCTGCGCACGACATAGGGCTGTATGGCGAGCGACGTCCCACACAGAGGGCACCCCTGCCCGGCGTCTTGCTAACGCCATCCCTGGCAGCAAACGCCGGCCGTTCCGGGCTTCCTGCCCTCCACTTCAGGGGTGCCCTCTGTGTGTGACGTCGCCCCGATCGCAGCGGGTACACCGCAGCAAGATCAAAAGCGGCGGCGTGCGCCTGGAAGCATCGGGCCTGAAGGCCCTCCTACAAAAGCGAAGGTCGTCTGGTAAGGTTTGGGCATGGCCGTTGGCATTCTCATTGTCAGTCACCCGGGCGTTGGCACACCGCTGCTGGCGGTGGCGCGCAGGCTGCTGGGTGGGCTGCCGCTGGCGACCGAAGCCTTCGAAGCCGAGTGGGACGGCGACGCCGATTCCCTGCTGCCGGCGGCCAGCGCCGCCCTTCGCAAAGTGGACGGCGGCGACGGCGTGCTGATGCTGGTGGACCTTTACGGGGCCACCCCGGCCCGGCTGGCCGAAAAACTTTCCCGCTTGGGCACGCCCTCGCACCGCATCAGCGGCCTGTCGCTGCCGATGCTGCTGCGCGTGCAGAACTACCCCGAGCAGGCCCTGGACGAACTGTGCCGCACCGCTGCCGCGGGCGCACGCAACGGCGTGGTGGTGGACGATGCTTGAACGCGAACTCAAGGTGGCCAACCGGCTGGGGCTGCACGCGCGCGCGGCGGCGAAACTCGTGCAGCTGCTGTCGGGCTTCCAGTCGCAGGTCACGCTGACCGGCCGCGGCCGCGAAGTGAACGCCAAGAGCATCATGGGCGTGCTGCTGCTGGCGGCCGCCCCGGGCGCCACCCTGCTGGTGCGCGTCGAGGGCGACGACGAAGAAGCCGCGATGCACGCCGCGGCCGACCTGTTCGACCGCCGGTTCGACGAGGACGGCTGATGCGGCGGGTCCTGCGCGGCCAGCCGGCATCGCGCGGGATCGCGCTGGGGCGCGTGCGCGTCCGGACCCCGCAGGCGCTCGCCGTGGAAGAACGGCGCATCAGCGCCGAAGAAGTGCCGGACGAGATCCTTCGCCTGCACCGCGCGCTCGACGCCACCCGCCGCGAGCTGCACGGCCTGCGCGAGCGCCTGCACGGCGCACTGGCGCAGGAAGTGGGCGAGTTCCTCGACCTGCACGCCATGATCCTGGACGACCCGGAGCTGCTGCACGGCCTGGACGACCTCGTCAGCACCGCCCGCTACAGCGCCGACTACGCCCTGAAGCTGCAGCGCGACCGCCTGGCGGCCGTGTTCGAGGGCATGCATGACGACTACTTCCGCAGCCGGCGCGAGGACCTCGACCACGTCATCGGCCGCGTGCATGCCGCCCTGCAGCAGCGCAACCAGGACGCCGAGCGCGGGTTCGCCGGCGACATCCTGGTGTGCGAAGCCATCGCCCCGCAGGAGCTGGCCGAGCTGCAGTCCCAGGGCGTGGTGGCCGTGGTGGCCGCCACCGGCAGCCCGCTGTCGCACAGCGCCATCCTGGCCCGCAGCCTGCACCTGCCGCTGGTGCTGGGCGCGTCCGAACTGCTGGCCCTGGCCAACGACGGCGACGCGCTGATGGTGGACGCCGGCACCGGCGAGGTGGTGCTGGAACCCGACGCCAGCGACCTCAAGCGCTACCACCGCCGCGAAGCCGAGATCAGCCGCGAACAGGCGCAGCTGTCGCGGCTCAGGCGCCAGCCCACGCGCACGCTCGACGGCGTGGACATCCGCCTGTACGCCAACGCCGAGTCGCGCGCCGACGTCGCCGACGCGCATGCGCTGGGCGCGGACGGCATCGGCCTGTACCGCACCGAATTCCTGTTCCTGCAGCGCCGCGAGCTGCCGGGCGAAGAGGAACAGTTCCTGGCCTACCGCGACCTGGTGCTGGGCATGGCCGGCCGCGTGGTGACCATCCGCACGCTGGACCTGGGCGCCGACAAGGCCGACCACTCCGGGCTCACGTTGCGCAGTGAACCCAACCCCGCGCTGGGTTTGCGCGGCGTGCGGCTGTCGCTGGCGCACGAGCCGCTGTTCCTGACGCAGCTGCGGGCCATCCTGCGCGCCGCCGCCTACGGGCCGGTGCGCGTGCTGGTGCCGATGGTGTGCTGCCGCGAAGAGATGCAGGCCGTGGTGGCCATGATGGAAGCAGCGCGGCTGTCGCTGCGCGCCGACGGCCTGCAGTCGGGCGAACGCGTGGAGCTGGGCGCCATGATCGAGGTGCCGGCCGCGGCGCTGGGCCTGCCCGACTTCATCGACCTGGTGGATTTCGTTTCGGTGGGCACCAACGACCTGGTGCAGTACCTGCTGGCGGTGGACCGCGGGCACGAATCGCTGTCGTCGCTCTACACGCCGCGCCACCCGGCCATGCTGCGCCTGCTGGCGCAGCTGTTCACCTATGGCCGCCGCAACGGCATCCCGGTGGCGGTGTGCGGCGAGATGGCCAGCGAAGCGGCGAACGTGCCGCTGCTGCTGGCCCTGGGCCTGCGCGACTTCAGCCTGCACCCGTCCACGCTGCTGGAAGTGCGTCGCGCCATCCGTGACGCCGACCACGGCAGCCTGCGCCGCCGCGCGCAGACCCTGCTCAAGGCGCACGACCGCGCCGGCATCGAGAAGTGGCTGGCGCGCTAAAGCGCAACCTGTGGGAAGGCCGGGGTCAGTCGGCGAAGCGCTCGTCGAAGAAAGACGCCATCGCGGCGTAGGCGCGCTTGGCCGCGCGCGGCTGGTACAGGCAGCCGGGGCTGTTGGCGTCGGCTTCGGCGAAGCAGTGCACGGCGCCGCTGTAGTTCACGAACTGCCAGTCGGCCTTGGCGTCGGTCATTTCCTTCTGGAAGGTGCTGATCTGTTCGGCCGGCACGTAGCTGTCGTCGGCGCCGTTGAGCACCAGCAGGCTGGCCTTGACGTCGCCGGCCTTGGCCGGGATCGAAGTGGACAGGTTGCCGTGGAAGCTCACCACGCCGGCGATGTCGGCGCCGCTGCGGGCCAGGTCCAGCGCCACCGCGCCGCCAAAGCAGAAGCCGATCGCGCCCAGCTGCGCCGCGTCCAGCGGTGTCCTGGCGGCCGACGACTTCAGCACCCCGAGGGCGGCGTTGATGCGGCCGCGCAGCGCCTCGCGATCGGCGTAAACGGCGCCGGCGGCCTTGCCGGCCTCGTCGGCGTTGGCCGGGCGCAGGCCGCGGCCGTACATGTCCACCAGCAGCACCACGTAGTCGTCGCCGGCGATCTGCTTGGCCTTCTCGATGGCCGCCTCGTTCACGCCCATCCAGTTGGGCACCATCACCAGGCCCGGGCGCTTGTCGCCGTCGGCGTCGTCGTACACCAGGTAACCGTCGAAGTCGGTGCCGCCATGCTGCCAGCTCACCGGCTCGGCGACGGGTTTGGCGAAGGCGGCAGCGCTCAGGCCGAACAGGGCAAGGGCAAGGGCAAGCAGGGTGCGCATGGCGGAACCTCGTTGGCAGGGACGCGGGAATTCTAGTCCCGGCCCGCCGCGACGGCGTAACCGCGGCGTGAGCGTCAGGCCACGCCCAGCCCCGGGATGGCGCAAATCTGCTCGGGGTCGAAGCCGGCGGCCTTGGCGAAATGCCGGCCGCGCTCGACGTAGTCGCGGTAGCGCGGGAAGCTGGGGGCGCCGGGCGACAGCAGCAGCACGCCGTCGTTGCCCAGCACCTGAAGCGCCAGCTTCACCGCCTCCTCCATTTCGCCGGCCTCGGCCAGGATGAAGCGGTCGCCCAGCGACAGCGGCTTGATCTTCTCGTACACGCGCGGGCCGTTCTGGCCCATCGTGATCACCGCTGTCACCGGCTCGGCGGCCAGCCGCTCGGCGAAGATGCCCCAGTCCAGGCCGCGGTCGTAGCCGCCCACCAGGATGGCCACGCGTCGGCCGCGGAAACAGTCCAGCGCGGCGATGGCCGACTGCGGCGTGGTCGAGATGGAGTCGTTCACCGCTTCGACGCCGTTGCGGATGCCCAGCGTCTGCAGGCGGTGCGGCAGCGGCCGGAACGACAGCGCCGCCGGCGCCAGCGCCGCCGCGTCCAGGCCCAGGGCTTCCACGGCTGCCAGCGCCGCGCACAGGTTCAGGCGATTGTGGCGGCCGGGCAGCGCCAGGCCGCGCGCGTCCAGCACCAGGCGCTCGCCGCGGTAGACGCTGCCTTCGCGCAGGTGCCAGCCGTCGGGGTGGTTGAACCAGAGCACGCGCGTGGTGGCCGGTACGTCCAGCTCGACCAGGCGCGGGTCGGCGGCATTGAGCACGGCCACGCGCGGCGCGGCGCGCGTCACCAGCGCCAGTTTGTCGGCGTAGTAGCGCGCCTCGCTGCCGTGCCAGTCCAGGTGTTCGGGGAACAGGTTGAGCACCACGGCCACGTCGATGTCCTGCACTTCGCCGGTCTGGTAGCTCGACAGCTCGATTGCCCAGAACTCCGGCGGCGGCTGCACATCCATCAGTTCGAGCATCGGCATGCCGATGTTGCCCGCCAGCGCCGTGCGCTTGCCGGCGGCGCGCAGCAGGTGCGCCAGCATCGCCGTGGTGGTGGACTTGCCCTTGGTGCCGGTGACGCAAACCCGGCGACCCACCGCCGGCTCGGCGAACCACAGGCCGCTGGAGCCGATGAAGCGCACGCCGTTGAGCGCGGCGTCGGCCGCCGGCGAGGCGTAGGGGCTGATGCCCGGCGACTTGATGACGATGTGGTGCGCGGACAGGGCCGCGGCGTCCACGGCGATCTCGATGCGCAGCGCCGGGTCCTGCATCTCGCGCAGCGGCTCGGCCTCGTCGGCCGAGCAGAACACGGTCACCGGCTGGCTGGGCAGGTTCCAGCGCAGCGCGGCCAGCGCCGCGCGGCCTTCGCGGCCATAACCCCAGATCGCGACCCGCTGGCCCTCAAGCTCCGAAATGCGCACGCAGCCGCTCCCAGAGGATGGACGGAATGCCGTGATCATCCGAGGGTTCCAGCAGCGGCGCCAGCCCCCGGTCGGCGGCTTCGAGTTGCGGCCGTATTTCGCTGGCGTAGCGCTTGACCAGCGCGTCCTCGCGCCAGGCCGGGCTGTTGGCCAGCGCGTCCATGGCGGCGCGCGATTCGCGGCCTTCGCCCACGCATTCGAACGGCTTGTGGTCGCGGTACTCCAGCAGGGCGTCGAAGCCGGGCGCCTGGTCGGCCTCGTCCAGCAGGTTGCGGCCGAAGATGGCCACCAGCCTGGGTTTGGGCATGAACGGCGCCAGGGCCAGGAACACGAAGTGGCACTTGGGGCAGACGCCGCACCAGCGCTGGGCGGGACGTTCGCCCAGCAGGTGGAAGTTGCGGTTGCAGCTGGAGAAGTGCTGGTCGTAGCGGTCCAGGCGGGCGAACTGGCGCGCCACCGCCAGCTCTGAAAATGGCCGCAGCAGCGAGTAATACGAGAGGTCGGCGGCCACGTGCGTGCGCAGGTGCGCGGCGAAGTCGCGCTCGAAGCCCCAGCCCTTCGACCACTGGTGGTTCACTTCGCCGGTACCGGGGATGAGGCTGCCGTAGCTGGCCGAGCGCTCGTTGGAAAACACCACCTGGGAATGGCCGTGCAGCAGCGCGGCCATCGCCAGGATGGCCGAGTTCACGGCCGTGACCGGGATGTGGCCGTTGAGCGCGCCCTGCTTGTTGTATTCGAACAGCAGCGGCGACAGCGCGCGGGTGACGTTGAGCGTGGGCAGGCCGGTGCGCTCGGCGCAGGCCTTGATCAGCGGCGAGCTGCCGACCCAGGCCACGGTCTGGTCCACGCCCAGCGCGCGCAGCGCTTCGATCGACACCAGCGAGTCCTTGCCGCCGCCGATCGCCACCAACGCCCGATCCGCCAACCCCACCCCACCCCGGGGTAGGCGGGCCTTCAGGCCCGATCGCTCTTCGCCGGGAAGCGTCGGGCCTGAAGGCCCTCCCACAGGGGCGGCCACCGGGAAATGGATCTTGCCGCGCAGGGTCAGGCCGTTGCGATAGGCGAACTCGCCCAGGCCATTTTCGTAGAGGGATGTCAGCAGCGCAGCGGTGTCCGCATCGATGCCCTCGCCTTCGATCACGATCCGCGGCGGCACGGCGGCCTTGTAGTAGCTCACGCCGGCCATCAGGTGCAGCAGCCGCAGCGCGCGCTGCACGGCATCGCCGCGCGCGGCATCGAGCACGAAGGGCGCCCCGGGGAAACGCACGGTTTCCACCAGCGCCGGGCCGTCATCGAACGCATACGCCAGGCGCGCCTCGCCGGTGGCGGCATCGAAGCCGCATTCGGTGAAGCGGAAGGCCCGGATGGACGCACGGTCGAACTCAGTCATCGATCACGTCCTCGTGCGGCAGTTCACGCAGGTTGTAGCGGTTGGCCATCACCGCGCCGTAGGCACCGGCGTGGCCCACCAGCAGCACGTCGCCTTCGGCGGTGGCCTCGGGCAGGCGGCGCTGGCGGCCGATCACGTCGCCGGTTTCGCAGATCGGGCCGACCACTTCGCAGGGCTCGCCGTCGGGCTCGCCGAGGCGCGACAGGTTCACGATCTCGTGCCAGGCGTTGTACAGGGCGGGCCGCATCAGCGCGTTCATGCCGCCGTCGGCGCCGACCCGGCGCAGGCCCTGCTTGGACGCCACCTGGGTGACGTGCAGCAGCAACGCACCGGCCTCCGCCACCAGGTAGCGGCCCGGCTCGACCCACAGCGCGTATTGCGGATAGGCCGACTTTACTTCCGCCAGCGCCGCTGAATACGCGGCCACGTCGAACGGATCGGCCTCCGGGTCGTAGGCCACGCCCAGGCCACCGCCCACGTCGATGAAGCCGACCGTGCCGATGCCTTCGGCCAGCGCCGCCAGCTGCGCGTAGACCGTGTGCCAGTGCTGCGCGTCCAGGATGCCGCTGCCGATGTGCGCATGCAGGCCGGCGATGCGCGCGCCGGCGGCGCGCGCGGCGTCCAGGAAACCGGGCACGGCTTCGGCGGCCAGGCCGAACTTGGCGCCCTTGCCGCCGGTGCGGACCTTTTCGTGGTGGCCGTGGCCGAAGCCCGGGTCCACGCGCAGCACGATCTCGCGGCCCTTGAACAGCTCCGGCCAGCTCAGCAGCGGCGTGGTGCTGTCGATGGTGACGTGCGCGCCCAGCGCCAGCGCCGCGGCGTACTCGTCGCGCGGCGCGAAGCTGGGCGTGAACAGCACGCGGTCGGGCGCCAGCCCGGGCAGTGAGCGCAGCAGGTGTTCGAGCTCGCCGCGCGACACGCACTCGAAGCCGAAGCCTTCGGCCTCCAGCGCGCGCAGCACCAGCGGGTGCGGGTTGGCCTTGAGCGCGAAGAAACGGCGGTCGACGGCGGGGATGCCGGCCAGTTCGCGGGCGCGCTGGCGGATGGTCGGCAGGTGGTAGATGTAGCGCGGCGTGCCGGCGTTGGCCAGGTGCAGCAGGCGCTCGCGCGAGGCCTGCCACCACGGCATCGGCCGTGCACCCGCCGGCTGGTCGATGCGGCGCCAGCTGGGCCCGAACACCGCGGCTTCGGTGACCGGCATCGCGCCCGACTGCGCCAGCAGCGCGTGCAGGCGCGGCAGCATGCCCTCGGCGATGCCCTCGTCCACCACGAAGGTGAGGTTGAGGTCGTTGGACGACTGCGAGATCAGGTGCACGCGCTCGCGGCCGAACTCGGCCCAGACGTCGGACAGCTTGTGCAGCAGCGAGCGCATGCCGCGGCCCACCAGGGTGATGGCCGCGCACGGGGCGATCACCTTCACCCGGCATACCTGCGCCAGGTCGGCGCACAGCGCGTCGAGTACGTTGGTGTTCACCAGGTTGTCGCTGGGGTCGAGCGAGACGGTGACGTTGGCTTCCGACGAACCGATCAGGTCGATCGACAGCCCGTGCGCCTTGAAGCGTTCGAACACGTCCGACAGGAAGCCGACCTGCTGCCACATGCCGATGGTTTCCATCGACACCAGCACGATGCCGCGGCGCGAGGAGATGGCCTTGACGCCCGGGATCGTGGCGGCCGAGGAATCAATGACCGTGCCGGGCATGTCCGGCCGCTCGGTGTCGCGGATCCAGATCGGCACGCGTGCTTCGCGGCAGGGATGGATGCAGCGCGGGTGCAGCACCTTGGCGCCGGTGGTGGCGATTTCCTGCGCCTCTTCGTAGTCCAGGCGCGACAGCAGGCGGGCGTCGGGCACGGCGCGCGGGTTGGCGCTGAACATGCCGGGCACGTCGGTCCAGATCTCCACCCGGCGGGCGCCCAGCAGCGCGCCGAAGTACGCGGCCGACGTGTCCGAGCCGCCTCGGCCCAGGATGGCGGTGCCGCCGTCGGGCGCGCGGGCGATGAAGCCCTGGGCGATGCGCAGCGCCGGGCCCGCCGCCGCGAAGCGCGCGCGCAGGCCGGCGTCCCCGGTGTAATCGCACGATGCCGAAAGGCGCTTGGTCCACTCGTTCTGGTTGGGCAGCGGGCGCGCGACGATCCAGTCGCGCGAATCCACCCAGCCCACGTCCAGGCCCTGGCTGCGCAGGTAGGCCACGCCCAGCGTGGACGACAGCAGCTCGCCCTGCCCCAGCACGTCGGCCTGCCAGGCCAGGTCGCCGGCGCTGCGGCGCGGGTCGGTGCCCAGCGCGCGCAGCGCGGCCAGGCGCTCGCCCAGCACGCTGGCCGCGTCCAGGCCCATCTCGGCGCAGAAGGCCTCGTGCCGCTGCACCAACGCGGCGATGCGCGCCCCGGTGCCCGCCTCGTCGGCATGGCCGTCGCAGATCGCCTGCAGCTGGTTGGTGACGCCCGACACCGCCGACACCACCACCAGCACGCGGGCGCCGGTTTCTTCGGCGCGGCGTTTCATCAGCTGGCCGATCGTGTCCCAACGGTGGCGTCGGGACACGCTGGTGCCTCCGAACTTGAGGACGATCCAATCCGGTGCGTCGGCACCGGCGGCAGGCGCGGCTGGGCTCATGGTCACGGTTTATGATGGGGGGACGCGGCGCAGGTGCGCGGCCGAAAGAGTCTACCGGAGCCCCGCATGCACCGCCGCGATTTCCTGCAGCTCGACGTCTTCGCCGACCAACCCGGCACCGGCAACCCGCTGGCCGTGGTGCTCGACGCCCGCGACCTCGACACCGCGGCCATGCAGGCCTTTGCGAACTGGACCAACCTGTCCGAAACCACCTTCGTGCTGCCGCCCACCGACCCGGCGGCCAGCTACCGCGTGCGCATCTTCACCCCGCGCCAGGAGCTGCCGTTCGCCGGCCACCCCAGCGTGGGCACCGCGCACGCGGTGCTGGAGGCCGGGCTGGCACAGGCCCGGGACGGCCGCCTGGTGCAGGAGTGCGGCGCCGGCCTGCTGCCGCTGACCGTGGACGGAGACGGTGCGGCACGCCGCATCGCCGTGCGCGCGCCCCGCGGCCGCCGGCGCACGCCGCCGGCCGGCCACGAGGCCTCGCTCGATGCGGCGCTGGCCGGGCGAGCCCGCGGCGCACTGGCACCCGCGTTGATCGACAACGGCCCGCAGTGGTGGGTGGTGGAGCTGGCCGACGAAGCCCAGGTGCGCACGATGGCGCCCGACCTGGCGGCCATCACCGCCCTCACCGGCACCACCGGCGCCGTCGGCCTGGCGGTATTCGGCCGCGCCGCCCCCGGCAGCGAACACGCGCTGGCCGTGCGCGCCTTCTGCCCGGCCGACGGCATTCCCGAAGACCCGGTCACCGGCAGCGCCAACGCCGCCATCGCCGCGTGGCTGCACCACAACGACGCACTGGCCGGGCTGGGTCCGCGCTTCCTGGCCAGCCAGGGCCGCGAAGTCGGCCGCGACGGCCGCGTGCACATCCACGTGGACGCCGACGGCGAGGCCTGGGTCGGCGGCTGCACGCAGACCGTGATCCGCGGTTCGCTGGACTGGTAACCTTCAGTGCCCATCGGGCAGGATGCCCCGCATGACCCGCTCCTTCGTACAGCTCGACGTCTTCGCCGCCAAACCCGGCGACGGCAATCCCCTGGCCGTGGTGCTCGACGCCGCCGGCCTCGACGACGCCACCATGCAGGCCATCGCCCGCTGGACGCGCCTGCCCGAAACCACCTTCGTACTGCCGCCGTCCACGCCCGAGGCCAGCTACCGCCTGCGCATCTTCAGCCCGCGCCGCGAAGTGCCCTTCGCCGGCCATCCCAGCATCGGCAGCGCGCACGCGGTGCTTGAAGCCGGCCTGGCGACGCCGCGCGACGGCCTGCTGGTGCAGGAATGCGCCGTGGGCCTGCTGCCGATCGAAGTGCGCGGCGAGGGCCGCGAACGCCGGCTGGCGGTGCGTGCGCCCAAGGCGCGTGTGCTCGAGATCGGCCAGCCCGACGACCGCCGCCTCGGCGCCGCGCTGAAGGGCTACGTGCCCGGCGCGCTGCCGCCCGTACTGATGGACGGCGGCCGCCGCTGGTGGCTGGCCGAACTGGTGGACGAAGCCTCGGTGCGCAGCCTGGTGCCGCGCTGGGACGCGGTGTCGGCGCTGGCGCGCGGCCACGACGCGATGGGCCTGTGCGTGTTCGCGCGCTGCGCGGGCCGCGATTACGACCTGGTGGTGCGCGCGCTGGTCGGTCATCCGGGCCAAGTGGAAGACGCCGCCTCCGGCGCCGCCAACGCCACGCTCGCCGCGTGGCTGCACGAACGCGGCGCACTGCCCCACCGCAACGGCCGCTACGTCGTCAGCCAGGGCCGCGAAGTGGGCCACGACGCGCGGCTGGAGCTGCGCGTGGACGCCGCCGGCGAGGTGTGGTCGGGCGGCATGGTGCAGACGGTGGTGCGGGGCACGCTGGACTGGCCAGGCTGACTGGCGGAAAGGAATCAGTGGAGAGGAACTAGTGAAGAGAAACTAGAAACTGGTAAGAGCGAGCGGTTCACTAGTTCCTGGTTCCTATTCACTAGTTCCCAACCCCCCTTCCTTACTCTGCCTCGAACACCTTCTCACCATCCACCCACGTCGAAAGCACCCGCAGCTTCGGTAGCTCCGATGCAGGCACGGTCAACGGATCGCCGCCCAGGATCACGAAGTCCGCGCGATGGCCCAGCGACAACTTGCCCAGCGACGCATCGTCGAAGCTGGCGTACGCGGCGCCCGTGGTGAAGCCCTCCAGCGCCTGCGCAGGCGTGAGCTTCTGGTCGGGCAGCCAGCCGCCGGGCGGTTGGCCGGCGAGATCCGAACGCGTCACGGCGGCATAGAGCCCCAGGCGCGGGTCCACCGATTCCACCGGGTAGTCCGAGCCCAGCGCCAGCGGCACGCCGGCGGCGCGGAAGCGCTGCCAGGCATAGGCGCCTTCCAGCCGCGCGGCGCCGATGCGGGCTTCGGCCCAAGGCATGTCGGAGGTGGCGTGCGTGGGCTGCATCGAAGCAATCAGCTTGAGCGAGGCGAAGCGCGGGATGTCCGAAGGCGCGACGACTTGGGCGTGTTCGACGCGCCAGCGGTGGTCGGTGCCGGCCTTGTCGCCCAGCGCC
>JANOJQ010000224.1:0-24796 GCA_031418815.1 Lysobacteraceae bacterium
TTTTCGCGACGAGCATCGGGCCTCAAGGCCCTCCCACAAAGTCTGGAAATGTCATGAATCCTTCGCTGGACCTGCCTGCCGAGACGCTTTCGGAATACCTGGAGAGCCACGTCGCCGGCTTCCGCGGTCCGCTCACCGCCACCAAGTTCAAGGGCGGGCAATCCAACCCGACCTATCTGGTGGAAGCCGCCAGCGGCCGCTACGTGCTGCGCCGCAAGCCGCCGGGCAAACTGCTGCCGTCGGCGCACGCGGTGGACCGCGAGTTCCGCGTGCTGCAGGCGCTGCACGGCACCGCCGTGCCGGTGGCCGAGCCGCTGCACCTGTGCACCGACGAGTCGGTGATCGGGTCGATGTTCTACCTGATGTCCTTCGTGGACGGCCGCATCTTCTGGGACCCGTCCCTGCCCGAGGCCACGCCGGCGCAGCGCGGCGAGCTGTACGTGGCCATCATCGACGCGATGGCCGCGCTGCACAGGGTGGACCCGGCGGCCGTGGGCCTGGGCGACTACGGCAAGCCGGGCGGCTACTTCGAACGCCAGCTCAAGCGCTGGGGCGAGCAGTACTGCGCCAGCGAAACCCGGCCGATCGCCGCCATGGACGAACTGATCGCGCGCCTGCCCGCGCGCTGCCCGGCCGACGACGGCAGCGTGGCGCTGGCGCACGGCGACTTCCGCATCGACAACCTGATGTTCCACCCGAGCGATCCGCGCGTGATCGCGATCGTGGACTGGGAGCTGTCCACGCTGGGCCATCCGCTGGCCGACCTGGGCTATTTCTGCATGGCGCTGCGGCTGCCGCGCAACCCGGCGCTGCCCGGGCTGGCGGGGCTGGACCGCGCCGCGCTGGGCATCCCCGACGAAGCCGCGCTGCTGGCGCGCTATTCGGCGCTCACCGGGCGGCCGATCCCCGCCGACTGGCCGTTCGTGCTCGCCTTCAGCTTCTTCCGGCTGGCGGCCATCGCCCAGGGCGTGGCCAAGCGCGCCGAGCAGGGCAACGCGTCGAGTGAGCAGGCGATGCAGGCCGGCCGCATGACTGAAATGCTGGCCCAGCTGGGGCTGGAAGTCCTGGGCTGAGCTTCAGCGCGCGGCGCAGCGCGCCGGGTCGGTGGACGTGGCCGGCAGTTGGTCGCGCGACGCGGTGAGCGCGGCCCGCCAGGGTGAATCCGGCGACAGCACGGCGAGTGCTTCTTCCAGCACCCGGCGGCCGTGCCCGCGGCAGCCGGTTTCCGCCAGCACGCTGGCGTAGTTGTTCGACAGGACAGGCTCGCGCGGCGATGCCGCCAGGCCGCGCGCAAAGGAAGCCAGCGCGGCCTCGCGATCGCCCGCGGCGTAATCGAGGTTGCCCAGCGCCAGGTAGGCGCGGTGGTCGTCGGGCCAGCGCTGCCGGGCCGCATCCCAAGCCAGGCGCGCGGCCGCGGCGCCGCCCACCGGTTCGAACGCGGCCACGGCCTCGGCGTAGCGCAGCGGCGTGGCGCGCGCCGGCATTTCCCCCGGCCGCAGCGCAACGATGCCCCAGCGGTCCGCCCAGTCCCAGGTGCGCAGGAAGCTGCGCGCGCGGGTCGGTTTGGCTTCGTCCACGCCGGTGTTCAAAAGCAGGCGGTTGCGGGCCGGGTCGCTGCCCACGACCACCGCGTAGTGCCAGCGCGGCACGCTGGGCGTCAACACGTTCTGCAGCACCAGCACCGGGCGCCCCGCATCGAGTTCGGCCAGTACGGCGGCGGGTTCGCGGTCGATGACGTAAGGAATCCGGCCGGCGCGCCGAGTCGCGCCCACCAGCTCCAGCTGCAGGCTGCCCCGGCGCTTGGGCAGGTAGACCTGCGGCTCGAGCTGCGCGGGCGTGATGGCCACGCCGCTGGCGCCCAGCACGCCGGCCAGCGCGGCCGGGCCACACTGGTACTGCGTCTGCGGATGGAAGGGCACGCCGGCCAGCAGCACCGCGTCGCCCGCGGGCAGCGCCAGCTTCGGGTTCACCGAACAGGCGCCCAGCCCCAGCAGCGCCAGCAAGAAAAAGGCGCGCACCGGCCCAGCCAGCGCGCGCCCCGTTTCGGCCAAGGTCAGACCTTCTTAAAGATGTCGATCGCGCCGGTGAGCTCGAGCACGATCAGGATCACCAGGATCAGGCCCAGCACGCCGAGGAAGCCGCCGGCCGGCGCCTGTTCCATTTCGCCGTGCAGCTGCGCCAGCTCGGCGTCGCTGAGCGAAGCGATGCGCGAGTCGACGTCGGCCAGGTCAACGCCCATGTCCACCATCATCTTCGACACGTCGGCACGGGCCAGGGTGGCGCGCACTTCAGTTTCCAGGTCGACGCGCGACTCGACGGCCACCGCCTGCTGGGTGGAGATCATCGTGGCATTGGCCATCGACGTGGAGCCGACGAAAACGAGGGCAACGGACAGTACGAAAGCGAGAATCTTCGAGGCCATGACGGGCTCCTTCAGGGGTGGAGTGTTCCTTATCGCACATAAGCGCCGGGCGCACTGCGGGCTGGCGCACACAGCGGCCCGGGTCCGCCCGGTTCAGCTTCGGGCGGCAGCCCAGCGGTGGATGTGCCGCGCCAGTTCGGCCAGTCCGTCCGTGAGGGCCGCCGGGCCCGGCTGCAGGATGAGCGGCGACTTGATCTCGTGCAGCTCGCCGTCGCGCACGGCGGGCACCGCGGCCCAGCCCTCGCGCGCGGCCACCCTGCCGGGCTGGAACTTCTTGCCGCACCACGAGCCGAACACGATGTCGGGCGCGCGGGCGATGATTTCGCCGTCGTCGGCCAGGATGCGGTACTTCGCCAGCGACTGCGCCGCCAGCTCGGGGAAGATGTCGTCGCCGCCGGCGATGCGCACCAGCTCGGCCACCCAGCGGATGCCGCTGATGCGCGGCTCGTCCCACTCCTCGAAATACACCTTCGGGCGGCACGCGAGTTTTGACGACGTCGCAGCCACCGCGTCCACGCCGCGCTGCAGTTGGTCGGCGTAGGCGTTGGCGCGCTCGGCGGCGCCCACCAGCGCACCGAGGCGGCGCACGTAGTCGACGATCTCCGCCACGCTGCGGTGGTTGCTGATCCACACCTCGACGCCGTGCCGGATCAGCTCAGCGGCGATGTCGGCCTGGATGTCGGAGAAGCCGACCACGAAATCGGGCTGCAGCTTCAGGATCTCGCCGACCTTGGCCGACGTGAACGCGCTGACCTTGGGCTTGTCCTTGCGCGCCTGCGGCGGCCGCACCGTGAAACCCGAGATGCCGACGATGCGGTCCTGTTCGCCCAGGGCGTACAGGACTTCGGTGGGCTCTTCGGTGAGGCAGACGATGCGGCGTGGGCCGAAACTCACGGATACAGCATCCGCTGGGTCCACTGGCCGTCCACGCGCTGGTAGTGGTGGCGTTCGTGCAGGCGGAAACGTGCGCCGTACCAGAACTCGATGCGCTCGGGCACCACGCGGTAGCCCGACCAGTGCGGAGGGCGCGGCACGTCCACGCCCTCGAACTGCTGCTCGAAGGCGGTGATGCGCGCCTCGAAGGTATCGCGCGAATCCAGCGTCTGCGACTGCAGCGAAGCCCAGGCGCCGATCTGGCTGGGGCGCGGACGCGAGGCGAAGTATTCGTCGGCCTCGGCCACCGACACCGGTTCCACCGTGCCCTCGATCTTCACCTGCACCTGTTCGCGCAGCGTCTTCCACAGGAACAGCAGCGCCGCCTGCGGGTTCTGCGCCAGCTGGCGGCCCTTGCGGCTTTCGTAGTTGGTGTAGAAGACGAAGCCGCGGGCATCGAAGGCCTTCAGCAGCACCGTGCGCGCGGCCGGACGGCCCTGTGCATCGGCGGTGGCCACGGTCATGGCGGTAGGCTCGGGGTCACCGCCGTCGGTGGCTTCCTTGAGCAGGCTGGCGAAGGTGTCCAGCGCTTGGGCGTACAGGTCGGTCATGGCGGGCTCCTGGGATGCCCCATTGTCGCCCCGATGCGGCCCGTCGCGCACCTGCGGCGACCTTGCGGCGCGGCCAGTGGCCGCGCCGGGCCAGGCCTGGGCTCAGGTCACCACGAAGCTCACGCGCATGTTCACGCGCCACTCGGTGATGCTGCCGTCGTCCTCGCAGATGACCTTGATGTCGTTGACCCAGGCGCCCTTGATGTTCTTCACGCTCTTGGCGACCTTCTTGAGGCCGCCCTGCACGGCGTCCTCGACGCTTTTCTTGGAGGACGACGAGACTTCGATCACTTTGGTGACGGTGGCCATGTGCTTTTCCTCTGGCTGGGCCCGGAGCGGGCCAAAAGACTATACCCCCGGGGTGGCGAGCAGGTCGGCGTAGCCCGAGCGGTAGTCGGCGTACCCGGGCACCCAACCGCCGGCGCGAAGCCGCGCGTTGCGCACGCGCCGCCCGCGCACGGGTCCGGCGGCCGCGGCCACGGGCGGCAGCCCTTCGGCGTCGCGCATCCAGGCCAGCACCTCCGCCTCGAGCGTCGGCTGGTCGTCGTTGCCCAGGTAGAGCGGCTGCGGGTTCCTGAGGTCCAGCAGGTGCGACAGCGCGGTGGCGGCGTCCTGCACGTGGATGCGGTTGGTCCAGCGCGGCTCGCCCGCCTCGCCCGAACGCGCCTTGCGCAGCAGGTATTCGCGGCCGGGCCCGTAGATGCCGGAAAGCCGCAGCACCGTGCCACCCGGCAGCGGCGCCAGCACGCGCTCGGCGTCCAGCAGCACCCGGCCGTTGAAGCCGGCCGGCTGCACCGGCGTCCCCTCGTCCACCCATTCACCGGCGTCCTGGCCATACACGGCGGTGGACGAGACGAAAACCACGCGCGGCGCTTCGCAGGCGTCGAGCAGGCGGCGCAGGCCGTCGTGGTAGAGCGCGCGGTAAGCGGCTTCTTCGCGCTGGTCGGGGGCGGCGCAGAAGACGATCGACACCGCCTGCCGCGGAAGGGTGGACAGGCCTTCGCCGGTGGCGAGGTCGGCGCGGTGGGTCCGCACGCCACCGGCCGCCGGCACATCACGCCGGCGCAGCGCGATGACGTCGTCGCCGCGCGCGATCCGCAGCGCCGCCAGGCGGCTGCCGACGTCGCCCGCGCCGGCAACGATCACCAGGTCCTTGCTCATGGGCCCGCCGCCGCGGGAACGGGCGGCGGGATGCGGCGCGCAGACAATGCAATCATGGCGGGATGCTAGCATCGTCGCCCATGAATCCCGCCCCAAACCTCGTCCTGGTCGGCCCGATGGGCGCCGGCAAGACCTCGATCGGCAAGCGCCTGGCCACGCGCCTGGGCCTGGCCTTCGTTGACTGCGACCATCGGCTGGAGGAAGTCACCGGCGCCCCGGTGCCGCTGATCTTCGAGTGCGAGGGCGAGGCCGGTTTCCGCGCCCGCGAGACCGCGCTGATCGCCGACCTCATGCGCGGCGAAGGCCAGCTGGTCGCCACCGGCGGCGGCGCCGTCCTGGCCGAAGTGAACCGCGAGCGGCTCAAGGCGCGCGGGTTCGTGGTGCACCTGCAGGTGAGCGTGGACCAGCAGATCGAACGCCTGGCCCGCGACCGCAGCCGGCCGCTGCTGGCGGTCGGCGACAAACGCGCCAAGCTCGAGGCCATGGCGATCGAGCGCGGCCCGATCTACCGGGACATCGCCGATTTCGCCTTCGACGCCGACGGCCTGGCCGTCGCCGTCGCCGCCGAGCGCCTGGGCGTGCTGCTGGAGCAGCGCTGGCAGCGCGCGGGCGTCACGCCGTGAGCGTGCGCGAACTGCAGGTTGAACTGGGCGAACGCCGCTACCCGATCCGCATCGGCCGCGGCCTGCTCGACGACCCTGCGGCGCTGGCCGCCCTGGTCACGGGCCGGCACGCGCTGGTGGTGACCGACGCCAACGTCGCGCCGCATTACCTCGCCCGCGTGAAGGTCGCGCTGGCCGGCAAGCGCACCGGCACCCTGGTGCTGCCGGCCGGCGAACAGGAAAAGACCCTCGCGCGCTTCGGCGACGTCATGGCGGCACTGGCCGCGCTCGGCGCCAGCCGCGACGCCACCGTTCTGGCCCTGGGCGGCGGCGTGGTCGGCGACCTGGCCGGCTTCGCGGCGGCCTGCTGGATGCGCGGGGTGCGCTTCGTGCAGTTGCCCACCACCCTGCTGGCCATGGTGGATTCGTCGGTGGGCGGCAAGACCGCCGTGGACCTGCCGCAGGGCAAGAATCTGGTGGGCGCGTTCCACCAGCCCGCGGCGGTGCTGGCCGACGTGGCCACGCTCGACACGCTGCCCGCGCGCGAGCTGCGCGCCGGCCTGGCCGAGGTGGTGAAGTACGGCGCGATCGGCGACCCGGAGTTCTTCGGCTGGCTCGAGCACAACGCCGAAGCGCTGCTGGCCCGCGACCCCACCGCCCTCGCCCACGCCATCGCCACCAGCTGCGCCCACAAGGCCGGCATCGTCGCCCGCGACGAGACCGAGCAGGGCGAACGCATGCTGCTCAACTTCGGCCACACCTTCGGCCACGCCGTCGAGACCGAACAGGGTTACGGCGGTTTGCTTCACGGTGAGGCGATCTCGGTGGGCATGGTGCTGGCCGCCCGGCTGTCGGCCGACCTGGGGCGCGCCCCCTGGTCGGACACCGCCCGGCTGGCCGCGCTGCTCGAGCGGCTCGGGCTGCCGGTGGAACTGCCGGCGGGGCTATCGGGCGAGGCCCTGCTGGCGCGCATGCGGCTGGACAAGAAAGCGGTCTCGGGCGCCGTGCGCCTGATCCTGTGGTCGGGCCTGGGCCAGGCCGACGTGGTGAACGGCGTGGCCGACGCCGACATCCTGCCCCTGCTCGAACCCTGACCCCGAAAGGGTGGGCGGGCCAAAGGATGGCAGGGCCTTCAGGCCCGACGCTTACGGCCGAGAGCTGTCGGGCCTGAAGGCCCTCCGGCAAGGGGGAGAGGCTACAATGGACGCTCTATGCGACTACTTCTCCAGCAAAAACCCGCCGCCGGCGAAGCCCCCAGGTACGTCCAGCTGATGCTCCAGCAGGACCTGCTGGGTGGCTGGGCGCTGCTGCGCGAAACCGGCCAGATCGGCGGCAAGGCTTCGCTCAAGCGCGAACAATACCTCGAGCACGATGCCGCCCTGCTGGCCTTCGAGAAAGCCCGCGACGCCCAGGTCCGCAAGGGCTTCCTGGTGATGTTCGCCCAAGGTGCCGACGCACCCCGTTGATGGAATGACCGCCGTGACCCTGAAGAACGACCGCTTTCTGCGCGCCCTGCGCCGCGAACCCGTGGACTGCACGCCCGTGTGGCTGATGCGCCAGGCTGGCCGCTACCTGCCCGAGTATCGCGCCACCCGCGCCCAGGCCGGCAGCTTCATGGGCCTGGCGACCAATCCCGAACTGGCTTGCGAAGTCACGCTGCAGCCGCTGCGCCGCTTCGAACTCGACGCCGCCATCCTGTTCTCGGACATCCTCACCGTGCCCGACGCGATGGGGCTGGGCCTGTACTTCGCCGACGGCGAAGGCCCGAAGTTCGAGCGCCCGGTGCGCACCCCCGCCGACATCGCCCAGCTGGCCGTGCCCGACATGGGCAGCTCGCTGCGCTACGTGATGGACGCAGTGAGCCTGATCCGCCGCGAGCTGGACGGCAGCGTGCCGCTGATCGGCTTCTCCGGCAGCCCCTGGACCCTGGCCTGCTACATGGTGGAGGGCGGCGGCAGCAAGGACTTCGCCCGCATCAAATCCATGGCGCTCAACGAACCGGCCGCGCTGCACCGCCTGCTCCAAGTCACCACCGACGCGGTTATCGCCTACCTGGCCGCGCAGCGCGCGGCCGGTGCCCAGGCCCTGCAGGTGTTCGACACCTGGGGCGGCGTGCTGGCCCCGCACATCTACCGCGAATTTTCCCTGCGCTACCTGCAGCGCATCGCCGCCGAACTGCCGCGTGGCGATGGCGCCGACCGCACGCCGCTGATCGTATTCGGCAAGGGCAACGCGCCCTACCTCGAGGATCTCGCGGCCTGCGGCGCCGAAGGCCTGGGCGTGGACTGGACCGTGTCGCTGGGCGACGCCCGCCGCCGCACCGGCGGCCGCGTCGCGCTGCAGGGCAACCTCGACCCCACCACGCTGTACGCCTCGCACGACGTGATCCGCGCCGAAGCGGCGCGTGCGCTGGACGACTACGCCGCGGCCAACGGCGGCTCGCGCGCCGGCCACGTGTTCAACCTCGGCCACGGCATGTCGCCCGACATGGACCCGGAAAGCGTGCGCGTGCTGGTGGACGCGGTGCACGCCCACAGCCGCAGCGCCGGCTGACGCGCCGCCGCCGGCCGCGGCTAGGCCACGGCCGAAGCGATCGCTTCGGCCAGGGCCTCACCCGTCACGGGCTTGCGCAGGAAGCCGTCCATGCCCGCCGCGCGTGCCGCCGGTTCGGCCTCGGCGTCGGCGCGTGCGGTAAGCGCAAGCAGCGGCAGCGGCAGGCCCTTGCCGCGGATCAGGCGCGCCAACGCCAGCCCGTCGATGCCCGGCAGGTCAAGGTCGAGCAGCGCCAGGTCGAACCGGGCCAGCTCCAGCTCGGCCAGCGCCGCCAGCCCGTGCGGCGCATGCACCACGCGGTGGCCCAGCCGCGCCAATTGGCCGCACACCACTTCCGCCACGACCGCATCGTCCTCGACCAGCAGAAGGTGCATCGGCGCCGGCGCGGCCTCCGCGCCAGGGGCGGCGGCCGGCGACGGCGCCGGAACCTCGGCCGCGGGCAGCGGCAGTTCCACCACGAACTCGGCGCCGCGCCCGGTTTCGCTGCGGACACGGATCGCACCGCCCATCGCCGCCGCCAGCTCGCGGCAGATCGCCAGGCCCAGGCCGCTGCCGCCGCCGTGGTCGCCATCGCGCACCGCGCCGCGCTCGAAGCGGCGGAACAGCCGCGCCTGCTGGTCGTCGCTCAGCCCGGGGCCACTGTCGCGCACCTGCAGCACCAGCCCGCCAGCGGGGCGCGCCGACACGTTCAGCGCCACGCTGCCGTACTCGCAGAACTTGATCGCGTTGTGGCCCAGGTTGAACAGGATCTGCCGCACGCGCGTGGCGTCGCCGCGAAGCGCGGCCGGCAGGTCCGGCGCGCAGCGCATGGAAAAGCCCAGGCCCTTGGCCTGCGCCAGCGGCTGCAGCAGGCCCGCGATCTCCTGCAGCAGCGGGGCCAGTTCGAACGGGGCGTCATCGAGCACCAGCTTGCCGGCCTCGATGCGGGCCAGGTCGAGCGCGTCGTTGACCAGGCGCAGCAGGTGCCGGCCCGCGCGCTGGATGGCCTCCACCTGGTGCCGCTGCAGCGGATCAAGCGCACTGCCCTCCAGCAGTTCGGCCATGCCCAGCACGCCGGTCATCGGCGTGCGTATCTCGTGGCCGAGGGTGGCAAGGAAGCGGCTCTTGGCCTCGCTGTGCTGTTCGGCCAGCAGCTGGCGGGCCTGCGCCAGCTGCCAGGCCAGGCGACGGCGGCGTCGAGCGCGCCGCCACCACGCCACCCACGCCACCACCGCCAGCGCCAGCAGGCCCGCCGCGGCCAGCGCCGCCTGGCTTTGCCACCACGGCGGCTCGACCAGAAGCACCACGCCGGTGCGCTCGGTCCATCGGCCGTCGGCACCCGCCATGGCCAGCCGCAGCCGCAGGCGGCCCGGCGCAAGGCGCGGATAGACGTGTTCGCCGGAGGCCGGCAGGTCGATCCAGCCCGGGTCGTGGCCCTGCAGCCAGAGCCGCTGACGCGGCGCGGCCTGGCCGGGCAACGCGACCACCGGCCTGGCGAGTACGCGCACGTCCCGGTCGGTGGCCAGCAGCCGTAGCATCGGGCCTGAGGGGTCGAGCGCAAGCTCGCGGCCATCACGCTCCACGTGCAGCGAAGCAATGGCCGATGCCGCCGGCGGTGCGGCGGCCGCCACGGCCCCCCCCAGGCAGAGCAGCAGCGCCAGGCCCGCAAGCAGAGGCGGTGCAACATTGGGTTTCGCCGCCATGCACCCCCCATTCACCCGGTCGGCCTAGACTAGCTCGGCTCCCGGACCCGGGGAGTAGGAGAACCGCCATGCCGCGCCTGCTGCGCCCCGTGACCGCCTGCCTGTTCATCGTCTTCGCCGGACTGGCGCAGGCGCAGGCGGAGGTGTTCCAGTTCGATCCCGTCCACACGCGCGTGGCCTTCCGCATCGACCATGCGGGTTTCTCGAAAGCCATCGGCACCTTCTCGGGAGCCACCGGCGAACTGCATTTCGATCCGGACGACTGGTCCACCGCCACCCTGGACGTCACCATCCCGCTGGACACCCTGGAGATCGGCGACGACAAGTGGCGGGCCAAGGTGCTGGACCGCACCTTCCTGGGCGCCGACGAACAGCCGGCCGCCCGCTTCGTGTCCACCCGCGTCGAGCCCGGCGAGCCCGGCATGGCCCGCGTGTTCGGCCAGCTTTCGCTGCGCGGGGTGAGCCGCGAGGTGGCGCTTGACGTGCAGCTCAACGCGCTCAAGCGCCACCCGCTGACGCTGCGCCGCACCGCCGGCTTCTCGGCCACCGGCACGCTCAGCCGCCGCGCGTTCGGCATGGACGCCTGGCGCAGCGTGGTCGGCGACGACGTCGAACTGATCATCGAGGCCGAGGCCGTCCGCGGCCGCGGCCGCGGCGAACCGCCTTCCCCCACCCCGGAGCCGGCCGATGCCGACCAAGAACCTCGCTGACCGCTGGGGCGGTGTCAGCATCACCCTGCACTGGCTGACGGCGCTGATGGTCCTGGGCCTGGTGGTGGTCGGCTTCCTGATGCAGGAACTGTCGAACTCACCCACCAAGATCCAGGTCTACGGCCTGCACAAAAGCATTGGCCTCACGGTGCTGGCGCTGACCGTGCTGCGGCTGCTGTGGCGGCTGTTCGCCGGCGTGCCGGCGCCGGTGCCGGGCACGCCGCGCTGGCAGGCCTGGGCGTCGGGCGCCACCCACGGCGCGCTGTACCTGGTCCTGCTGGCGATGCCGCTCAGCGGCTGGCTTTACAACTCGGCCTCGGGCTTCCCGCTCAAGTGGTTCGGCCAGTTCGCGCTGCCCAAGCTCAGTGGCTATGACGCCGGCATCAAGGCCTTCGCGCTGGGCGCGCACGAAACCCTGTTTCTGGCGCTGGCCGCGCTCGTCACCGTGCATGCACTGGCGGCGTTCAAGCATCACTACTTCGACCGCGACCGCACGCTGGTGCGGATGCTGCCCCTGATCAAGACGCCGGCACCCGCCGCGCGCAACACCGAACCCGGAGCCTGACCATGCGTTTGTTCCTTCTGCTTGCCCTGCTGGTCGCCGCCACCGGCGCCACCGCTGCCGACTACCGCGCGCAGCCCGGGTCCACGCTGGGCTTCGCGGCGACCTACCAGGACGAAGCCTTCGAGGGCAGCTTCACGAAGTTCACGCCGGCCGTGCGCTTCGACCCGGCCGACCTGGCCGGCAGCCGCCTGGACGTACGCATCGTGCTGGGCAGCGCCAACACGGCGAACGCCGAGCGCGACGAGATGCTGCTGGGCAGCGAGTTCTTCGATGCGGCCGGCCTGCCCGAGGCGCGCTACGTCGCGACCCGCTTCCGCGCGCTGGGCGGCAACCGCTTCGTCGCCGAAGGCACGCTGAGCCTGCGCGGCGTCAGCAAGGCGGTGCCGCTGACGTTCACCTGGACGCCGGGCGCGCAGCCGGTGCTGGCGGGCGAGGCCACGGTGAGCCGGCTCGCATTCAAGGTGGGCACCGGCGACTGGACCGACACCGAGCTGCTGCCCGATGCGGTGAAGGTCAAGACGCGGCTGGTGCTCGCGCCCAAGGCCGGCTGATCGCAGGAGCGTCGGCCCTGAAGGCCCGATGCGCTCAGCTTGCGATGAAGCCCTGCACCGCCGCGGCTCCGAACGGCCAGTCCAGCTCCGCGCCGGTGTCCTCGCGCCGCAGCACCGGGATGCGGTCGCCGTAGCGCGCCTGCAGGCCAAGGTCGTCGTCAATCCACAGTGGGTCGAAGTCGGGCACGCCGGCCGCGGCCAGGACGTCCCAGGCTTGGTCGCACAGGTGGCAATCGTCGCGCTGTATCAGGGTCAGCTTCATCGGGTCGCGCCGTTCGCCGGCGTACAGTCTGGTTGGCGGGAAAGGCGCATAGAATACGGCCACTCCGCCGGAACCCCGCCTCGCCATGGCCGTCAGCGTCTTCGACCTCTTCAAGATCGGCATCGGGCCGTCGTCATCGCACACCGTGGGCCCGATGCGCGCCGCCGCGCGCTTCGCCAGCCACTGGCTCGAAGAGAACGGCGTGCTGGAGCGGACCGCGCGCGTGCGCGCGGAAGTGTTCGGGTCGCTGGCGCTCACCGGCCGCGGCCACGGCACCGACAAGGCGGTGCTGATGGGCCTGGAGGGCCACTGGCCCAATGAAATAGACCCCGACGTGATTCCCGCCGCGCTCGCGCGCATCCGCAAGGAAAAGAAACTGCTGCTGCTGGGACGGCGCCTGATCAGCTTCGACGAGAAGCAGGACCTGATCATGAACAAGCGCCAGAAGCTGCCCTTCCACACCAACGGCATGCGCTTCACCGCCTTCGACGCCGACGGCGAGCAGCTCGCCACGCGCGACTACTACTCGGTGGGCGGCGGCTTCGTGGTGAACGCCGACGAAGCGGCCGAAGACCGCATCGTCGCCGACACCACCGAACTGCCCCACCCGTTCCACTCCGGCAATGAGCTGCTGCAGCGCTGCCACGACAACGACCTGAGCATGGCCGGCGTGATGCTGGCCAACGAGCTGACCTGGCGCAGCGAAGACCAGGTGTTCGGCGGCCTGCGCGAACTGTGGCAGGCCATGCAGGACTGCACCGCCCGCGGCATCCGCGAGAAGGGCATCCTGCCCGGCGGCCTGCACGTCGCGCGGCGGGCACCGGCGCTGCATGCCGAACTGTGCTCCAAGCCCGAGGCCGGCATGCGCGACCCGCTCACCGTGCTCGACTGGGTGAACCTCTACGCCCTGGCCGTGAACGAGGAAAACGCCGCCGGCGGCCGCGTCGTCACCGCGCCCACCAACGGCGCCGCCGGCATCATCCCGGCCGTGCTGCACTACTACGACCGCTTCGTTCCCGGCGCCAACGAAAAGGGCGTGTTCGAGTTCCTGCTCACCGCCGCCGCCATCGGCATCCTGTACAAGGAAAACGCCTCGATTTCAGGCGCCGAAGTCGGCTGCCAGGGCGAAGTGGGCGTGGCCTGTTCGATGGCCGCCGCCGGCCTCACCGCGGCGCTGGGCGGCACGCCCGGCCAGGTCGAGAACGCCGCCGAGATCGGCATGGAGCACAACCTGGGCCTCACCTGCGACCCGATCGGCGGCCTGGTGCAGATCCCCTGCATCGAACGCAACGCCATGGGCGCCGTGAAGGCGATCAACGCCTCCCGCATGGCCCTGCGCGGCGACGGCAAGCACAAGGTCAGCCTGGACAAGGTGATCCGCACCATGCGCGACACCGGCCGCGACATGCAGGACAAGTACAAGGAAACCAGCCGCGGCGGCCTGGCGGTGAACGTCATCGAGTGCTGAGCCGCCTTGCGGTGCTTGCCTTGTCCCGGCGCTCGGTTGATATTCAAAGCCAGCCCCGTCCGGACCGTTAACCGCCGTGTGGATCCCGCGTAGCGCAGCGCCGCTGCTTGCCTGCCTCGTCCTGCTCGTCGCGGGCGCCGGGCCCGCCAGCGCGCTCGACCCGGACAAGGCCTTCCATCACTACGTCCGCAACACCTGGAGCATCGAGCAGGGGCTGCCGCAGATCAGCGCCCTGGCCATCACCCAGGACCGCCAGGGCTACCTGTGGGTCGGCACCCAGGCGGGGCTGGCGCGGTTCGACGGCGTGCAGTTCACCTCGTTCAATCCCGGGAACACGCCGGGCCTGGCCGGCATCTGGGTCACCGACCTGTACGTGGATCCAGCCAATCGGCTCTGGGTTTCCACCTACCGCGGGATGACGCTGCACGAGGACGGCAAGTTCCGCGTCATCCCGGTGGTCGGGGCCGACGCCGGGAAAGCGCTGGACACCCGCGATATCGAGGTGATGCCGTCGGGCAAGATCATGGTGGCCGCGCCCGAGGGCGTGTACGAAGCCACCGAGACCGGGCTGCTGCTCCGGCACCGGCTGGCCCACCCGGCGAACGTGCTGATGGCGCGCGACGACGAGCTCTGGGTGGGCAGCAGCGGCCGGGTCTACCGGATCGTCGGCGACACCGCCATCGTGATGCCGCTGCCCGAGGGCGACGCCGACACGGTCGTCACCCAGCTTGAGGAATCGCAGGGCCGGCTGTGGGCCGGCACCAGCGCCGGCCTGTTCTACCGGCAGGGCGACGCCTGGCTGCGGCACGAGGGCGGCGCGCCGCTGTCGTCGGCGCCGATCGAGTCCATGCTCGAGGACGCCGACGGCAACCTGTGGGTCGGCATGGTGCAGGACCTGGCGCGGCTGCAGGCCGGCCGGCTGGCGGAGCTGGTCACCAGCCCGGGAGCCGGCCCGTCGGTGCGGGCGATGTTCGAGGACCGCGAGGGCAACCTCTGGCTCGGCAGCCAGTGGGAGGGCCTGACCCGCCTGTGGAACGGCTGGACCCGGCGCTACGGGCCGCGCGAGGGCCTGGAGGATTCCACCCTCTGGTCGGTCGCGCGCGGGCCCGACGGCCGCATCTGGGCCGGCACCAACAGCGGCCTGAGCGTCATGGACAACGGCCGCTTCCGCCAGGTCTTGGCCGGCACGGACCTGCCGCATCCCAATGCCTACACGCTGCTTCCGGAAACAGACGCCGTGTGGATCGGCACGCGGCGCGGCGCCGTGGTGCTGCGCGGCGACCGGCTGGAAGCGCCCGAGATCCTCGCGCCGATGCGCAGTGCGCAGATCAACGGCATGTTGCGCGACCGTGCCGGTGCGCTCTGGTTTGCCACCACCCAGGGCCTGTTCCGCCTGCGGCGCGACGAACTGACCGCGTTGGGCGTCGCCGATGGATTCAGCGACCTGCGCATGCGCGTGCTGCACCAGACCCGCGACGGCCGCCTGCTGGTCGGCACCCAGGCGGGGCTGTATGAAATCATCGGCGAGCGCGCGATGCCGCTCGGCCTGGAGGACGGCCTGCGGGGCGACCTGGACATCACCGCCATCCACGAACTCGACGACGGCAAACTGGTCATCGGCGCGCTGTCGGAGGAACTGTTCCTGTTCGACGGCCAGCGCTGGACCACCTTCGGCAGCGACAGCGGCATGCCGGTGAACTCGGCCTTCTTCATCACCCACGACCGCAGCGGCTTCCTCTGGGTGGCCGGCATCCGCGGCATCCATCGCGTGCCCGTGGACGACCTGCTGGCGGTGGCCGAAGGCCGCGCCACCCAGGTCCGCGGCGAGATGCTGCTCAACGAGCGCGGCGATCGCCGCGGCGGCCAGAAGGGCTACTGCTGCAACGGCGCCGGCAACGCCAAGGGCTTCCAGTTCGGCGGTGAACTCTGGCTGCCCACGCGCGACGGCGTGGTGGCGATGTCCACCACCGGCATCATCAAGAATCCGGTGGCGCCACGCAGCCTGATCGAGCGCGTCCGCGTCGGCGACCAGTGGCGCGACGCCGACCCCAGCGCCGACTGGCAGCTGCCGCCGGCCAGCCGCGACCTGAGCTTCCAGTTCACCGTGCTCAGCTTCCAGGACCCCAACAGCGTCGAGCTGCGCTACCGGCTGGTCGGCTACGACCAGGACTGGCGCACGCTCGACGACCCCAGCCGCCGCGTCGTGAACTACACCAACCTGCCGCCAGGCGCCTACGTGTTCGAAGCCCTGGGCGCCAACAACGCCGACATCTGGAGCACCGCGCCGGCGCAGCTGGGCTTCCGCATCCAGCCGCTGTTCCACGAAACGCCGCTGTTCTACCTGCTGCTGGCCGCGCTGCTGACCAGCATCGTCTACGCCGGCTACCGGATGCAGCTGGCCGCGCACCGGCGCAAGCAGCAGGCCCTGGAGATGCTGGTCGGGCAGCGCACCGAGGCGCTGGAAGTGGCCAACCTGCGGCTGGAGGAAGCCAGCCAGACCGATCCACTGACCGGCCTGCGCAACCGCCGCTACCTGGCCACGCAGATCCCGGCCGACATTGCCTTCTACGACCGCGAGGCCGTCCGCCGCGGCACGCCGGGCGAAGTGATGGTGTTCGCGCTGGTGGACGTCGACCACTTCAAGGCAGTGAACGATCGCCATGGCCAGGCCGCTGGGGACCGCGTGCTGCAGCAGTTCGCGCAGGCGCTGGGCCAGCTGGTGCGCACCGGCGACTACGTGGCGCGCTGGGGTGGCGAGGAATTCCTGATCGTGTTCCGGCCGATGCAGAACCGCAACCTCCCCATCCTGGGCGAGCGCATCCGCGACGCCATCGCCCACCACCGCTTTGCCGTGGGCACAGACGAGCCGCTGTCGCTGACCTGCTCGGTCGGCATGGTGGAATGCCCGCTTTACCGCGACGCGCGCGGCAACCTGGGCTGGGAACAGGTGGTCGAGCTGGCCGACCGCGCGCTTGTCCACGTCAAGCGCCATGGCCGGAACGGCTGGGCCGCTTTCCGCCCGCGCACCGGCAGCGACCTGCCGTCGCTGATGCAGGCGCTGGCGGACGACCCCGCGCGGCAGGTGGCCATGGGCCGGGTGCAGCTGCTTGCTTCGCCGACCCTCTCGCCGCTGGCGACACCGCCGGGAAGTGGTGCGCGCCCCTAGTCCCGGCGACGGTCCCGGCCTATGCTGGGGCCAATGCAAGAACCCGCGCGCCGACTGCCCATGTTCTTCCTGCTGGTGGCGCTTTATGCCGCGGGCGGCGCCTATTCCAGCCTGCTGCTGAACGGCCCCGGCGAGGTCGCGCTGTTCTGGCCGGCGTCGGGCGTGGCGCTGGCGGGCGTGGTGCGCTACGGACTGCGCTGGGCCATTTTCGTCCCGGTCGGCGGCCTGCTGGTGCACCTGCTGTTCGACCCGGTGTCGCTGGTGTTCCTGCCCTACTCGCTGGCCAGCAACTTCGTCGCCGTGCTGGTGGGCGGCTGGCTGGTGCTGCGGCCGCCACGACAGGCGCCGCTGACCGTGATGTTCGGGCTGCGCGCACTGCTTGGCGGCGCCGTGATGTCGCTGATCAGCGCCTGCATCGGTGTCCTGGGTCTGTTCCATGCCGGTGAAGTGGCCCCAGGGGCGGTGCCCGCGGCCGGCATCCGTTGGTTCCTGGGCGACCTGCTGGGCGTCGCCAGCGTGGCGCCGGCGATGATGATCGCCCTGTCGCGCAACGACCCCCGCATGCCGCGCGCCGACCGCGCCAGCTACGCGCCCGAGGCCGAGCACCTGCTCTGGAACATCGCCATCACCGCCAGCTTCCTGCTGATGGCCTGGGCCGGCAGCAGCGGCGGCCACTACGCGCTGGGCCTGGTGGCGCTTCCGCTCGGCGTGCTGGTGTGGAGCGCGATCCGCTTCCCGCCGCTGCACACCGCCGTGGCGATCGCCGTCACCATGCTGCTGATCGCGGGCATGGCCGGCCTGGGCCTGGCCGGCTACCCGGCGCCCGAAGCCACGCGCGATGGCCTGAACCTGCTCGCCTTCCTGATCGTGGTGGCGGTGCTGCCGATGATCCTGGCCTTCGCCATGCACCAGCAGCGCGTCACCGCGGCCACGCTCAAGCACCGCGCCAACATCGACCCGCTCACGGGGCTGGCCAACCGCAACGCGTTCGAGGAAATGGTGCGCGCGGAGCTGGCGAATCCGTCCGCACCGCCCATGGCGCTGGCGTACCTGGACCTGGACCACTTCAAGCTGATCAACGACACCGCCAGCCACGTCGCGGGCGACGCGGTGATCCGCGGCATCGCCGGCGTGATCGAGGCGCACCGCCACCGCGACGACCTGCTGGCGCGCACCGGCGGCGACGAGTTCGCGCTGCTGCTGCGCAACTGCTCGCCGATGGTCGCCGAAGACCGGGCGCGGGCCCTGCTGCGGGCCATCGAAGGCTACCGCTGCGGCTGGGACGGCCAGATGCTGGCCAGCACCGCCAGCGTGGGCCTGGTGGCGTTCCTGCCCGGCCAGGCCGAGTACGCACAGCTGCTGTCGCAGGCCGACGCCGCCTGTTTCACCGCCAAGGAACAGGGCGGCAACCGCGTTTGCCAGGCCAGCCTGGACGGCGGCGAGATGCTGGACCGCACCTCGGCCATGCGCTGGGTGGTGCGCATCCGCGAGGCGCTGGAACACCATGCGATGGAATTGCACTGCCAGAGCATCGTCCCGCTGCGCGAGAACGGCGACCGCGGCCGCCATTTCGAGATCCTGGTGCGCCTGCGCGACCCGCGCAGCGGCAAACTGATGATGCCCGCCGAGTTCATGCCGGCGGCCGAACGCTTCCACCTGGTGACGCGCATCGACCGCGAAGTGATCGGCCTGGCGCTGGACTGGCTGGAGGCCAACCCGCAGGCGGCGGCGTCGGTGTCCACGTGCTGCATCAACCTGTCGGGCGACGCCCTGATCGACGAGGGCTTCATCGGCTTCGTCGCCGAGCGCCTTCGCCGCAGCAGCTTCCCCGGCGAGCGCCTGTGCTTCGAGGTCACCGAAACCAGCGCCGTGCGCGACCTGGCCCGCGCGCAGCGCTTCATCACCGAGATGCGCGCGCTCGGCTGCCGGTTCGCGCTGGACGACTTCGGCACGGGCTTCTGTTCGTTCAACTACGTGCGCGCGCTGGACGTGGACTACTTCAAGATCGACGGCAGCTTCGTGCGCGACATGGACTCGTCGCCGCTGGCCGAGGCGGTGGTGCGTTCGATCAACGAAATCGCCCACGTGCTGGGCAAGCACAGCATCGCCGAACACACCGAGACCGAGCGCGACCGCCAGGCGCTGATCGCCCTGGGCGTGGACTACGCCCAGGGCTTCGGCATCGACCGGCCCGTGCCGATCGACGAATACTTCGCCAAGCCCTTCCCCGGCCAGATGCCGTGAATCGTCTCCGGCCGCTGGCCCTGCTGCTGGCGCTTTTCCCGCCCGGGGCCTGGGCGCAGTCCAGCGGCCCCGCCGACCTGGAGATCGTGCGCCAAGGCCAGGACCTGGTGGCCTACGCCCACAACCGCCTCGGCGGCCCGGTGCAGGTGGAACTCAGCGCCAGCGAGCTGTCGGGCCTGGCCAGCGACGTGCCGCTGCCGCTGCGGCGGGTGCTGCCCGCCAACCAGCGCGTGCCGCTGGTGCGGCTGACGGCCGTCGCCGCCGGCGGCCGCCACGCGCTGCAGCTCGACGCCACCCCGGGCGAGCCCAACCGGGTCGCCCGCGACGTGGTGTATTCGCTGCCGGTGGACGAGGCCCGCTTCGAGCTGGGCCAAGGCTTCCACGGCGGCTTCAGCCACCAGGACGAAGCCAACCGCTACGCGGTGGACATCATCGTGGCGCAGGGCACGCCGGTGCTGGCCGCGCGCGACGGCGTGGTGATGCACGCCACCGCGGGTTTCCGTGAAGGCGGCGCCGACCCGGACCTGGCCGACCGCGCCAACCAGGTCCGGGTGCTGCACGACGACGGCAGCATGGGCCTGTACGCGCACCTGCAGGAAGGCGCCGTGTACGTGCGCGCCGGCGACAAGGTCACGCTGGGCCAGGTGATCGGCCGCGCCGGCAGCACCGGCTACTCCACCGGGCCGCACCTGCACTTCGCGGTGCAGGTGAACGGCGGCATGCGGCTGGTGTCCATTCCCTTCCGCATGATCGGGCCGAACGGCTTCCTGCCGCTGCGGCGCTGACAAGGCTCAGAACGAGTAGCGCACCACGAACTGGTACACGCGACCCGCCGACTCCGTCTCCAGCTCGTATTCGTCGTAGTCGCGGTTGGCCTGGTCGTCGATCGTGTTGAACTTGTCGAACACCTCGTCCTTGGAGCTGTCGAGCAGGTTCGAGCCGGTCAGGCGCAGCGTCCACTGCTCACCAAAGCGCTTCTCGACGAACACTTCCAGGTCGCCGCCGTAGGAGGTGACGATCTCCCGGCTGACGATCCGGCCGAAGGCATCGCCCTGCTCGCGGTAGCTGGCGCCGAAGGAGGCCTCGACGGTCGGCAGCTGCTGGATGAAGCCGACGTTGAAGACGTTGTCGGACTGGTCGTTGAACTGGCGGGTGCCGAACCCGTCCTGGATCTCGGAGTCGAGCCAGGAGTAGTTGAAGAACACGCCCGTGTTGTCCCAGCCGAACGCCGTCAGCGGCGTGGACAGGTCCAATTCGACGCCCCACACCTCGCCGTCGCCGGTGTTGCGCGGCTGCAGCACGAAGGTGCCCGGGCCCTCGTCGCCCTCGACGCCGGTGTTGGCGATCTCGATCAGGTTGCTGATGTCGCGGTAGAAGGCGTTGACGCCGACGATGCCGCGGCTGCCCAGGCGACGCTCCCAGCCCAGGTCAAAGCCCCAGGCGGTCTCGGGCTCGAGGTCGGGGTTGCCCAGCAGGTCGTTGTCGCCCAGCTCGGCCAGGATCAGCGCCGGGGAAATCTGGTCGAAGCCCGGGCGACGCATCGTGCGCGCCACCGAGGCGGTGACGCGGTTGCTGTCGTCGAGGTTCCAGCGCAGGTGGGCCGAGGGCAGGAAGACGCCGTAGTCGTTCTCGGCGCGGGCATCGGCCGGGGCAACCGTCTTGTCGTTGATCTCCACGTCGGTCTGCTGGTAGCGCAGGCCCGTTTCCCACTCGAACGCGCCCGAGGTGCCGCTGAGCTTCACGAACGGCTCGACCCGGGTTTCTTCGATCGTGTTCAGGCCGCCCGCGAGCGGCAGGAAGGGGCCGAAGGTGCCCGGCAAGGTCGGCCGCGGCGCCGGCGCGTTCGGGATGGTGACGCGGTTGCGGTCGTAGGTGATCGAGGTGTCGCGCTCCTTGCTGATGGCCTCGATGCCAAAGCGCAGCTCGCTGTTGCCCAGGTCGCGGGTGTGGCGGATCTCGCCCGACAGCTCACGGTCCTGGATGTCCACGTAGGTGCGGTCGCCGGTGTAGCGGTCGTCTTCCGGGAACGGGCGGGTGTCGCGCAGGAACTCGAGCTCGTCCTCGAACTCGAACTGGTCGTCGTCGATGCCGGCGTAGCCCAGGCGGACGCGGGTCTCGCCACCCGCGGCATCCCACTGGTATTCCGCGCCGACCTGGTAGTTGTCGGTGCGGATGTCGAGGTCGTTGTCGTTGATGGTGAGGATGTTGGCGTCGGTCTGGATGCCGCGCGTGTACTCGATCGAGTCTTCGTCCTGGATGCGGTCGGTGCGCACGTAGAAGGCGTTCAGTCCCAGCTTGCCCGGGCCGATGTCGGCGCTGTAGTCGAGGTTGAAGGAATAGTCGTCGCCGCTGCGCACGTCGGTCTGCACTTCGGTGTTGTCCAGCGTGCCGCCCGGCGCGTCGTAGCGTTCACTGAACTTGAGCTTGGGGTTGCGGCGGCCCTGGGTACTGGCGCCCACCAGCAGCTGGCCACCCATGGCCTCGCCGCCCCAGACCACGCCGACGGTCGGCTCGAGCTCGTCGTCGGGATAGAGCGCGGCGCCCGCGCGGATGTAACCACCGTCGAGCGAGTAGCCGTCGCGCAGCACGATGTTGAGCGCGCCGGCGATGGCGTCGCCGCTGCGGTCGGCCGACGACGAGCGCACGATCTCGATGCGGTCCACCAGCTCGGCCGGGATGCGGTCGACGAAGAAGGAACGGTCGAAGCCGGCGCCCGGCACGCGGTTGCCGTTGATCAGGATCTGGGTGTAGCCCGGGTCGAGGCCGCGCAGGCGCACGCCGTCGTACTCGAGCACGTCCGAAAGGAAGGCTACGCTGGGCACGCGCTTGAGCATGTCGCCGACGGTCAGCGGCTCGAAGGCCTGGAAGAACTCCAGGTCGTACACCAGGGTGGCGGGCTCTTCGGCGCGGTCGCGGTAGATGATCTCGCCGCGCACTTCGATCGCGTCCAGCTGCGCCGTGGAGGCGTCGGGGGTGGCAGGGGCCTGCGCGGCCGCGGCGCCGGTGGCGAAGACGAGGGCGCCGGCGAGCGCGCGGGACAGACTGGTGGCGAGCAGGTTCTTCTTCATTGCCGCGATGTTCCCCTGGAGTTGAAACAGGATTTCTACGCGGCCACGATGGAGGATTTATGACGCTTGCGCGCTGTCATGTCATCGTCGTGAAACTTGGCTACAAGCGTCATTCCCTTTCCTTGTCCAAGCCACGGAGCCGCCGATGCGCCATTCGCCCCTCGCCCTTGCCCTGCTTCCGCTGCTGCTTCTGGGCTGCGCCAGCACGCCCGACCGCGAGCCCGACGAGGTCGAGGGTGCCGACCCGCTGCTCAGCGAGTCGGGCGAGCCGCACGCCAGCATCGCCGAGGCCTTCGTCACGACGCTGACCCCGAAGGACAACATCGACTCGCCCGCGGCCTGGCGCGCGCCCGACGGCAAGACCTGGCTGTTCGCCACCGCCAAGGAGGGCAAGGGCCTGGTGCTGTACGACGGCGACACCGGCGCCACCCTGCGCAGCGTCGGCACCGAGGGCAGCCGGCCCGGACAGTTCAAGCGGCCCAACGGCGTGGCCGTGAGCGGCGACCACCTGTTCGTGGTCGAGCGCGACAACCGGCGCGTGCAGGTGCTGGCCCTGCCCTCGCTGGCCACGGTGGCCACCTTCGGCGAGGACGAACTGCAGAAGCCCTACGGCCTATACATCCGCGAACACGCGTCGGGCGAACTCGAGGTGCTGGTGACCGACGCCTACATGGTGGGCGAGGACGCCAATGGCAACGAGATCGCGCCGCCGCTGCCCGAGCTCGACCGCCGCGTGCAGCGCTACCTGGTGCGGGTGGACGGCGACGCGGTGTCGGCCGTGAGCAGCGGCGCCTTCGGCGACACCACCGCGGCCGGCGCCATCCGCGTGCCTGAATCGCTCTGGGGCGACGTCGCGAACGACCGCCTGCTGATCTCCGAAGAAGATGTCGCCACCGGCACGGCCTATCGCGAGTACTCGCTGGCCGGCGAGTTCCGCGGCAGCACGGTCGGGCTGGGACGGTTCAAGGCCCAGGCCGAGGGCGTCACGCTTTGGTCCTGCCCCGACGGCAGCGGCTACTGGCTCACCACCGACCAGTTCAAGGACCTGAGTCTGTTCCACGTGTTCGACCGCAAGTCACTGCAGCACCTGGGCGCGTTCGCCGGCAAGACCGTCGCCAACACCGACGGCGTGTGGCTGCAGCAGGCGGGCACGACGCGATTCCCGAAGGGCGTGTTCTACGCCGTGCACGACGACATGGGCGTGGGCGCGTTCGACTGGCGCGACATCGCCGCCGCGCTGAAGCTGCGGGTTTCCTGCCCCGGGCCGTAAGCAACCCTGATGTCGTGGGAGGGACTTCAGTCCCTCCCAGACTGGCTTCCGACTCACTTGCGCGGGATGGATCGGTGCCACCGACCGATCCCGGTGTCAGAGTCCAGCAGCACCCGACCGAACAACCGCGCACCCTCCAGCGTCAGGTGCTCGCCTCGGGCGTCGGCGATGAGGTTTTCGTTCCGCTTCGAACGATAGGCGCATTGGTTGATGGCGCAGAAGATGGCGTTCCTGTCCACCACTTCCACGCCCTGGCTTTCCAGGTAGCGAAGAGCTTCGTCGCCCAATGCCAAATCCTCGAGCTGAAGGTCTATTTTCGGCTCGATGCCTGCAAGCACCAGGTCCTGGTGCCTTGGGAATCTGGGTGTGCCGGTGAACAGGATTATCTTCTTGCCGAATCCCTGCCAGTAGTCGTGCATCTCCCGAAGGGCATCGACCTCAAGCTCTTCTTCAAGGTAGAGGTTTGTCAGCAGGAGAAAGCGGTACTCGGGATCGTTCGCAACTTCCTCCCGTAGTCGCTCGAACATCAGCCTGCATTCGCGCGTCATCTGGCTTGGAACGAGGGCGCATCCCGATCCCGTCATATGGGCCGGAAGCAGCCCGTTCATCCGGAAGACGTTGGCCAGATCCGCAGCGTTGCTGTCCCCCGCGATCACGAAAGGCGCCCGGATAGAATCGGGAACCAAAGGCATCGACCTGCAGTCCCACCTGTCGAGGAAAACCTCAACGTCGACTCCTGAATTTCTTGTGTAATGGCAAACGCCCGGCTTGATCGCCCTGAGTCGAGCCAGGGATTCCTTCGACTGCCTTTTGATGATCTCCAGTTGCTCCGGGCTGTAGGAAATCCGGCCTGGAAAACCTTCCTTGGTGTGGCCTAGCAGTCCCAGCGCCATGAACAAGACGGATGCCACCGCCCCGGCGATGAATACTTGGCTCTGTGTAAACCGATGCCTGCTGCGGAATGGACGCTCCACCAGTGACCAGGTCAGGAACGCAAGGGCGAGCGAGAACCCAAGCAGCAGCAATAGCCAACCTTCGCTGGGCTCGCCCATGACACGATGCCGGGCGAATGCCAAAACCGGCTGGTGCCAAAGGTAGGCGCTATAGCTGATCAGCCCAAGGCCGACCAGCGGGCTGGCCCCCAACAGCTTCCCAACGATCGTGGCCGGTGTTGCGAACAGGATCAGCAACACCGTGCCCAGGACCGGCACCAGGGTGTAGAGGCTCGGGAAAGGGGTGGTCCTGTCGAAAGCGAACACGGGATAGAGAATGAGCATCAGGCCGATGATGCCCGCGGACTGTCGCGTGGCGATTCCTACGGCGACGACCCTGCCCTTTACGGCGAACAAGGCGACAAGTGCGCCAGCAGCCAACTCCCATCCTCGCGTGGGAAGCAGGAAAAAACTGGCGGCGGGCTGGTGGTAGGCGCCCCAATGGGCAAGCACCAAACTCGTGATGGCGGCCGTGAAAAGTAGCCCTGCGGTGAATCGCCGACCCAACCGCCAAGGGAACATCAGGCACAAGGGAAACAGTAAATAGAACTGTTCCTCGACCGCGAGGCTCCATGTGTGCAGCAGCGGCTTGAGTT
>JANOJQ010000225.1:0-3327 GCA_031418815.1 Lysobacteraceae bacterium
GTCGGCGTCCTGCTCGATGGCGCCCGATTCGCGCAGGTCGGCCATTACCGGGCGCTTGTCGGTGCGTGATTCCAGGCTACGGTTGAGCTGCGACAGGGCGACCACCGGAACATTCAGCTCCTTCGCCAGCGCCTTCAGCGAGCGCGAAATCTCGGAGATTTCGGTGGCGCGGTTCTCGCCCGTGCCGGGCACCTGCATCAGCTGCAGGTAGTCAATGACGATCAGGCCCAGGTCGTGCTCGCGCTTGATGCGCCGCGCCTTGGAGCGCAGCACGTCGGGCGACAGCGCCGGCGTGTCGTCAATGAATATCTTCACGTCCGACAGCATCTTGATGGCCATGTTCACGCGCGACCAGTCCTCGTCCTCGAGCTGGCCGGTGCGCAGGCGGGTGGCGTTGACGCGGCCGATGGACGAGATCAGGCGGAAGGCCAGCTGCGAGGACGACATTTCCATCGAGAATACGGCCACCGCCTTCTTGGTCTTGAGCGCGCCGTATTCGGCGATGTTCAGGGCCAAGGTGGTGTTGTGCACGCAGATGTCGTTGGCGATGAAGTTGTGCGTGCCCGGCACCGTGAGGTCGTACACCTGCTGCTGGCCGGTGGAAACGATGGACTCGATGCGGTCCCAGACCACGTCGCTGCTGGCGAGCGCGGCCAGCCGGGCGTCCTGCAGCACCATGGCGATGCGCGCCAGGCGCTCGCGTGAGATCGCCCGCTGGCCGACGTGGCTGTTGGAATCACTGTGGCCGGTGCGGCGCGCCAGCTCCGCCCAGGACATCGCGCCCTTGGCCTTTTCAATCAGGCCCCAGGCTTCGCGCGGCACGTGGTCGACGTTGCCGTGCGGCTGGCGCTGCTCCAGCGCGCGGCTGACCGCGTCCACCGCGGCCTGCTTGCCGTGGATGCCGATGTCGGCGATGAAAGTGCGGATGGACGTGGCGTCGGTGATGTCGAGCTGCCAGGACACGCGGCGCGAGGAGCCGTACTTCACCCAGCGCTGGCGCAGCTTGGCGATGACGCCAAAGCGCAGCAGCAGGTGCTGCAGCTGGCGCGCCAGCCGTTCGGACACCGACGCGTAGCCCAGCTGCGACTGGCCCGAGGCCAGCACCGTGGCCCAGCCGTCGGTGGCGAACAGGCGGTTGAGGAACACCGCAAGCTGCGCGCGCGGCAGCCGGAACACCGGTGCCGGCACCTGCTTGCCGTGGGCGTCGCGGCCCATCAGGCCCAGCTCGCGCAGCCACAGCGTGAGCGGGTTGGCGACGTTGCGGCGGGCCGACTCGCCGTCCGCCAGGCCCAGCGCGGCCGGCGACACTTCCAGCACGCGGCACAGGGCTTCAATCATCGGTTCGGCCGGCACGGTCTTGCCGCGCTGCCAGTTCGACACGGTGGCGGGGCTCACGCCCAGCTGCGCCGCCAGCGCGCGCGCCGGCTGGCCCGAGCGCAGCACCTGCTGCGACAGCGCGCCGGCGAAGCGCTGGCGGCGCGCCGGCACCTTGTCGGCGTCGGCCGACATCTGCCAGGACGGGGCGAATCCGCGGCGCGTCTCGACCTGCCTGGCGACGGTGCCGCCGAAGGCTTCGACGCATGCGAGGAAATCGGCGGTGATCACGGGGTTGCTGCTGGTGAAGCGCGGGCAAGCGCCGGTCAGGCCGCCGTCGCCGATCAGATAGGCCAGCAGGCTGACTTCGCAGTCGCGCATGGGCTGGTGGCCGAACACCGGCAGGCGCCGCGGCACGGCCACGTAGTCGCCCACGTTGAGCGCCATCAGCGGCTTCCAGCCTTCCAGCGTGAGGAAGGGGTGCGGCGCGGTGGACTCGACCCGGCGGCCCAGGCGGGTGGTGACCTCGAAGGTGGGCTTGATGCCGTCGTCGACGAAATCCGACGGCGTGGCGCTGGCCAGGCGCAGATCGTCGGTGAGCGTGCCGATGACGCCGCCGCGGTCGCGGCAGATCTGTTCGATGGTGGCGACGCTGCCGTCTTCGAGCACGATTTCGGCGTTGGCACTGAGGCACTTTCCCATGGCCGGACGCGCGGCCAGGATGATCAGGTCGGACGGCTGCAGGCCGGCGGTCATTTCGTCCAGGTCGTGGAAGCCGGTGGGCAGGCCGGTGACGCTGCCCTGGCTTTCGTAGCGCTCCTGCAGGATGCCGAAGGCGTCCTTCATGGCCTCGCGCAAGGGTACGAAATCGGCGCGGCCGCGGCGGCCCTGTTCGGCGATCCGGAACACCTTCATTTCGGCCGCCGACAGCACTTCCTGGCTGTCGCGCCCCTCGGGCTGGAAGCCGTCGTTGACGATTTCGGTGCCGGCCTCGATCAGCTGCCGCATCACGGCCTTCTCGCGCACGATCTCGGCGTAGGCGCGGATGTTGGCGGCCGAGGGGGTGCTGGAGGCCAGTTCGATCAGGTAACCGGTGCCGCCGATCTGTTCGGACAGGGCGTTGACTTCGAACCATTCGCCCAGGGTGACGGCGTCGAAGGGTTGGTTCTTTTCGCTCAGTTCGCGGATGGCGCGGTAGATGAGGCGGTGGTCGCGGCGGTAGAAGTCGTGTTCGGTGAGAAAGTCGCCGACGCGGTCCAGGGAATCGGGGGCCAGCATGAGGCCGCCGATGACGGCCTGTTCGGCCTCCACCGACTGGGGCGGGACGCGCAGGGCGTCGATCCGGGCTTCGGTGCGGAATGATTCGGAGCGTACGGGCATGGTGGCCTTGGAATGCGGGTGGGCGCGGGTCGGAAATCCACCCGCCGCCGGGTCAGCCATGGTAGCCACCCCGGCCGCCCCTGCGTTAGGTATAAGCCTGTGCATAACCGGTGCATAGCTTCGGCCCCGGCCCTCTCAAATCCTGCGACTCCCGGCCTGAACGCGCGTGCGCCGGGCGCACGACATGGGCCTGAACGGCGAGCGCCGCCCCACACCGCAGCAAGGTCAAAAGCACGCACACGCTCCGTGGTGCCTGACTCATCTAGCATTACCAGCCGCTTAGCCGATAGATGACGCCTGCGCTTGCAGCGGCAACCTTCCGCTTGCGGCCAGGAGCGGACATCGGGGCTAGCCAAAAAACGTTTGAGTTAACCCCGATCGCGGAGGCAGGCAATGTAAGCCTTCTATGCGAAGGTGCCGAAGGCGCCGCACAGCAGGCCTACATTGCCTGCCATAGCGGGTCGGGGGTTGAACGAGGGGCTAGACCCCACTGCGGTACAGCCATTGAGTGACGTGTTCATTGTCCTCGTCTATTCGGGCGCCGACTTGTACAAAGCCGGCTTTCTGCGCAACGCGTATGGAAGCTTCGTTGTCTGGAAGGATTTCCGCGAGTACTTCAGAAGAGCCCGATTT
>JANOJQ010000226.1:0-12289 GCA_031418815.1 Lysobacteraceae bacterium
CCCGGTCCCAGGACGGTCCGCCGCCCCTCACGCCCGAGCAGGCCACCGCCGCCGCGGCGCGCTACCAGCAGTACTGCGCGCTTTGCCACGGCCCCGACCGCGGCGGCTACGCCAACGACCACGCGCCGTCGCTGAAGTCGCCGCAGCTGTTTGCCGCAGGCTTCCCCTACATCATCGGCGAAGCCATCGCCTACGGCCGGCCGGGCACGCCGATGGGCGGCTTCCACCAGGAAGTCGGCGGGCCGCTGTCGCGCCAGGACATCATGCAGCTGACGATCTGGCTGGGCGCGCAGGCCGCCGCCGCGCCGCTGGAGCTGCCCGACGGCGCCGTGACCGGCGACCTCGCGCTGGGCGCGAAGGTGTACGCAAAGAACTGCGCCAGCTGCCACGGTGCCCAGGGCGAAGGCGGCACCGGCACCGCGCTGGGCAATGCCACCATGCTGGCACTGACGCCCGACGCCTTCATCCGCCACACCATCGAGAACGGCCGCGACGGCACGCCGATGCTGGCGTTCCGCGGCAAGCTGAGCACCGAACAGATCGACGGCGTCACCGCCTTCATCCGCAGCCGCAGCACCGGCTGGAATGCGCCCGAGCCGATCCGCCACACGCCGCCCGCGCTGGACGCCTACATCATCAATCCCGACGCGACCGCACCCGAGTTCGCGCTCAAGGACGGCCTGTACGTGAGCGCCGCTGAACTCGACCGCGAACTCAAGGCGCGCAAGCGCATGGTGCTGCTCGACACCCGCGTCACGTCCATGTGGGAGCGCGCGCACATCGAAGGCGCCGTGCCCGGCCCCTACTACGCCAGCCGCGAGGAGGTGATGGCCAACCTGCCCACCGACGGCACCTGGATCGTGGCCTACTGCGAATGCCCGCGCGCCGCCGCCGAATCGGTGGTGCGCAAGCTGCGCGAGGGCGGCCTCACCAACACGGCCGTGCTGTGGGAAGGCATCCAGGGCTGGGTGAGCCTGGGCTACCCGGTGGTGCCGGGCAACGCCGCGCCGAAAGTCGCGGGCCAGCCCTGAGATGCGAGCTTGCGCGACCAGCAGGGGCGCCGCATGAGCACCGCCACCGCAGGCGAAGACGTCCTGCACTTCTGGTTCGAGCAAACGCCGGAAGCCCAATGGTGGCAAGTGGATCCGGCGTTCGACGCCCTGGTGTGCGAGCGCTTCGGGCCGCTGCTGCAGCAGGCCTCGGCCGGGGAACTGCACGCCTGGCGCGACAGCGCCCGCGGACGGCTGGCCGAAGTGATCGTGCTCGACCAGTTCCCGCGCAACGTCCATCGCGGCACGCCGCAGGCCTTCGCCCTCGACCCGATGGCGCTGGCACTGTCCCAGGAAGCCGTGCGCGCCGGCGCGCTGGCCGAGCTGCCGCCCGTGCAGCGCAGCTTCCTGCTGCTGCCCTGGATGCACAGCGAATCGCGGGCCATCCATGCGCTGGCCGAGCCGCTTTACCGTGACCATGCCCCGGCCAAGAACCATGACTTCGAACTCAGGCACAAGGCCATCATCGACCGCTTCGGCCGCTACCCGCACCGCAATGCCATCCTCGGCCGCGAATCCACGCCCGCCGAGCTCGACTTCCTGCAGCAGCCCGGCTCGGGCTTCTGACCGGGACGCCGGCATGATGCCCTTGCGTTGGCGCGGTTGCTTGGCCTTGTTCGCCGTCGCGTCCAGCATGCCGGCCCGTGCGGACGACTGGAGTTCGTTCGGAAATGCCGTCCTGCTCGCCTGGGGCCTGCTGGCCTTCCATGCGCTGCAGCAGGTGGCCAGCATCGCGCTGGCGATTCGACGCGGCCGGCATCGCGGCTGGAAATCAGGCCTGCGCTATTTCGGCGGCGCGCTGCTGATGCTGCCGTGCACGCTGGTATTGCTTTGGCTGGTGACTTCGATGGGCGGTGGGCTGTCCACCGGCAATGCCACCCTGGACCTTGCGCTGTTCTTCGGGCTGCCGCCGGTGGCTGTCTGGGCGGCGTTTCTACTGGTGGTCAGGGAGCATGACCGCCTGCCCGAGAACCAGGTCTGGAAGCAGACCCGTTAGTCGCCCCGGCGCGGCGCCCGGCAACATCCGCTAAAATGCCGCACACACGCTCCCGCGCCCGGGACGCCCACGCCGCCACGGCCCGCCCCGGAACCCCCCATGATCAACAACGACGTCCTGCGCAGCATCCGCTTCATGCTCGACCTGGGCGACAACAAGATCGTCGAGATCGCGCAGCTGGCCAACGCCGGCTTCGAGCTCGACAAATCCGAAGTCCAGGCCTACCTGAAAAAGGAAGGCGAGGCCGGCTTCGCCGAGTGCCCGGACCTGGTGCTGTCGCACTTCCTGGATGGCCTGGTGATCCACTACCGCGGCCCGGGCAGCGAAGCCGACAAGCGGCCGGTGGAAAAGCGCGTCAGCAACAACCTGGTGCTCAAGAAGCTGCGCGTGGCCTTCGAGTTCAAGGACGCCGACATGCACCAGGTGTTCGCCGACGCCGGCTTCCCAGTGTCCAAGCCCGAGCTGTCGGCGCTGTTCCGTGCCCCGGGCCACAAGAACTTCCGCCTCTGCGGCGATCAGATGCTGCGCAACTTCCTCAAGGGCCTGACGCTGCGCTTCCGCGGCGAGTGAGCCCGGGGCGGCCCAGCCGCCCCGCTGTTGCCTCGGGCGGACCTGAACGGGGTTAGGATGGTCCCGGCCAGGGCATGAGGTGGGGACCCATGACGGCACCGCGGCGCTACCGCGCCTTCATCAGCTACAGCCACGGCGACGAGGCGGCGGCGCGCTGGCTGCAGCGCGCGCTGGAGGGCTACCGCTTGCCGTCGTCGCTTCGGCAGGCCCGCCCCGGCCTGCCGGCCCGCCTCTACCCGATCTTCCGCGACCGCGACGAACTGGCGTCCGGCCACGACCTGTCCGACTCGATCCGGCTGGCGATGGACGACTCCGACGCGCTCATCGTGATGTGCTCGCCCGCCGCCGCCGCGTCGCGCTGGGTGAACGAGGAAATCCACCGCTTCCGCGACTCCGGCCGCGGCTACCGCATCTTCTGCTGCCTGGTGGCGGGCAGCCCCGACCCCGCCGCGCCCGACTGCGCCTTCCCGGCGGCCCTGCTGCGTGATCGCGACGGCGCGCCCCTGCACGAGCCGCTGGCCGCCGACGCCACCGCGCGGGGCGACGGCCGCCGCAACGCCATGCTCAAGATCGCCGCGGGCCTGCTGGACGTGGGCGTGGACGAACTCAAGCGCCGCGATGCGCAGCGGCAGGCGCGCTTCTGGTCCAGCGTGGCGGTGGCCGCGCTGTGCGTGTCCGCGCTCACCATCGGCCTGGCGCTTTACGCCTTCAAGCAGCGGCAGGAGTCGGAAGTCCGGCGCCAGCAGGCCGAGGCGTTGATCGGCTTCATGCTGGGGGACCTGCGCGAGAAGCTCGAACCCATCGGCAAACTCGACCTGCTCGACTCGGTGGGCGACGAGGCGATGGGCTACTTCACCACGCTGGGTGATCGCGGCACGCCCCGGGAAATGCTGGCGCGCGCGGTGGCGCTCAAGCAGATCGGCGACGTGCGCTTCAACCAGGGCAAGCTTGAGCCGGCGCTGAAATCCTTCGAGCAGGCGCTGGCGCAATCGCGCGCGCTGCACGAGGCCGAGCCCTCCAACAACGACTACCTTTACGAACTCGGCCAGGCGGAGTTCTGGGTGGGCTACGTGGCCTGGGAGCGCGGCGAGCTGGACAAGGCCGAGGCGACGTTCCGCGACTACCTGCGCTACAGCCTGGAGCTCAAGAGCCGCGAGCCGGACAACCCCGACTACACCACCGAGCTGGCCTACGCCTATTCCAACCTCGGCAGCCTGTCGCGCGCGCGCGGCGAGGCCAAGACCGCACTGGCCTACTTCGGCCTGTGCCGCGACATCAACGACCAGCAGCTCGCCGCCAAGCCCGGGGACCCCGGCCTGACGATGTCGCTGGCCGAAACCTGGTCGTGGATAGGATCCACCAAGGTCGACGACGGCGACCTGCGCGCGGGCGCGCAGGCGTTCGCCGAAGTGTCGCGGCTGCTGCAGCCGCTGCACGCCCGCGGCGAAAGCGCCCGCGCCTCCGACCTGCTGGGACGCAACACGATCTTCCACGCCAACGTCCAGCTGGAGCTGGGCAACCAGGACACGGCGCACCAGCTCATCTCGCGGGGCCTGGCGATTTACGCCGACCTCACGGCGAAAGACCCGCAGAACGCCGCCTGGTCGCGCACCGCGCAGCGGGCCCGGCTGGTGCGGCTCAGCCTGTTCCCGCACGCCCAGTGGGGCGCGGCGCAGCAAGACGCACTGGACCAGGCCATCGCCAGGCTGTCCGAACTCCGGGCACAGGATCCGACCAACGCCGGCTTCCTGATCGATATCTCGCAGGGATTGCGGCTCAAGGCGCTGCGCGCCCTGGCTGGGGGTCGCACGGCACAAGCGCGCGAAGTGGCCACCCAGGCCCACGGCATGATGGCTGCCTCGTTTGCAGCCACCGACTACTCGCCGCTGCGGCTGGTGGAATTGGCCAAGACCGCCGAACTGCTGGGCACCACTCAGGCGGCGGCGGGTGAGCTGGAAGCGGCCCACGCCACTTGGCGCGACGCCGCCGCACTGCTGGACAGGCAAACCAACCGCACGTTCGATTTCATCCCCGTGCGGCGCCTGCTCGCACTCGACCTGGACCAGGGCCAGGCGCTGCAAACCCTGGAAGCGCAGCTGCAAGACGCCGGATATCGCGATGCCCGAATGGATCCGGCGTACACCCTGTCCGGCGCGTTCCGGGCGGGACCATCACTACAATAAGGAAAATGCCATGCAAGCCATTCGCCTTGTAACCCCGATCTTGCTCAGCCTTGCGCTGGCCCTACCCGGCGCGTCCGCCGCGCAGGGCGGCGGCCCCGACTTCCGCGTGCAGCTCGACCCCGCCACCTGCCAGTTCAGCGGCGGCAGCGACGGCGCCGGCAACGTCGAGGTGGACTCGGGCACCGGCAGCAAGATGATCCAGGTGATGCTGACCACCAACGGTGGCTACAGCATCGAACCGGTGGAGTTCTCGGGCCCCGGCGCCGAGCAGATGGTGTCGGCGGGCGGCGGCAGCGGCCGCGTGGTCAACATCTTCAACCGCAACAGCGGGCCGGCCGACGTGAAGTATTCGGTGAACGTGCGCAGCGACGCCACCGGCGAAATCACCGCCTGCGATCCGCGCATCATCAACCGCTGAACCCGGGGCCGAGGCCACGGCGGCGACCGGTGGGTCGCCGCGCGTGCCCGTGCGCGCGGCGCCAGGCGCCCGGTGATCAGGTCGCGGCCAGGTGCACGCCCGCCACCGCGCGCCCCGACGGATCGGCCGCGGCGGCGAACGCCGGGTCCCAGGCGATGGCCGCCGGCGACGAACAGGCGATGGACTTGCCGCCGGGGATCGTGCGCGCGCAGGCGTCGCCCGGGAACTCGCGCTCGAACAGTTCGCGGTACCACCAGGCTTCCTTGGTCTGCGGCGGGTTCACCGGGAAGCGCAGCGTGGCCTGGGCCATCATCGAATCGCTCACGTAGGTTTCGGCGTGTGCCTTCAGGCCGTCGATCCAGCCGTAGCCAACGCCGTCGCTGAACTGCTCCTTCTGCCGCCACAGGATTTCATCGGGCAGCACGCCGGCGAAGGCCTCGCGCAGCACCGCCTTTTCGATCCGTCCCTTGCCGGCCATCTTGTGCGCGGCGTCCATGGACATCGCCAGGTCCAGGAACTCCAGGTCCAGGAACGGCACGCGCGCCTCCACGCCCCAGGCCATCATGGCCTTGTTGGCGCGCAGGCAGTCGTACAGGTGCAGGGCGTCGAGCTTGCGCACGGTTTCTTCGTGGAAAGCGCGGGCATCGGGCGCCTTGTGGAAGTACAGGTAGCCGCCGAAGATCTCGTCGGCACCCTCGCCCGACAGCACCATCTTCACGCCCATGGCCTTGATGCGCCGGGCCAGCAGGTACATCGGCGTGGACGCGCGCACGGTGGTGACGTCGTAGCTTTCGATGTGGCGGATGACGTCGGGCAAGGCGTCCAGTCCTTCCTCGAACCGGTAGGTGAAGCCGTGGTGCACGGTACCCAGCGCCTTGGCGGCGATTTCCGCCGCGGCGAGATCCGGCGAGCCCGCCAGGCCGATCGCGAACGAATGCAGGCGCGGCCACCAGGCTTCGCCGCGGTCGTCGTCCTCGACGCGCTGGCGGGCGAAGCGCGCCGCGCAGGCCGCCACCAGCGACGAATCCAGGCCACCCGACAGCAGCACGCCGTAGGGCACGTCGGTCATCAGCTGGCGATGCACGGCCTGCTCGAAGCCCGCACGCAGCGCTTCGGGCGATACCGCCACGCCCTGCGTGGCCTCGTACTCGCGCCACGACCTGGAATGGAAAGCCACCAGCGTGCCCAGCGCGCTGTCGAACACATGCCCGGGCGGGAACGGCGCCACGTCGGCGCAGTGGCGCGCGAGCGCCTTCATCTCTGAGGCCACCCACAGGCGGCCATCGGCGTCGTGGCCCCAGTACAGCGGGCACACGCCCATCGGGTCGCGGGCGATGAGGTAGCGCCCCTGCGCCGCGTCCCACAGCGCGAAGGCGTAGATGCCGTTGAGCCGGGCGATGCCGTCGGTGCCGGACTCGCGGTAGAGGGCGTTGATGACTTCGCAGTCCGAACCAGTCTGGAACGCGTAGGGCTGGCTGAGCGCACGCTCGAGCTCGCGGTGGTTGTAGATTTCGCCGTTCACCGCCAGCGCCAGCTCGCCGTCGGCCGAGCGCAGCGGCTGGGCGCCGCCGGCCGGGTCCACGATGGCCAGGCGCTCGTGCACCAATACGCAATGCGCGTGCGTGTAGACGCCCGACCAGTCGGGGCCACGGTGGCGCTGGCGCGCCGACAGCGACAGGGCCAGCGGCCGCAGCGGCGCCAGGTCGGCGCCGGGGCGCAGGTCGAACACTCCGAGGATGGAACACATGGGCTTTCTCCGGTGGGACATTTCGATGACGCAAAAGGAAACGGCCCGCACTGTTCAGTGCGGGCCGTCGGTGACTGGAAGCGTTTTGGTGGAGCGCGCCTAGTCGTCGACCCGCGAGCGGGGACGATTATTGTTGTTGGCGTTATTGAAGGCGCACGGGGCCGAAGAACCCGAGGGATTCACGGCGGACCTGGCGATGGCGGTGTGCTGGGACATGGGCCATCCTAGCCACAGTCCAACCCCACCTGCAAGCGACCCACGACATGCGCAAGCTCTTTCGTTTCATTGGCGGGCTGTCCGCCGTCCTGCTGATCCTGGCCGGGGTGGCTGCGCTGGCGGCGCTGTGGGTGGCACGCGGCAGCCTGGCGCAGCTGGAAGGCACGGCCGCCCTGCCCGGCCTGTCGGCACCGGTGGGCGTGCAGCGCGACGCGCTGGGCGTGGCCACGGTGGACGCCGCCAACGAAGCCGATGCGGCCCGGGCGCTGGGCTTCCTGCACGCGCAGGAGCGCTATTTCGAGATGGACCTGCTGCGCCGCTCGGCCGCCGGCGAGCTGTCGGCGCTGTTCGGCCCGATCGCGATCGAGCGCGACAAAGTGGTGCGGGTGCATCGCCTGCGCGCCCGCGCCGACGAGAACCTGGCGACCGTCGCCGGCGATCGCCTGCCGGTGCTGAAGGCCTACCGCGATGGCGTGAACGCCGGGCTGGCTGCGCTGGACCGCAAGCCCTGGCCCTACCTGCTGCTGCAGGCCGAGCCCGAGCCGTGGACGGTCACCGACTCGGCGCTGGCGGGCTACGCGATGTTCTTCGACCTGCAGGACGAAACCAATTCGCGCGAGCTGGCGCTGTGGCGCATCCGCGACGTGGTGCCGCCGGCGCTGTATGCGCTGGTGGCGATGGACGGCAGCGAGTGGGACGCGCCGCTGATGGGGGAAGCGCGCGGCAACGTCGCCCTGCCCGGCCCGGAGCTGCTGGACCTGCGCAAGCTGCCCACGCCCGAGGCCAACCGCGACTTCGACGTGTCCGAGCCCGCCGCGCCGGGCAGCAACAACTTCGCGGTATCGGGCCAGCGCACCGCCGACGGCCGCGCCATCGTCGCCGACGACATGCACCTTGGCCTGCGCGCCCCGAACATCTGGTACCGCGCCCGCCTGCGCTATGCCGACGCGCGCGCACGCGGCGGCAAGGTGGACGTGAGCGGCTTCACCCTGCCCGGCATCCCCGCGGTGATCGTCGGCAGCAACGGCCACGTGGCCTGGGGCTTCACCAACAGCTACGGCGACTGGCTCGACTTCTACCGCGTGGACTGGGCCAACAAGGACCGCAGCCGCTACCGCGTCGCCGGCGGCCAGCAGGCGCTGCGGGTCAGCAGCGAATGGATCCGGGTGAAGGGCGGCGCCCCGGTGGAGCTGAAGGTGCGCGAGACGCGCTGGGGGCCCATCACGGCTGAACTCGACGACACCACGTCGCTGGCGCTGCGCTGGACCGCGCAGCTGCCGGGCGCCCTGAACTTTGGCCTGGCCGGCCTGGCCGTCGCCGGCAACCTCGATGAAGGCCTGGCCGTGGCCGACCTGGCCGGCATTCCGGCGCAGAACCTGGTGATCGGCGACAGCAGCGGCCGCATCGGCTGGCGCCTCACCGCGCAGCTGCCCGAGCGCGCCGGCACCTGCGAGCCCAGCGCGCCCCTGGCCGTGGCCGACGGCTGCCGCTGGAACGGCTGGCTGCCGCCCACCGAGAACCCCAGCCTGGTGGACCCGGCCAGCGGCGTCCTCTGGACCGCCAACAACCGCACCCTCGACGGCGACGCCCTGCGCCTGGTCGGCGACGCCGGCTACGCCAACGGCGCTCGCGCCCGGCAGATCCGCGATGCGCTGCTGGCCAAGGACAAGCACACCGAGGCCGACCTGCTGGCGATCCAGCTCGACGACCGCGCGCTGTTCCTCACCCGCTGGCACCAGGCGCTGCAGGACGAGGCCGCGCGCAGCAGCAGCGCCGAACTCAAGGCGCTGGCGCTGGCCGCACGCACCTGGGACGGCCGCGCCAGCGCCGATTCCACCAGCTACCGCATCGTCCGCGGCTGGCGCCTGGCGGTGATCGAACGCCTCCAGAACGGCCTGCTGGCGCCCGCGCAGGCCGCGCTGGGCGATCGCTTCGTGATGCCCGACCTGCCGCAGATGGAGTCGGTGGCCTGGCCGCTGCTGCAGCAGCGTCCCGCGCACCTGCTGCCGCGCCGGTTCGACAGCTGGGATGCGCTGCTGGCGGACGCCGCCCGGGACGTCCACGGCCGCCTGTCGGCCATCGGCCCGCTGGCCGAGCGCACCTGGGGCGAGCGCAACACGGCCAGCATCTGCCATCCGCTGGCCGGCGCGCTGCCGGCGCTGGCCCGCGGCTGGCTGTGCATGCCGGCCGACCCGCTGGCGGGGGACGGCAACATGCCGCGCGTGCAGGGCCCGGGCTTCGGCGCCAGCCAGCGCATGGTGGTGTCGCCCGGCCGCGAGGCCGACGGCATCATCCACATGCCCGGCGGCCAGAGCGGCCATCCGTTCTCGCCGTTCTGGGGCGCGGGGCACGCGGCCTGGGTGAACGGCGAAGCGACGCCCTTCCTGCCGGGCGAGGCCCAATACCGGCTGCAGCTCAGCCCGGAAACGTGAGCCGCTTCACGCTTTTGGCAAAATCAGCTGACAGGCGTCACGTTTTAGGCCATAAACGGCTTGCTGCACCGGCTGCTCCGCCGGTGCAGGACGGGTGGATCGCCGTCAGGGGGAGCGGTCTGCCGAACCGAAGGCTGTATTGGTGAGGTGGGTCAGATGGACATGTTGATCACGCTGTTGACGTACTGGCGTCGAATGATGCTTTCCCGGCAGGCCGGCGCCGTGCGCCAGGCCGTCCTCGCGCTCAATGCCGAGCAGCGCAGGCAGACCGCGGACCACACGCTGGCGGAAATCCAGCACGCCGCGCGGCTGCCACAGCCGCACCTGCACGGCGTCACCGACAGTTCGCTCTACCGCCCGTGGACGCCGGTGGCCTCGACCGCGGCCAGCCGCGTCCGTGACCGCTCCATCCAGCTGCGCCAGCGCAGCATCGCGATGTGGCTGGCGGTGGTGTACCACGAGACCCGCGGCGCCGCCGACGAAGGCCTGCAGGAGGTGCACCGCGACGTGCTGGGCATCCTGCGCGAGCTCAAGGACAACAAGGTGGCCGAGAAGGCCGAGAAGGCCTGGTTCAACCAGGCCGCCTGACGCTTCCTGCGGCACAGGAACGGGAGGTCAGGCGAGCAGCAGACGCTCGGCGATGGCTCGGTAAAGCGCGGGGAGGCGCTCGAGTTCGTCCAGTGCGATGCGTTCGTCGACCTTGTGGATGCTGGCGTTCACCGGCCCCAGCTCCACCACCTCGGCGCCCAGGGGCGCGATGAAGCGGGCGTCCGAGGTGCCGCCGCCGGTGTTTTCCTCCGGCTCGGCGCCGCACTGGTCGAGCAGCACCGCGCGCACGGCCGCGCGCAGGCGGCCTTCGCCGGTCAGGAACGGCTCGCCGCCGCGCTGCCAGGCCAGGTCGTATTCCAGGCCGTGGCGGTCGAGCACGATGTGCACTTCGCGCTCCAGGCCCTGGGCACTCCAGCCGGGGTTGTAGCGGAAGTTGAACGTCACTTCGCAGTGGCCGGGGATGACGTTGTTGGCCCCGGTGCCGGCATGGATGTTCGACACCTGCAGGCTGGACGCGGGGAATTCGGGGTAGCCCTCGTCCCAAGTGCGCGCGGTCAGCTCGGCCAGCGCCGGCATGGCCTGGTGGATGGGGTTGCGGGCCTTTTCCGGGTAAGCCACGTGGCCCTGGATGCCGCGCACCGTGAGCTTTCCCGACAGCGTGCCGCGGCGGCCGACGCGCAGCAGGTCGCCCAGTTTTTCCTTCGAGGACGGTTCGCCCGTCACGCAGAAATCGATGCGCTGGCCGGTGGCGCGGAACTGCTCGGCCACGCGGCGCACGCCGTCGATGGCGTCGCCCTCCTCGTCCGAGGTCAGCAGCAGCGCGACCGTGCCCGGATGATCCGGGTGCGCGGCCACGAACTGCTCCAGCGCCAGCACGAAGGCCGCCACGCTGCCCTTCATGTCGGCCGCGCCGCGGCCGTACAGGAAGCCGTCGCGCACTGTGGGTTCGAAGGGATCGCTGGCCCAGGCCTCGCGCGGGCCCGGCGGCACCACGTCGGTGTGGCCGAGGAAGCACAGCACGTCGCCGCCCTCGCCGTGGGTGGCCCAGAGGTTTTTCACCTCGCCGAAATCGATCTGCCGGCACTGGAAGCCGGCGCGCGCCAGGCGCTCGGATACCAGGGCCTGGCAGCCGGCGTCTGCCGGCGTCACCGAGGCGCGGGCAATCAGGTCACGCGTGAGGTCCAGCAGGTCGCTCATTTCTTGATCCCGAACCGCAGCTTCCAGGCATTGTCGGTGAAACCGACCCCCACCGTGCCGTCGTCGGTCACCAGCACCGGGCGCTTCACCAGCGCCGGGTGCTCCTTGATCAGCAGGGTCCATTCGGGGTCGCTGGCCGGGGCCTTGCGCGCCTCGGGCAGCTGCCTCCAGGTGGTGGAAGCGCGGTTGATAAGCTTGTCCCAGCCGCCCAGCTGCGCCGCCCAGGCCTTGAGCGTCTCCGCCGGCACGCGCTGGTCACGGTAGTCGACGAAAGCGTGCTCGATGCCGAAGCGCTTGAGCCAGTTGCGCGCCTTGCGGCAGGTGTCGCAGGTGTCGAGGCCGTAGACCGTGGTCATTCCAGCGCGCCCCGCAGCAGTTCGTTCACCGAGGTCTTGGCGCGCGTCTTGGCGTCCACCTGCTTGACGATCACCGCGCAGTACAGCGAGTACTTGCCGTCCGCCGAAGGCAGCGAGCCCGAGACCACCACGCTGCCGGCCGGCACGCGGCCGTGGCTGATTTCGCCGGTGGCGCGGTTGTAGATGCGCGTGCTCTGGCCGATGAACACGCCCATGCCGATCACGCTGCCCTTCTCCACCACCACGCCTTCCACCACTTCGGCGCGGGCGCCGATGAAGCAGTCGTCCTCGATGATGGTGGGGCTGGCCTGCAGCGGCTCGAGCACGCCGCCGATGCCGGCGCCGCCGGACAGGTGGCAGTTCTTGCCGATCTGCGCGCAGCTGCCGACCGTGGCCCAGGTGTCCACCATGGTGCCGGCGCCGACGTACGCGCCGATGTTGACGAAGCTGGGCATCAGCACCACGTCCTTGCCGATATGGCTGCCGGCGCGCACCACGGCGCCCGGAACCACGCGCGCGCCCACTTCGCGGAAGTCGGCCTCGTCGAAGCCCTGGAAGCGCTGCGGCACCTTGTC
>JANOJQ010000227.1:0-8986 GCA_031418815.1 Lysobacteraceae bacterium
AAGTAGTTGTAGTGCAGCCCGGTCTCGCTGTCGAAGTACTGCCCGGGGTACCGCAGGTTGAAGGTGTAGGTGGTAGCGTCGCCGTCGGGGTTGTTCAGGGCGGCGTGGTCGCCGAAGGCGCTGCCGGTGAGGTCCCAGCGCCAGATGATGGCGTTGGTGCTGGGCAGCACCACGGCGCGGGGCGTGTTCAGGTGGTCGGTGAGCACGTACTGGAACTTGTGGGTGGCATAGCCCGCGCGCATGGCCACCAGGGTGTCGTCGAGCCAGAGGTACTCGCGGATCATCGTGCCGTCGGGCTTGTACTCGCCCATCAGCTTGCCGGCCTCGTCGTAGACGAAATACACGGTGCTGGTGGCGGTGGTGGGGTGGACCTTGGCCACGCGCTGGCCCAGGGCGTTGTGGCGGAAGCTCTGGGTGAGGGTGGTGCCGGTGCGCACGCTGGCCATGCGGCCGCGGTCGTCGTACTGGTAGGTCTTGGTGCCAATGGCGGTGCTGTTGCCGGCGGCGTCGTAGCTGCGGTTCACCGTGCCGACCTTGGTGAGGCGGTGGCTGGTGGCGCCGTACAGATACGTGGCGCTGGTGCCGGAGACCCTGGTGGTGCGGTTGCCGGTGGCGTCGTAGGTGAAGCCCTGCACCGTGGCGGTGCCGTTCTTCAGCGACGTGAGGCGGTCCAGCCCGTCGTAGCCCACCGTGCGCGCGGCCGTGGCGCCGCCGGTCTGGCGCTCGGCCAGGCCCACCACGTTGCCGACGTCGTCCAGCGTGTAGCCGATGGCCAGGCCGTTGGCGGCGCTGTCGGCCACCGACGCGATGCCGTAGTCCAGGTCGTAGTTCTTGTTGAGCACGCGGCCGTTGCCGAAGGTGAGGCTGCCGAGTGGGCCGAAGGGCTGGTAGCCCACGCTGGTCACCAGGGCGACCGGCGCTTCGCTCGCCGAGTTCTTCGCGGTTACGCCGGTGATCTGGCCAGCGGCATTCGAAAAAAAAGCCCGGCGCGAGCCAGGCTTTTTTGTTTGCGCACCAAGAGACATTGGATCAGCGCTTGTCGATCTCACTCAAATCGTGGATATCGCCCTTCTGGCTGGCGAAGTACGCCGACAGGTCGTCGATGTCCTCGTCGCTCAGGCCGCCGGCGAAGCCGGCCATGATGGCGTTCTGGCGCTTGCCCGACTTGTAGTCGTGCAGGGCCTTGGCCAGGTAGTCCGGGTGCTGGCCGGCCAGCTTGGGGTAGGTGTCGTCCAGGCTTTCGTTGCCGGTTGCGCCGTGGCAGGCGGCGCAGGTCTTGGACTTTTCGGCGCCGGCGGCGACGTTGCCTTTCACGCCCGCGGCGAAGGCCGGCAGGGCCAGGGCGAACAGGGCGAGGGCGGAGGCGGTGCGCAGGATCATCGGGCGGGCGCTCACTTGGCGTTCTTCAGGCTGGAGAGGTAAGCGGCCAGGTCGGCGATGTCCTGGTCGGAAAGGCCTTCGCCCTGGGCGCGCATGGTCGGGTGCGGGCGTTCGCCCTTCTTGTAGCTGGTGAGCGCGGCGACGAGGTACTGCTCGTTCTGGCCGCCCACCTTGGGCACGCGGTAGGTCGGGTAGACGTTCTTGTAATCGGCGATGCCGTGGCAGCCGGTGCAGGTATAGAACAGCGCCTTGCCCTTTTCGGCGTCGCCCTTGGCGGCGGCGGGGAGGGCGGCGAACGCCAGCGCGAGGCAGGCGGCGGACAGCAGGGAACGCTTCATCATGGGTTTTTCCGGCTCGCAGGGTCGGTCGGGCAGCACTAAACCAAAATTATAGCCTGCGCATCCCACGCCAGACAGGGGGCGGCCCCTCCTCACGCTCCCGCGCCCGCCCGTCGGGCATACAGACTTCCGGCATATGCGCGGCTTCACATGCCTACTGTACTGTTCTATTCAACTACAACACCCCGCCAAAGCCGAGACAAATGAAGACTTCCCGCCCGTCCCCGTTGCTCCGGACCACCGCCCTGTTGGCGCTGGCGATCTCCCTGGCCCTGGCGGGCTGCAGCGGCGGCGACAAGCCCGCCGACGGCGCCGAAACCGCCGAAACGCTCGACAAGGACGGCAACCCGGTCGAGAAAAAGGCCGAAGCCGTGCCGGTGGAAGTGGCGCAGGTGGCCAAGCGGCCGATCTCGGCCAGCTATTCCGGCACCGCCAACCTCGAGGCGCCGGTGGAAGCGATGGTGGTCGCCAAGACGTCGGGGGTGATGCTGCAGCTGCTGGCCGAGGAGGGCGACGTGGTGAAGGCCGGCCAGGTGCTGGCCCGCATCGAACCCGACCGCCCGCGCCTGGAGATGGAGCGCGCCCGCGCCACCATGCGCAAGCTCGAGAACAACTACCGCCGCTCGCAGGAGCTGCTGGCGTCCAAGCTGGTCAGCGCCGAAGCCAGCGACCAGATCCGCTATGACCTGGAAGCCGCGCGCGCCGCCTACCAGATGACGCAGCTGGAGCTTTCCTACACCAACATCATCGCGCCCATCGACGGCGTCATCGCCCAGCGCAGCGCCAAGCCGGGCAACCTGATCCAGCTCAACTCCTCGCTGTTCCGCATCGTCGACATCTCCCGGCTCGAGGCGGTGCTGAACGTGCCCGAGCGCGACCTGGCCACGATGAAGCCCGGCCTGGCGGTGCGCATGATCGCCGACGCCATGCCGGGCCAGGCGTTCGAAGGCGTCATCGACCGCGTCAGCCCGGTGGTGGACGGCGGCAGCGGCACCTTCCGCGTGGTCACGCGTTTCAAGGGCGGCGAAGGCCTGCGCCCGGGCATGTTCGGCCGCATCGAGGTGGTGTACGACTCGCGCACCGACGCGCTGACCGTGCCGCGCTCGGCGCTGCTGGAAGACGCCGGCGAAACCGCCGTGTACGCCGTGCGCGACAAGAAGGCCGTGCGCGTGCCGATCGAAGTGGGCTACCTCAGCGGCGAGCTGGCCGAAGTGCGCAAGGGCCTCAAGGAAGGCGAACAGGTGGTCACCGCCGGCAAGATCACCCTGCGCGATGGCGCCTTGGTGGAAGTGCTGAATCCGGACGCCGGCGGCGGTGCAGCCGCCAAGGTGGCCAACCTGGTCGAGACGCCCGCCCGATGAGCCTGGTAGAAACCTCCGTCCGCCGGCGCGTGACCGTCCTGATGGTCACGCTGACGGTCATCCTGTTCGGCGCGATTGCCTACCGCGCGCTGCCCGTCAACCTGCTGCCCGACCTGAGCTACCCGACGCTGACGGTGCGCACCGAATACACCGGCGCCGCGCCGTCGGAGATCGAGACGCTGATCACCGAGCCGGTGGAAGAAGCGGTGGGCGTGGTCAAGGGCCTGCGCAAGCTCAGCTCGATCTCGCGCACCGGCCAGAGCGACGTGATCCTGGAGTTCGCCTGGGGCACCGACATGGACCGCACCAGCCTGGAGGTGCGCGACAAGCTCGAAACGCTGCGCCTGCCGCTGGAAGCCAAGCAGCCGGTGCTGCTGCGCTTCAACCCGTCCACCGACCCGATCATGCGCCTGGTGCTGTCGGCCAAGGAAGGCACGGGCGAAGGCGCCGCCGAGCTGGTGCGCCTGCGCCGCCATGCCGACGACGAACTCAAGAAGCAGCTCGAACCCGTCGACGGCGTGGCCGCGGTGAAGGTGGCCGGCGGTCTGGAGGACGAGATCCAGGTGCTGATCGACCAGCAGAAGCTGGCCCAGCTCAACCTGGGCATCGGCACCGTGATCGAGCGCCTGCGCGCCGAGAACATCAACATTTCCGGCGGCCGCATCGAAGACGGCAGCCAGCGCTACCTGGTGCGCACCATCAACCAGTTCTCCGACATCGAACAGATGCGCGACCTGCTGATCACCGCGCGCAGTTCCGGCGGCGGCAGCAGCGCGGCGCAGGAAGCCGCCGAGGCCTCGGCGCGCGTCGCGGCCATCTCGGGTTCGGCCGAAGCGCTGGCGGCCTCCGCCAGTGCCCAGAGCGCGGCCTCGGGCGCCGGCGCCGGCACGCCTGGCGGCGGCCAGGCCATCCGCCTGCGCGACATCGCCACGGTGCTGCAGGACCACAAGGAGCGCGAATCCATCATCCGCCTCGACGGCCGCGAAGCGGTGGAGCTGGCGATCTACAAGGAAGGCGACGCCAACACCGTCAGCGTGGCGGCGGAGGTGAAGCAGTCGCTCGAGCGCCTGCGCGAGGGCCTGCCGGCGGACGCGGTGCTGACCACGGTCGAGGACCAGTCCATCTTCATCGACGATGCCCTGGACGACGTCGAGAAGGACGCGCTGATCGGCGGCCTGCTGGCGATCCTGATCATCTTCTTCTTCCTGCGCGATGGCTGGAGCACCTTCGTCATCTCGCTGTCGCTGCCGATCTCGCTGATCGCCACCTTCTTCTTCATGGACCAGTTCGGCCTGAGCCTCAACGTGATGTCGCTGGGCGGCCTGGCGCTGGCCACGGGCCTGGTGGTGGACGACTCGATCGTGGTGCTGGAAAGCATCGCCAAGGCGCGTGAGCGCGGACTGGGCATCGTCGAGGCGGCCATCGCCGGCACCCAGGAAGTGAGCATGGCGGTGGTGGCGTCCACCCTGACCACGGTGGCGGTGTTCCTGCCGCTGGTGTTCGTGGAGGGCGTGGCCGGGCAGCTGTTCAAGGACCAGGCGCTGACGATTGCCATCGCCATCCTGATGTCGCTGGTCGTGTCGCTGACCCTGATCCCGATGCTGTCCTCGCTCAAGGCCAAGGCGCCGCTGGCGTTCCCGGCCGAGGCGCCGCATCCGGACTGGCGTCCGGCGAACCGTGCGCTCAAGCCGGTGGCCGGCGCCAAGCGCGGCTTTGAATGGCTGTTTGGCAACCTGCTGCTGGGCCTGTTCATGGCGATCACCACCGTGTTCCGGTTCCTGGCGAAGTACGTCGGCGGGGCCTTGGCCTGGATCGGCAAGTTCGTGATCAAGCCCTACGAATGGGCGGCGACCGGCTACCAGCGCGTGCTGCCGACCTCGCTGGACCGCCCGGCGCTGGTGCTGGCCTCGGCCTTCGTGGCGTTCGCGCTGGCGCTGTCCCTGGTGCCCACGCTGGGCCTGGACCTGATCCCGCAGCTGGCCCAGGACCGGTTCGAGATGACGGTGAAGCTGCCCGCCGGCACCCAGCTGCGCGACACCGACGCGATGGTGCGCAAGATCCAGGAAGCCCATGCCGGCGACGAAGGCGTGCGCGCCCTGTACGGCGTGTCCGGCAGCGGCACCCGGCTGGACGCCAGCCCGACCGAGTCGGGCGAGAACATCGGCAAGATCAGCATCGTGCTGGCCGAGGGCCATGGTTCCGACACCGAGGCCGCCCAGACCGAGCGCCTGCGCGCCACCATGCAGCAGTACCCGGGCGTCGAGGTGAAGTTCGGGCGGCCGGAGATCTTCAGCTTCTCCACGCCGCTGGAGATCGAACTGCGCGGCGCCGACCTGGCCGAACTGGAAAAGGCCGGCGCGAAACTCGTCGCCCTGATGGAGGGCTCGGACCGCTTCGTGGACGTGAAGTCCACGGTGGAAGAGGGCTTCCCCGAGATCCAGATCCGTTTCGACCAGGAGCGCGCTGCGGCCCTGGGCCTGACCACGCGCCAGATCGCCGACCAGGTGGTGCGCAAGGTGCGCGGCGAAGTGGCCACGCGCTACAGCTTCCGCGACCGCAAGATCGACGTGCTGGTGCGGGCGCAGGCGGCCGACCGCGCCTCGCTGGCCGACATCAAGCGCCTGATCGTGAACCCGGAAAGCAGCGCGCCGGTGACGCTTGAATCGGTGGCCGAGGTCGTCGCCACCACGGGCCCGAGCGAGATCCACCACGTCAACCAGTCGCGCGTGGCCGTGGTGTCGTCCAGCCTGCGCTACGGCGACCTGGGCAGCGCCGTGCAGGAAGTGCGCGACCTGGTGGGCGCCAACCCGCTGGGCACCGACGTCGGCATGGCCATCGGCGGCCAGGGCGAGGAGCTGCGCGCGTCCATCAACTCGCTGGTGTTTGCGTTCGCGCTGGCCATCTTCCTGGTGTACCTGGTGATGGCGTCGCAGTTCGAATCGCTGCTGCATCCGTTCGTGATCATGTTCACCATCCCGCTGGCCATCGTCGGCGCGGTGCTGGCGCTGGTGCTGACCGGGTCGTCGCTGTCGGTGGTGGTGTTCATCGGCCTGATATTGCTGGTGGGCATCGTGGTGAAAAACGCCATCATCCTGATCGACAAGGTGAACCAGCTGCGCGAGGCCGGCGTGGCCAAGCGCGAGGCGATCCTGCGCGGCGCCGAGTCGCGCCTGCGGCCGGTCATCATGACCACCCTGACCGCGCTGCTGGGCTTCCTGCCGCTGGCGCTGGCCTCGGGCGCCGGCGCCGAAGTGCGCTCGCCGATGGCCATCACGGTGATCGGCGGCCTGGCGGTGTCCACGCTGCTGACGCTGCTGGTGATCCCGGTGATGTACAACCTGCTCGACCGCCGCAGCGACGCCAGCTACGTGGCGCGCCGCAAGCCGCTGGACGTGTCGCCCGGTGAAGGCGCCGCCGAGGGATCGCACGCATGACCATCGCCGAGCTCAGCCTGCGTCGTCCGGTGACGACGATCATGTTCTTCGTCTCGATGATGGCCATCGGGCTGATCGCGGCGTTCCGCCTGCCGCTGGAGCAGTTCCCCGAGCTCAACGCGCCCTTCATCGCCGTGGACCTGCCTTACCCGGGCTCCACGCCGCAGGAAGTGGAGCGCAGCCTGGTGCGGCCGGTGGAAGAGGCGCTGTCCACCCTGCAGGGCATCAAGAACCTCAACTCGGTCAGCCGCGCCGACGGCGGCAACGTCTGGATCGAGTTCTCGGACTGGGACCGCGACGTGGAAGTGCTGGCCTCGGAGGCGCGCGAGCGCATCGACGCCATCCGCGGCGACCTGCCCGACGACTTCCAGCGCTACAACGTGATGAAGTTCTCCACCGGCGACGCCCCCGTGCTGCGGGTGCGCCTGGCCAGCGAGCGCGACCTCACCAACGAATACGAGCTGATCGACCTCAAGCTCAAGCGCCAGCTCGAGCGGCTGCCGGGCGTGGCGCGCGTGGAGATTTCCGGCGCAACGCCCAACGAGATCGAGATCGCCATCGACCCGGACCGGCTCAGCGCCCACGGCCTGGGCCTGAACGAACTGGCCGCCAAGCTGCAGGCGGTGAACTTCTCGGTGTCCGCCGGCACCATCGAAGACGGCGACCGCCGCCTGCGCGTGCAGCCCATCGGCGAACTGCGCGACATCCGCGAGCTGCGCGAACTGGTGGTGGGCAAGAACGGGCTGCGGCTGGAACAGATCGCCGACGTGCGCCTGAAGCCGGCCCGGATGAACTACGGCCGCCGCCTGGAAGGACGCCCCGCGGTGGGCATCGACGTGTTCAAGGAGCGCAACGCCAACCTGGTGGACGTGTCGCGCGTCGCGCTGGAGGAAATCGACCGCATCGGCAAGCTGCCCGACTTCCGCGGCATCAAGGTGACGCTGATCGACAACCAGGGCGAGAACGTCACCGGTTCGCTGTGGTCGCTGACCGAGGCCGGCATCATCGGCCTGCTGCTGTCGGTGGCGGTACTGTTCTTCTTCCTGCGCCACTGGCCGTCCACGCTGATGGTCAGCCTGGCGATCCCGATCTGCTTCGTGATGACCCTGGGCTTCATGTACTTCCTGGGCGTCACGCTGAACGTGCTGACCATGATGGGCCTGCTGCTGGCGGTGGGCATGCTGGTGGACAACGCCGTCGTTGTGGTGGAAAGCATTTACCAGGAACGTGAGAAGAACCCCGGCAACCCGGTCTGGGCCTCGATCGTCGGCACCAAGCAGGTGGCCATCGCGCTGTCGGCGGGCACGCTTTGCCACTGCATCGTGTTCGTGCCCAACCTGTTCGGCGAAACCAACCAGATCAGCATCTTCATGGTGCAGATCGCGGTCACCATCACCGTGTCGCTGCTGGCCTCGTGGCTGGTGGCCATCAGCCTGATCCCGATGCTGTCGGCGCGCATGAAGACGCCGCCGGCGGCGATGGCCAGCACCGGCTTCATCCCGCGCCTGCAGGACAAGTACGCCACGTTCCTGGCGTGGACCCTGCGCCACCGCGGCATCAGCGTGCTCGGCATCCTGCTGATCGTGGCGGTGAGCATCGTGCCCATGGTCAAGACCAAGACCGATTTCTTCTACGAAGAGCCCAGCCGCCAGCTGGACCTGTTCTACCAGTGGAAGGGCGCGTACTCGCTGCCGCAGGTGTCCGAGGAAGTGGCGCGGGTGGAGAAGTACCTGGACGACAACCGCGAGAAGCTGCAGGTCGAGCAGATCTACTCCTACTTCAGCGAACAGGGCTGGGCCGGCACCATGATCACGCTGCGCAGCGACGGCGGCGACCTGCGGCCACCGGCGGAAATCATGGAGGAAATCCGCGCCGGCATGCCCAAGTCAGCCCGCGCCACCATCGGCTTCCAGCAGGGCGGCGGGCAGCAGGGCGGGGAGGGCGGCGCCGACCAGATCCAGGTTTCGCTGATCGGAGATTCGTCCGAGCAGCTCAAGACGCTGGCGGCGGCGATCATCCCGCAGCTGGCCACGCGCAAGGAGCTGCGCGACGTGCGGGTGGACACCGGCGACGAGAACTCCGAGCTGGCGATCAGCGTGGACCGCGAGCGCGCCCTGTCATACGGCTTCAGCGCCGAACAGGTGGCGCAGTATGTCGGCATCGCGCTGCGCGGCACGCCGCTGCGTGAGTTCCGTCGCGGCGAAACCGAAGTGCCGGTCTGGGTGCGCTTCGACGGCGCCGAGACGTTCGGCGTGCAGGACCTGTCCGGGCTGAGCCTGCGCGCGCCCGACGGCACGGCCATCCCGCTGCTGTCGGTGGTGAACGTGGACGTGCAGGCCTCGTCCACCCAGGTGTTCCGCCAGGACCGCCGCACCACCCTCAACATCCAGGCCAACCTGGCCAAGAAGGTGACGGTGGACGAAGCGCGCAAGGCCATGGAGGAAGAGCTGTCCGCCATGACCCTGCCGGCCGG
>JANOJQ010000228.1:0-2571 GCA_031418815.1 Lysobacteraceae bacterium
GCAGGCCGTACTCGCGCACCGCCTGGTGCACGATCAAGCCGATGTCGCGCCGCAGCTGGGCCGAAACGCGGTCGGTGCGATGGAAGCTCTTGGTGGCCATGGATTAGCGCGCGCCTTACAGCGTGCGCTGCACCTCGATGCGTTCGAAGCACTCGATCTGGTCACCCGGCTGCACGTCGTTGTAGGCCTTCACCGCGATGCCGCACTCGGTGCCGCTCTTGACCTCTTCCACGTTGTCCTTGAAGCGGCGCAGCGATTCCAGCTCGCCCTCGAACACCACCACGCTGTTGCGCAGCACGCGGATCGGCTTGGACTTCTTGACCGTGCCCTCGGTGACCAGCGAACCGGCGACCGCGCCGAACTTGGAGCTGCGGAACACGTCGCGCACTTCGGCGATGCCGAGGATTTCCTCGCGGATTTCCACGCCCAGCAGGCCGGACGCCACCTGCTTCACCTGGTCGATGACGTCGTAGATGATCGAGAAGTAGCGCAGGTCGAGGCCGTTGGTCTCGATGATGCGGCGGGCGCTGGCGTCGGCGCGCACGTTGAAGCCGATGATGACCGCCTTGGACGTGGCGGCCAGCGTGGCGTCGGACTCGGTGATGCCGCCCACGCCGGAGCTGATGACGTTGATCTTGATGAGGTCGTTGGACAGCGCGACCAGCGACTGGCGCAGCGCCTCCACCGAGCCCTGCACGTCGGCCTTTACCAGCAGGTTGAGGTTGGCCTGGCCGAGGTTCTGGCCCATCGACGCCATGATGTCCTCCATGCGCGAACCGGCGGTGGCGACCAGGCGCGACTCGCGGCGCTTGGTGTCGCGCTGCTGGGCGACTTCCTTGGCGAGGCGCTCGTCGGCGACCACCACGAAGTCGTCGCCGGCGTCGGGCACGCCCGACAGCCCGAGCACCTGCACCGGGATCGACGGCTCGGCGGCATCCACCTGCTTGCCATTCTCGTCGAACAGGGCGCGGACGCGGCCGTAGTGCACGCCGCAGACCAGGTAGTCGCTCTTCTTGAGCGTGCCCTGCTGCACCAGCACCGTGGCGACCGGGCCGCGGCCCTTGTCGAGCGCCGATTCGATCACCACGCCGGTGGCGCGGGCATCGTACACGGCGGTCAGTTCCATCACTTCGGCCTGGACCGCGATGGCTTCCAGCAGGGCGTCCACGCCCATGCCGGTCTTGGCCGAGATCGGCACGAACTGCACGTCGCCGCCCCACTCTTCCGGCACCACTTCCAGCTTGACCAGGCCCTGCTTGACGTTGTCCGGGTTGGCCTCGGGCTTGTCCATCTTGTTGACGGCGATCAGCAGCGGCACCTTGGCGGCGCGCGCGTGGTTCACCGCTTCGACCGTCTGCGGCATCACGCCGTCGTCGGCCGCCACCACCAGCACCACGATGTCGGTGAGCCTGGCGCCACGGGCACGCATGGCCGAGAACGCCGAGTGGCCCGGGGTGTCGAGGAAGCTGATGACGCCCTTTTCGGTTTCGACGTGGTACGCACCGATGTGCTGGGTGATGCCGCCGGCTTCGCCGGTGGCGACCTTGGTGCGGCGGATGTAGTCCAGCAGAGAAGTCTTGCCGTGGTCGACGTGGCCCATGATGGTGACCACCGGCGGGCGCGTGCGGCGCTCGCCCTGCACCACGTCCTGGTGCGCGACCAGGGCGATCTCGGCGTCGTCGTCGTTGGCCTTGCTGGCGCGATGGCCGAGCTCTTCAACCACCAGCACGGCGGTGTCGTGGTCGATCACCTGGTTGATGGTGGCCATGACGCCCATCTTGAACAGGGACCGCACCACTTCGCCGCCCTTCATGGCCAGCTTGACGGCCAGGTCGGCGACGGTGACGGACTCACCAATGTAGACGTCGCGCACCATCGGCGCGGTCGGGCGCGAGAAGCCGTGCTGGCCGCTGGCCGTGCGGGACGGCTCGGACATGCGCATCTTGGGCTTCTTGCGGTTGCCGGCGGCGCCGCGGCGGGCGCGCTCGGACTCGGTGAGGTGCAGCTGGCCGGCGGCGAAACGCTGTGCCTGGCCCTCTTCGCCCTCGTTGTCGACCATGGAGTTGGAGCCGCGCACGACGTTCTTCTTCGGCGGCACCTTGGCGGCGCCGAGCGGCGGCGGACGCGGGCCGCCCGGGGTCGGGCGCGCCATCGGGCCGGGCTTGCGCTCGGGGGCCTTGGGCTCCATGCGGGCCTTGCGCGGCTCGTGGATGACGATGGCGCCGGGCGCGGCGCGCTCGACTTCCGGAGCGCGGGCGCGGACCGGCGGCGGCGGTGCGACCACCTCGACCATTTCCTCCAAGCGCGGCTCGGGCACGGCCGGCACCGGCGGCTGCGCCGCGACGATGCGGGCCTGCTCGGCGGCATCGCGCTCGATCTTGCGCTTGCGGTCGGTCTCGCTCAGTGCCGCCAGCTCGGCGTCGTTCTTGGCCTTGGATTCCTCGAGCTTGCGCAGGGCGTCCTGGCGCTCGTCGGTCACCACCGGCGCGTCGGCGTCGTCGCGCTTGACGTAGGTGCGCTTCTGGCGCACTTCGACGGTGACCGTAGACTTGGTCTTGCCGGCGCTGACGG
>JANOJQ010000229.1:0-3831 GCA_031418815.1 Lysobacteraceae bacterium
TCACTGAGCAGGACGTGCCCCTCGCTTCCGCGGTGTCGACGGCGCCAGCCCCGGACTTGGGAGAGGAACCAAAAAACAGCGGTCAGGCCAGCGTGGCGGCCCAGTCGTCGTCGCTGCCTTCGTTGATGCCTTCGAACAGGAAGGTGCTGAGGTAGCGTTCGCCGGTGTCGGCGATCATCGCCAGCACCACGCTGCCGGGGTCCAGGGTTTTCGCCACTTCCAGCGCCGCGGCGAAGCTGCCGCCGCCGGAGATGCCGCAGAAGATGCCTTCCTTCATCGCCAGTTCGCGCGCGGTGTCGCGCGCCTGCACGTCGGTCACCGGCACGATGCGGTCGTAGACATCGCGGTTGAGCACCTCGGGGATGAAGTCCGGCGACCAGCCCTGGATCTTGTGCGGCGCCCACGGTTTGCCCGAAAGCAGCGCGGCGCCGTCGGGCTCGGTGACCGCGATCCGGATGTCGGGCCGCGCCAGCTTGAGCATCTCGCCGGCGCCGGTGATGGTGCCGCCGGTGCCGTAGCCGGCCACGAACCAGTCCAGCCGCTTCATGGCGAAGTCGCGCAGGATCTCGGGGCCCGTGGTGCTGCGGTGGTAGGCCGGGTTGGCCTCGTTCTCGAACTGCCGCGCCAGGAACGCGCCGTGCTGCGCCGCGAATTCCTGCGCGCGCCTGACCATGCCGCTGCCGCGTTCGGCCGCCGGCGTCAGGATCACCTTCGCGCCCAAGGCCCGCATCAGCTTGCGGCGCTCGACTGAAAAGGTTTCGGTCATGAAGGCCACGAACGGGTAGCCGCGCGCTGCGCACACCATGGCCAGCGCGATGCCGGTGTTGCCCGACGTGGCCTCGACCACCATTTGGCCGGGCTTGAGCGTGCCGCGCTGCTCGCCGTCCAGGATGATCGCCAGCGCCAGCCGGTCCTTCACCGACGACATCGGGTTGAAGTACTCCAGCTTGGCGTACATGGTCACGCCCGCCGGGGCGAGCTGGTTGATGCGTACGATCGGCGTGTCGCCGACGGTGCCCAGGATGCTGTCGTGGATCATGGCGTGCCCTCAACGGTGGGGTGGACGGCGATCAGTCCTCGTGCGCGGCCGCGAGGTCGTTCTCGGAGAACTGGCGCCAACGGTTGAGCACCGCGCAGAACAGCTGCGCGGTGCGTTCGGTGTCGTAAACGGCCGAATGCGCCTGGTCGCCGTCCCAGGGCAGGCCGGCGGCCTGCACGGCGCGGCTCAGCACGGTCTGGCCATAGGCCATGCCGGCCAGGGTGACGGTGTCGAAGGTGCTGAAGGGATGGAACGGGTTGCGCTTGTGGCCCACGCGCGCCACGGCGGCGTTGAGGAAGCCGAGGTCGAAGTGGGCGTTGTGGCCCACCAGGATGGCGCGCTGGCAGCCGTTGCGCTTGGCCGCGGCGCGGATGGGCGCGAAGATGTGGTCGAGCGCCGCGCGTTCGTCTATCGCGCCGCGCAGCGGCGAGTCGAGCCGGATGCCGGTGATTTCGAGCGACTTGGGATCGATCTGGGAGCCTTCGTACGGCTCGACGTGGGTGCTGACCGTTTCGCCCAGCACGTAGAAGCCGTCGCCGTCGAGTTCGATCGGCACCGCGGCGATCTCCAGCAGGGCGTGGCGCGTGCAGTCGAAGCCACCGGTTTCGACGTCCACCACCACGGGCAGGAAGCCGCGGAAGCGCTGCGACATGCGCGGCAGGGAGGATGATTCCATGCCGCGCAGGATAGCAGAGGGTCAGGCCAGCAGCAGGCGGTCCACGGCCAACAGCACCACGCCGACGATGGCCAGGGCCAGGCCCAGCGTCGGCAGCAGCAGCGCCAGCGGCACGCCGACCACCAGCAGGGCCAGTCCCCAGGCCGTCACGTCCTGGATGCCCTGGGGCTTGCCGCTGTCGGTGCCGGCCCAGCGGGAAACCAGCGCATCGAGGCTGAACTTGCCCGCCCCGTGGAAGATCAGCGGCAGCAGCATCACCGCGAAGATCAGCGGCAGCTTGAAGTTGCCAAAGCCCTTGTCGCTGATCGCATAGCCCATCGCCAGATCCTTCAGCGACTGCCACTCCATCGGCCAGTGCACGGACGCCGTGGCCACCATGGTCAGCACGAACAGGTTGAAGGCGAAGAACCGCGTGCCCAGCCCGACCAGCAGCGCGATGGCGCCGCCCAGTTCGAACCAGGTGGCGATGGTCCAGCTGATGTCGGGCGGCACGATGTTGAACGGGAACGGGAAGTCGGACTGGATGCTGCCGAACCAGTTCTCGCCGCGATACTTCTCGATGCCGGCCTCCCAGAACTCCCAGGCCAGCAGCAGCCGCAGGCCCAGCGGGGCCAGCCATTGGCCAACGCCGCCCAGCCGTTCGGTAAGCGTCGTCCAGCGCTCGCTCAGTGTGTTTTGCATGGGTGACTCCGTCAGGGAATACGGGTGCCCAGGACCACGCCGCTGGCCAGGAACTGCCGCAGCATGTCGTGGCCGAGCGCCACGAAGGCCTCGGGGTCGGGGGCGAGCGCTTCTTCGGCCAGGGCGAGCAGCTGCTGGCGGCCGGTCAGGCCCGGCTCGTCCGACAGCCGCTGCAGCAGCCGGAAGCTCAGCGGGCTGAGTTCGTTGAAGCGCACCTTGAAGCCGGCGTCGCGCTGCACCAGCAGGAAGGTCGCGGCGGGCGGCGCCTGGTCGGGCTGGAAGTCCGGCGACAGCCGATGCACCGGCCAGGCGTAGGCCAGCGGCCAGGCCAGCGGCGACAGCGCGGGCTGGCCGGCGAGCAGGTCACCGGCGGCGTCGTGCGGCACGTCGTCCGCCCGGGCTTGGCTCAGGTCCAGCGCCAGCTCCACCCATTCGTAGTGCGCCAGTTCAAGCAGCCAGGGTTGGTCGGCGCGGCCGGCCTCGGCGCGCGCCTGCAGGTACTGGATGAACTCGCTCGGCAATTCGGGGAACAGCGGCGTGGCGCAGCGGTGTTCGCGGTAGAAGTCGCGCACCAGCGCATGCCAGCCGGCGTCGCCCAGAAGTTTCCGGATGACCGGGAAATTGCCGGACAGCAGGCCCTGCAGGCTGTTGTAGAAGAGGTCGCGGTAGATCGCCAGCCGGCGCTCTTCGATGCCAGGCGGCGGCGGGGCGTGGCCCGGGTCGCGGTTGTGCGCGGCCAGCTGGAACTGCTGCGCGCGCAGCGACTCAGCCGCGGGCATGGCGCACTTCCGGCAGGGCGTGGCGGCGCAGGGTGTCGCGCACCGTGGCCACTTCGGCCACCAGTTCGGCGAACGGCGGGAAGTTGAAATCGCGCTCGAGCAGCGCCGGGCGCGGGCCGAACACGCGGCAGGCTTCGTCCAGCAGCGCCCACACGTCGGGGATGACCGGCGCGGCGTGGGTGTCCACCTTCAGGTCGTCGGCCTCGTCGTAGTGGCCGGCGACGTGGAAATAGGCAATGCGTTCGCCCGGGATGGCGCGCAGGAATTCGTGGGCGTCGTAGCGATGGTTGATGGCGTTGACGTGGATGTTGTTCACGTCCAGCAGCAGGTCGCAGTCGGCCTCGGCCAGCACCGCGCGCAGGAAATCGATCTCGGGCATGCCCTGGTAGGGCGCCGCGTAGTAGGAAATGTTCTCCACCGCGATGCGGCGGCCCAGCGCGTCCTGCACTTGGCGGATACGGCCGGCGACGTGGTGCACGGCCTCCTCGGTGAAGGGGATGGGCATCAGGTCGTAGAGTTGGCCGTCGTCGCTGCAGTACGACAGGTGTTCGCTGAAAACGGGTACGGCGTGCTCGTCCAGGAAGCGGCGCAGCTTGAGCAGGTAGGTCTGGTCGAACGGTGCCACCGCGCCCAGCGACAGCGACAGGCCGTGGCAG
>JANOJQ010000230.1:0-1803 GCA_031418815.1 Lysobacteraceae bacterium
GGGGCACGTCCTGCGAAATAAAAGGCTTCACTGAGCAGGACGTGCCCCTCGCTTCCGCGGTGACGACGGCGCCAGACCCAGACTTGGGAGAAGAACCCCTTTTGTGCCCACGCCACGCCGCCGCGTCGGCGCAATCTGGGATAATGGCGCTCCCGCGATGGAACCCCTGCCCCGAATGACCGCGCCCCGCCCCGCCCTCGTCACCACCGCCCTGCCCTACGCCAACGGCCCGCTGCACCTGGGCCACCTGGTGGGCTACCTGCAGGCGGACATCTGGGTGCGCGCAAGGCGCCTGGCCGGCGGCGAGGTGCATTTCGTCTGCGCCGACGACGCCCACGGCACGCCGATCATGCTGGCCGCCGAAAAGGCCGGGCTGGCGCCGGAAGACTTCATCCGCGGCGTCCAGGCCGGGCACGAGGCCGACTTCGCCGGTTTCGGCGTGGCGTTCGACCATTACCACTCCACCCATTCGGACGAGAACCGCGAACTGTCCAGCCTGGTCTACACCCGGCTGCGCGACGGCAGCCACGGCGCGAAGGCCATCGCCCGGCGCTCGATCGAGCAGCTCTACGACCCGGTCAAGCAGATGTTCCTGCCCGACCGCTACATCAAGGGCGACTGCCCCAACTGCGGCAGCCCCGACCAGTACGGCGACAACTGCGAGGTCTGCGGCAAGGCCTATTCGCCCACCGAACTCAAGAACCCGCGCTCGGTGGTGTCGGGCGCCACGCCCGAGCTGCGCGATTCGGAGCATTACTTCTTCGAGCTGGGCAAGTTCGAGGCCTTCCTGCGCGAGTGGCTGGCCGGCGACGTGGCCCACCCCGCGGTGAAGGCCAAGCTGGGCGAATGGCTGGAGGGCGGCCTGCGCGACTGGGACATCAGCCGCGACGCGCCCTACTTCGGCTTCCCGATCCCCGACGCGCCCGGCAAGTTCTTCTACGTCTGGCTGGACGCGCCCATCGGCTACCTGGCCAGCTTCAAGGCGCTGTGCGACCGCACCGGCATCGACTTCGGCACCTTCACCGACGCGGCGCGCAACGCCGGCGCGGAAACGGAAATGCATCATTTCCTGGGCAAGGACATCATCAACTTCCACGGCCTGTTCTGGCCGGCGATGCTGCACGGCGCCGGCCTGCGCGCGCCCACGAAGCTGCACGTCAACGGCTACCTGACCGTCAACGGCGCGAAGATGAGCAAGTCGCGCGGCACCTTCGTCATGGCGCGCACCTACCTCGACACCGGCCTCAACCCCGAATACCTGCGCTACTACTTCGCCAGCAAGACCGGCGCCGGCGTGGTGGACCTGGACCTCAACCTCGAGGACTTCGTCGCGCGCGTGAACAGCGACCTGGTGGGCAAGTTCGTCAACATCGCCAGCCGCGCGGCCGGCTTTGCCATCAAGCATTTCGAAGGAAAGCTCGACCGGCACCTCAGCGAGGATGGCCACCCCGACAGCGTGAGCGTTGCCCAGATGAGCTTCGAGTCCATCCACGCGGCCTACCAGGCCGATGAAACCGGATTCGTCACCCGGGAAGCGATGCGCCTGTGCGACATCCTCAATCAGCGATGGGACGAAGCCAAGCCCTGGCTGCTCGCGAAGGACCCGAGCAAGGCCGAGGAACTGCAGCGCGTGTGCAGCGAATGCCTGCTCGGGTTCTACCTGGTGGCGGCCTACCTGGCGCCGATCATGCCGGACCTGTGTGGCCGCGCCCTGAAGCTGTTCGGCCGCTCCGCCACCGACCTGGAACAGCTGGTGCGGGAACTGCCGACGTCGATCCTTCCTTTCGAGCCCCTGATGACCCG
>JANOJQ010000231.1:0-51626 GCA_031418815.1 Lysobacteraceae bacterium
CCGTGGGCCTGCGCCTGCCCACCGACCGCCCCGGCGACACCTTCGCCCTGGTCGGCGGCCGCGTGCTGACGATGCGCAACGCCAACAGCGCCCAGGAAGTGATCGAGGACGGCGTGGTGGTGGTGAGCGGCGAGCGCATCGTCGCGGTGGGCAAGCGCGGCAGCGTGGCCATCCCGGCCGGCGCGCGCGAAGTGGACGCCAGCGGCAAGACGATCTTCCCCGGCATCGTGGACGTGCACGCGCACGCCGCGCACTTCGGCCAGGGCGTCATCCCGCAGGCGAACTGGGCCTATGCGGCCAACCTCGCCTTCGGCATCACCACCATGCACGATCCCTCGGCCACCACCGAGTTCGTGTTCTCGCAGAGCGAGCTGGTGAAGGCCGGCCGCATGGTCGGCCCGCGCGTGTATTCCACCGGCACCATCCTTTACGGCGCCGACGGCGACTTCAAGGCGGTGGTGAACTCGATCGACGACGCCCGCGGCCACCTGCGCCGCATGCAGGCCAACGGTGCGTTTTCGGTCAAGAGCTACAACCAGCCGCGCCGCGACCAGCGCCAGCAGATCAACCAGGCCGCGCGCGAGCTGGGCATGCTGGTGGTGGAGGAAGGCGGCAGCACCTTCCAGCACAACATGACCATGATCGTGGACGGCGTGACGGGCGTGGAGCACAACATCCCGGTCGCTCCCCTCTACCGCGACGTGACCGAACTCTGGCGCAACACCGAGGTCGGCAACACGCCCACCCTGGTGGTGAACTACGGCGGCCTCAACGCCGAGCGCTACTGGTACGCGCGCGACAACGTCTGGGAAAACGAGCGCCTGCTGCGCTTCTTCCCCAAGAACTCGCTGTACGGCCAGACCGTGCGCCGCGACACCGCGCCCGACTGGGACTACTACCACGTCGAAGTGGCCAGGGCAGCCAAGAAGCTGCGCGACAACGGCACGCCGATCCTGGTGGGCGGCCACGGCCAGCTGCAGGGCCTGGCGCCGCACTGGGAGATCTGGTCGCTGGCGCAGGGCGGCTTCACGCCCTGGGAAGCGCTGCGCGCGGCCACCATCGACGGCGCCGGCTACCTGGGGCTCGACAAGGAAATCGGCTCGCTGGAAGTGGGCAAGCGCGCCGACCTGGTGCTGGTGGACGGCAACCCGCTGGAAAAGATCCAGCACAGCGCCGACACCGCGATGGTGATGGTCAATGGCCGCCTGTACGACGCCGCTACAATGGCCGAGATCGGCGGCAGGCAGCGGCCGGCGCCGGTGTTCTTCTGGCAGCGCAGCGGCAACGGCGTGCAGATGGGCATCGAATACGGCCCCACCGCGCCCTGCCACTGCCCCAAGTCGGACAGCCGGCACGCGCACTGAGGCGTTCGACGGCATTCATCCGGGCGGACCTATGCTGTGGGTCCGCCCCACGCCAAGGAGCCGCCATGGCCACCCGCTACCACCTTCGCCTGCCAGAACCCGCGCTGGCGCGCGGCGCCATCCCCGGCCTGTCCTTCCACTCGGTCGGCGCCGAAGGCTTTGCCCAAGAGCTGCAGGCGGCGCTGCGCACGGCGGCCCTGTTCGAGCGCTGGCGCGACCTGCAGGACGACCCGGACAGCGTCGACGCCAGCCTGGGCGCCGTGGACCCGGCGGCCGTGGTCACCGGCGAACAGACCGACCTTTCGGTGCGCCTGCAGGCCACCACCGTGCTGCCCGGCGCCGTGTTCAAGCACCGGCTGCGGCTGCTGGCCGGTTCGCACTGGGAGCTGCGGGACGTGACCTCCGCCTAGCCTGGACATGAAATGGGGGGCGGAGAACCGGCTTGTCTCGAACAAACCGGTTCTCCGCCCCCTTTTTGTCCTTTTTGTCTTGGATAATCGCCGGATCGCGCAGGAGGCGGCATGTCGATTCTTGGGATTGGGCTTCACGTTGTCATCGCGGTGTTCTTTGCGATCCATGCCGTGCGCACGAACCAGCCGCTGTACTGGCTGTTCATCCTGTTCCTGTTCCCGCTGCTGGGCAGCATCGTCTACGGCGTCGCCATCTGGCTGCCGGAGATTCGCCAGCACCGCGGCCTGCGCCGGGCCGGCAGCAAGGTGCGCCAGCTGTTCGACCCGACGCGCGAACTGCGCGAGGCCACGCACGCCACCGAACTCGCGCCCACCGTGGGCAACCAGCTGCGCCTGGCCGACGCGCTGCTCGAGGCCGGCCGCGCCAGCGAAGCGGTGCCGCACTACCAGCGGGCGATGCAAGGGCTGTACGCGGGCGACGCCGATATCCAGGTGCGCCTGGCGCGGGCGCTGCTGGAAAGCGCGCGGCCGGCCGAAGCGCGCGACCTGCTCGACCGCCTGATCGCCGAGAATCCGGATTTCACGTCGCCCACGGCCCATCTCATCTATGCCCGCGCCGTTGCCGCCTGCGGTGACCGCGACAAGGCGCACGAGGAGTTCGGCGTGCTGGTGGGCTACTACCCGGGCCTGGAAGCGCGCGCCCGCTACGCCACCCTGCTGCACGAATGGGGCGACACCGAGCGCGCCCGCACCGTGGCCGCCGACGCGCTGCGCGACGCCCAGCGCCTGCCCGTGCACACCCGCGAAGGCGAACGCGAGTGGATCGCCCTGCTGCGCAAGGCCGACCGGGTCAGCTGATCAGCCGGTGTTCTGCACGCCCGCGGCGATGCCGTTCACGGTGGTCACCAGCGCATGGAACAGCGGGTCCTCCGGCCGGCCCGCGGCGCGCCAGCGCGCCAGCAGGTCCACCTGCAGCAGGCTGATCGGGTCCACGTAAGGGTTGCGCAGGCGGATGGACTGGCGCAGCCGGAAATCGTTGGACAGCAGTTCGTGCGTGCCCTTGAGCGACAGGATGGCGTCGCGCGTGCGCGCGAACTCGCCGGCGATGCCCGGGAAGAACTGGCCGTGCGCTTGGCCCGCCAGCCGCGAGTAGCGCTCGAAGATGCCCAGGTCCGACTTGGCCAGCACCATCTCCACGTCGTCCACCAGGGTGGCGAAGAAGGGCCAGTCGCGCGCCATTTCGGCCACGGCGTCGTGGCCGTAGGTTTCGATACCGTGCGCCAGGCCCGTGCCCACGCCCAGCCAGGCGGTCAGGCCGCAGCGGTTCTGCGACCACGCGAACACCCACGGGATCGCCCGCAGCGACGACACGCCGCCGGCATTGCCGCGCTTGCTGGGCCGCGAGCCGATGCGCAGGCGTTCGATCACGTCGATCGGCGTGGCGTCGCGGAAGTAGTCGACGAAGCCGGGCGTTTCGTACACGAGGCCACGGTAGTGCGCACGCGCGGCCTGGGCGATGTCGGCGGCCATGGCGCGCCACGCGGCTTCGCGCGGCTCGGCCGGCCGCGGGCGCAGGCTCGCGCGCAGCACGGCGCCGGTCATCTGCTCGAGGTTGCGCAGGGCGATGGCGCGGATGCCGTACTTGCGGTGGATTACTTCGCCCTGTTCGGTCAGGCGCAGGTTGCCGTCCACCGAACCGCGCGGCGCGGCGATCACCGCACGCTCGGTCTTGCCGCCGCCGCGCGACAGCGAGCCGCCGCGGCCGTGGAAGAAGGCAATGCGCACGCCGGCTTCGGCCGCGAGCGCGGTCAGCTGCACCTGGGTTTGCTGCAGCGCCCAGCGCGAGGCCACCAGGCCGCCGTCCTTGGCGCTGTCGGAGTAACCGAGCATCACCACCTGGCGGTCGCCGCGCTCGCGCAGGTGTTCGCGGTAGACCGGGTCGGCGAACAGCGAGCGCAGCGTGTCGGCGGCGGCCTGCAGGTCGTCCACGGTTTCGAACAGCGGCGCCACGTCCAGCGGCACGGCGCCGTGGCGGTTGGTGCAGCCGGCGATGCGCGCCAGCGCGATCACCGCCAGCGCGTCGGCGGCGCTGCGGCTCATGCTGATGATGTAGGGGCCGAAGGCGCGGATGCCGTAGCGCGGCAGCGCGTCGGCGACCGTGCGGAAGACATCCAGCACGCGCTCGGACGACGATTCCTGTGGGAGGGCCTTCAGGCCCGACGCACCCAGGCTGCCGTCGCCGATCATCAAGCGCAGCCGCTCCGCCCGCTCCTGCCATGGCCGCGCCGGCCATTGGGCATCCCCCAACACCTCCGCCAGCGCCAGGTCGTGCTGCGTGGACTCCTGCCGCAAATCCAGCGTGGCCAGGTGGAAGCCGAAGGCCTGCGCGCGCCGGCGCAGGCGCCGCACCGCGAAGGCGCCCGCGTGTTCGCCGCGGTGGGACTGCAGGCTCGCTTCGACCAGGCGCAGGTCGGCGAGGAATTCGTCGGCGTCGTCGTAACCCTCGCGCTTGTCCTGCTCGGTGGCGGCCAGGCGCGCCGACACCAGCGCGCAGAAGCGGCGGTAGGGCATGTCGGCGTGGCGGGACTTGAGCCGGTCGGCAGCCTTCGGGAAGCGCCGCGCGTATTCGTCGGCGCGGCGCAGCAGCTCGGGCGCCACGCCGATGCGGCCCGAGGACTGGCTGAGCACTTCGCCCAGCCGCGCAAGATCACGGCGGTAGTTCGCCAGCACCATCGCACGCTGGCCGGACAGCGTCGCCTCGATGGTGGCGGCGCCCACGTTCGGGTTGCCGTCCATGTCGCCGCCCACCCACGAGCCGAAGCCCAGCACCGGCGGCAGCTCCGGGGCGTCGTCGCCGTACACGATGTGCAGCGCGTCCGCGAACACTTCATGGAACACGGGCAGCACGCGATACAGCACGTCGGAAAGATAGAAGGCGACGTGTTCGAACTCGTCCGCCACGCTGGGTTTTTCCGGCGGCGTTTCGTCGGTCTGCCAGCTGGCGGTGAGCGCCAGGCGCATGCGCTCGATGTCGGCGCGGCGCTCCTGCGGGGTCAGGTTGCGGTCGATGTCCTCGATCAGGCAGCGAACCACTTCGCTTTCCTTCTCCAGCAGCGCGCGGCGCACGGCTTCGGTGGGGTGGGCGGTGAACACGGGTTCGACGCGCATCCGGGCGATCAACGCCGACACGGTGGCGGCGTCCACGCCGTCGGCCTTGAGCTGGCGCAGGCTGTCCTCAAGGCCGCCGGGCTGGGGCGCTTCGCCCAGCCGCTGGTAGTCGCGGCGGCGGCGGATGCGGTGCACGCGCTCGGCCAGGTTCACGGCCTGGAAGTAGGCGGCGAAGGCGCGCACCAGCAGCTCGGCTCGGTCCAGCGGCAGCTCGTGCAGGCGGTCGGACAGGGCTTCGATGGGGGCGCCGGCCTCGCGCCGGCGGATGGCAGCCACGCGCAGGGCCTCGACGTCAGCCAGGAAGGCCGGGGAGACCTGTTCGGCCAGGATCTCGCCCACCAGGGCGCCGAGGCGCTTGACGTCCTCGCGCAGCAGGGCGTCGGTGGGCGGCAGGTCGATGTCGCGCAGCGACTCGAGGGGGGCGGCTTCGGCGGGCGTCTGGCTCATGCCGCCAGCCTAGCGCCAAGCCGCGGGCCGCGTCACCGGCCTGCACACGTTTTCATTGCCTGTCCCGGGACATCCCTGGCCAAGGAGGACCCTAATTCAACCCGCAGGCCCATATGCCCGTCATGCCGGGACCGTGCAGAGGGCGTGCAGCGTCTGCTCGGCCTCGGGCTACCGCGATGCAGCTGCGCGATTTGATTCGATCGTCTTGATCAACCGCTCTGTCAGCCCGAGGAACTCCAACTCCCGCGCGACCTCAGCGCGCTGCGCTTCCCCGCAGTCGTCCGCCACGTCGGGCTGCGCGTCGATCTTCGCGACAGCCACGGGATCCCCAATCTCCAGGCGCATCAGCTCTGAATAGCGGGCGTTTACACGCAGCAACCTCGCACGCGCCTCAGCGGGCAGATACTGGCATCGTCGCTCGATGCGCTGGATGCGCAAGGACCTGGCATAGGAATCCAGGTCCATCGCCTTCATTTTCTGCGCCTTGGTCAGCGGCCTCGGCCGGTCGGCAGGCGGCGGCGGCAGGGGAACCGAGAGGTCTGCCGCCGCGGCGGCTTCCTGGCTCCGCTTCGCGTCGACCATCATTGCCTCGATCATCTCCATGGCCTCGACCAATGCCTCGGTCGTCTCGATCTGTTCGGCAGCAAGATGGCTGCGACGCGACAGATCGTCTCCGCAGCCCGACTCGAGATCGGGGGAGGATTCGACGGCGGCCACGGCAGCGGGGTCAGCAATCTTGCTACGCCAGCTCTGGGCCAGGCGCTCCTCCAGCGCCAGGACCCGAGCGTGCATCGCTTCGTCAAGGAAATTGCAGCGCTTTTCGGTACGCGCGAACTGCACGGACTGCGCCAGCATCCCGAGGCTTGCCTCCTTCAATTCCGCTTCGCTGGGGCCCGCCACCGTGGGTTCATCGGCATGGTCGGGCGCATCCACCTCCTGCACGTCTTCCGGAGCCGGATCGGCTTCGGCGGCAATCTCGCCAGCCGGCTGTGCAGCGCGCTTCCGCTTGTCGATCATGACGAGCACCGAGATCCTCTCGTAGCGATCCTCGACGCGGTCCATCGCGCCCTGGCCGCAATCGAGGTACTTGGGGTCCCGCGCGTAGCGCTTGCCAACATCCTCGGCCTGGGCGACCAGCGCGGCATCGAATTCGCGGACGACGTCCTCACGCAGGTAGGCAATGTTTTCAGCAAACTTCGCCTTGCGGTCAGGGTCGAGCAACCCGCAGCGCGCGTCGATCTCGCTCGCCTCGACGAAGCCGGCCAGGAAAGCCCGTGCGAATTCGCGATCAGCGGGGTCGGCTGCGGCCTGGCCGGCGGCGAGTGGTGCTGCCAGGAACCAGCAGGCGAGCGCGGCAAGCGCGCGAAGGTGCTTTGGCATGGAACCCCCAATGGGATGGTCGCGCACGATGGTAGCAGCCCTCGCACTCGCGCCGGCAGGCCGTTTGCCGCGACCGCAAAAGGTGCGTCTCGAGGCTCCGGCAGTTCGGGACGTGGCTAGATGTTGACCTCTGAACCCATCTCGACAAGGAAGCCCGGCGGAATCTTGTAATAGGTGCTTGCCGTGGTCGAATTGCGGTGCATCAAAGCGAAGATCTTGTCGCGCCAAAGGGGCATTCCCTTGTGCTTGCTGCCCTTGACCCGTTGTCGGCTGGCAAAGTAGGTCGTTTTCAAGGGATCGAGATCCATTCCGCCGCGCGCTCGGAATTCCTTCAGCGCTTTTGGAATGTCAGGGGCCTGCATGAAGCCGTAATGCACAGTGCAAGTCCAGAAGCCTTTGCCCAGGGTGTCCCACTCGATGCGCTGCTCTTGGGGAACATAGGGCGTGGCGTGCGACTTGACGGTCAGGAAGACATTCTTTTCGTGCAGGACCTTGTTGTGGGTCAGGTTCTGCAGCAAGGCAGGCGGCACGATTCCCTGGTCGGTGGACAGGAAGATCGCCGCGCCCGCGACGCGCGTGGGCGGGTCCAGCTGCAGGCTCTGGATGAGCGTCGCCGTCGGGAAGCAGTCTTTCGCGATTTCCTCGTGCAGCAGTTCCCGGCCACGACGCCACGTGCGCATCAACGTGAATGCGGCGACGGCGATGATCAGCGGCACCCATGCCCCGAAGCCGCTGAACAGCTTGGCGCCATTGGCGATCAGGAACGCAAGGTCGATGACGAGGAAAAGGCCGCACAACGGCAGCACCCACTTGCGCGAATCGGGCCAGCTGGTCCAGGCAAGCACGGCGAGCAGCAAGGTATCGATCAACATCGTGCCGGTCACGGACAGGCCGTAGGCCGTTGCGAGCGCCGTGCTCGACTGGAACCCGATGGTCAACAGCACGACCGCAAGGAACAACATCCGGTTGACCGCAGGCACGTAGACCTGCCCCATCGCGTCCTCCGAGGTGTAAAGGATCTGGAGGCGCGGCAGATACCCCAACTGGACGGCCTGGGCCGTCACCGAGAACGCGCCGGTGATGACCGCCTGGGAGGCCACCGCGGCGGCGACGGTGGCAAGCCCGATCATCGGCACTTGGGCCCAGCCCGGGACGGCCATGTAGAACGGATTGGCCACCGCCGCAGGATTGACCAGCAGCAGGGCGCCCTGGCCGTAGTAACTGAGCAGGAGTGCGGGGAGCACGAAAGTAAACCAGCCCCAGCGAATCGGCGCTTTGCCGAAGTGGCCGAGGTCGGCATACAGCGCCTCGCCGCCTGTCACCGTCAGCACCACCGCACCCAGTACCAAGCCGGCATGCCAGCCGTGGGACCGGAAGAATTCAAAGGCCCACCAGGGATTGACCGCCTCCAGGACGCCGGGATTCTGGACGATGTTCCAGGCGCCCACGCTGCCGATGGCCACGAACCAGGTCACCATCACCGGCCCGAAGATCCGGCCGACCCGCGCCGTACCGAAGCGCTGGAATGAAAACAGGCCCACGAGGATGACCAGGCTCAGTGGCACCACCCATCGGCCCAGGTCCGGCGACAGCACCGCCAGGCCCTCCACGGCACCCAACACGGTGATGGGCGGGGTGATCATCCCGTCACCAAAAAACAGTGCCGCGCCAAAGATGCCGAGCACGCCAATGGCATAGGCGAGACGCGAGCCTTTGCGCACGCCGTTCTGCGCCAAGGCCGTCAGGGACATGATGCCGCCTTCGCCCTGATTGTCCGCGCGCATGATCACCATCACGTACTTGATGGTCACCACCAGGATCAGGGACCAGAATCCCAGCGACAGCAGGCCCTTCACAGTGGCTGAATCCGGCACCAGCCCGAAGTGCGGGTTGAACATTTCCTTGATGGTGTAGAGCGGGCTCGTGCCGATATCACCGAACACCACGCCAACGGCCCCAATGACGAGCGCCGTCGAGACAGGGTTCCCTGGATGGAGCGGACGTTCGGCGGCGTTGATTTCTTTGCGGTCCAGCCGGGGCTTTGGGGCGGGAGCATATCACCGTCCACGGACGGCTTGACGGGGTGCGCCGAAGTCGCGCGCGCTTCAGGTCAAGTGGCGCCGCAGCACTTTTTGTATTTTTTGCCCGAGCCGCACGGGCACGGCTCGTTGCGCTCGGGCGCGGCGGCCTTGCGGATGGGTTCGCGCGGGGTCAGGGACTCCAGGCGGTGGCAGTGCAGGTCGTGCAGCATGTCGGTCAGGCCGGCGTGGATTTCCAGGCGCTCGGTGTAGGTGAGCGGCGTGGGCGCACCGCCCTCTTCCTCGGGCGGATAGCTGCCCACGGCCAGGGCTTCGACGTAGGCCTCGACTTCGCCGATCCAGTCGTCCTTCTCGATCCAAGCGTCCCAGGCGTCGCTGCGCAGCTCCATGCCGTCCAGGAAACCCGCGCCCCAGGCCGCGCCCACGTCCACGTCGTTGCCGTGCTCGGCATTGGGGTCGTCGGGCAGCCACCAGAACAGCGCGCCGTCCACGGTGACCTCGTCGCCGTTGAAGCGTACGCGGCGGGCGGCGGTTTGCCAGGCCAGCATCAGCAGCTCGCGGGTGGCGGCTTCGTCGGCGGGGCCTTCCCAGCGCGGCGGCGTCTTGCCCCAGACCTTGGGCAGCCACTCTTCGGGCTCGATGGTGTCGCCGGGGCTGACCACCAGCGCGCTGAGGAAACCGTCGAGCTGCTCGAGGCCGTAGCCGCCGTGCGGCACGGCGCGCTGCTCGAGCAAATGGTCGAGGGCGTCGATGCGCTCGTCGTTGGCGCGGAACCAGTCGGCTTTGATCAGGCCCATGTCAGTACGCGAATTCCTTGAACACCGGGTCCACGCTGCCCTTCCAGGCGCCATGGTAGAGCGCGAGCTTGCGCTCGGCGGGCGTTTCGTTGGCCAGCGCGAACTCGACCAGCGGCTCCAGGAACACCGCTTCGTTGGCACCCGTGGCATTGACGCGGTTGCGGCGCTTCAGCCCTTCGCCGGCGATCTTCAGGGCTTCCAGCGCCAGCTCGCGCACGGTGGCGCCGCGGAACGGCAGCTTCAGCGCGTGCTTGGGCACGCCGTCGCGCAGCGCGTTGCGTTCGTCCATGCTGAAATCCTTCACCAGGTCCCAGGCCGCGTCCAGCGCCTCGCTGTCGTACAGCAGGCCGACCCAGAAGGCCGGCAGCGCGCACAGGCGGTTCCAGGGGCCGCCGTCGGCGCCGCGCATTTCCAGGTACTTCTTCAGCCGCACTTCGGGGAAGGACGTGGTCATGTGGTCGGCCCAGTCGCGCATGGTCGGCAGCTGGCCCGGCAGCGCGTCGAGCTCGCCGCGCAGGAACTTGCGGAAGCTCTGGCCGCTGAGGTCGATGTATTCACCGTCGCGGTAGCTGAAGTACATCGGCACGTCGAGCAGGTAGTCCACGTAGCGCTCGAACGAGAAGCCGTCTTCGAACACGAAGTCGAGCATGCCGGTGCGGTCGGGGTCGGTGTCGGTCCAGATGTGCGAGCGGTAGCTCAGGTACCCGTTGGGCTTGCCTTCGGTGAACGGCGAATCAGCGAACAGCGCGGTGGCGATCGGCTGCAGCGCCAGCGAGACGCGGAACTTCTTGACCATGTCGGCTTCGCTGGAGAAGTCCAGGTTCACCTGCACGGTGCAGGTGCGGGTCATCATGTCCAGGCCGAGCTTGCCGCGCTTGGGCATGTAGTCGCGCATGATCTTGTAGCGGCCCTTGGGCATCCAGGGCATCTCGTCGCGGCGCCACTTGGGCTGGAAGCCCATGCCCAGGAAGCCCAGGCCCAGCTCCTCGCTGACGGTTTTGACTTCGCGCAGGTGCTGGTTGGTTTCGCGGCAGGTTTCGTGGATGTCCTGGAGCATGGCGCCGGAGAGTTCGAGCTGGCCGGCGGGTTCGAGCGTGACCGAGGCGCCGTCCTTGAGCAGGGCGATGAGCTTGCCGTGCTCCTCGAAGGGCTGCCAGCCAAAGCGCGTCAGCCCCTTGAGCATGGCCTCGATGCCGCGCTCGCCTTCCCAGGTGGGCGGCCGCAGATCGTCGAGGCGGAAGCCGAACTTCTCGTGCTCGGTGCCGATGGTCCACTCCGACTCGGGGCGGGCGCCGGACGACAGGTAGTCGACCAGCTCGCGGTGGTCGGTGATGGGGCTTTCCTTGACGTTGCTCGGTCCGGACACGGGGTGCGCCTTGCTGGGGTTTAGGCGATATGCGGCCCGGGGCCGCGCATCGCAAGGGGATTGATCTTAGCCCGCCCGGCCGGCGCCGTTGTCCTGCTGGCGCGGCCGCAGCGTTGCTGGCGACCACCGCCCGGCGCCGTGGCGGCCTTCATTCCCTTGCAACACGCGTCACCAAGGATGGGCGTCCACGCTTGGAGCCCCCATGACCTACCGTTTCGCGGTTGCACTGCTGTTCGCCCTGTCCTGCGTGGCCAGCGTTGCCCGGGCCCAGGCCCCCGAGCCTGAACGCATTCGCATCGAGGGCTCACACCGACTGGGCCAGGCGCTGGTGCCGGCCATGGTCGACCAATGGCTGAGCGACATTGGCTACGTGGACAACCGCCATGTCCGCAAGGGCGGCGCGGTGCTGGAAATCCACGCCATTCGCGATGGCGAGGCCCTGGTGGTCGAGATCCGCAACGCCGGCACGGCCGCAGGCATTGCCGCCATCATCCAGGGTAAGGCCGACCTGAGCATGTCCACCCGCGCGCCCACGGCGGGCGAACTGGACGACGCGTGGCAGTTGGGCAACCTGCAGTCCCCCACCCAGGAGTGGGTGCTGGGCCTGGATGGCATCGTCGCGCTGGTGCCGCAGGGCAACCCGCTGTCCACCCTGCGGGTGGATCAACTGCGCGACCTGGTGGCGGGCAAGCACGCCGACTGGCGTTCGCTGGGCGGACCGGCCGCGACGGTGACGCTGCACACGCTGGGCGCCGCCTCGGGAACCCAGGAACTGGCCTCCAGCCTGCTGCGCGACGGCGCGCCGCTTGTGGTCAGGCAGGTGCCTCACGGCGACCATGCGTCCCTGCTGGCGGCGGTGGCCGCGGACCCGGGTGCGATTGCGCTGGTCAGCCTTCGGGCGCCGCGCACCGGGCTCAAGGCATTGGCCTTGAGTGGAGCGTCGGGTGAACTGCCGCCCGAGCCTTCGTCGGTGCTGACCGAAGACTATCCGCTCCAGCGCCGGGTCTACCTGTACAGCGGCACGCTGATTCCGGCGCTGGCGCGCAGCCTGGCGCAGTACGCGGTGTCGCCGGCGGGCCAGGCGGTGGTGGAGCGTTCGTCCTTCGCGTCGGTTGGGCTGCGGGTGCTGCCGGCGACCGCACGGGAAAAAATGCCCGCCGAATACGTGTCCCTGCTGGGCAAGGCCGAACGGTTGCCGGTGACCCTGCGGTTCTCCAACGGCCTGGACCTGTTCGACAGCCGCAGCCGCCAGGATATTGACCGCCTGAGCGCCTTCCTCACCCAGCCGGACAACGCCAAGCGCGGCGTGGTGCTGATGAGCTTCGCCAATCCCAGGCCGTCATCGCCCTACCAGTCCTTGGCCCTGAGCCATGAGCGGGTGGACTACGTGGCCAGCGAGCTGCGCGCGCTGGGCATCAAGGTGGTGATGGTGCGCGGCTTTGGCGGTCAGATGCCGCTGGTGAACCAGGCCCTGCCCGCCGCGCAATACCGCAACAACCGCGTCGAGGTTTGGCTGCGCTGACGGGGCGTCGCGCGGCGTCGCCCGCGCTGCGCCATCGGCGAACGCCGGTCGCGCTGCCTTAGAATGCGGTCATGGCAATCGGCTTCTCCCGCCTGACCGCACTGCTATGGTGCTGCCTGCCTGTGACGGGCATGGCGGGCACGCTCGAGCGCGGCAACGGCCCGGAGCCTTCCACCCTCGATGCCCACCGCTGCCCCGAGGTGGCCTGCGCCAACGTGCTGCGCGACCTGTACGAGGGCCTGGTGGCCGAGGATGGCGCGGGCCGGCTGGTGCCGGGCATGGCCCGGCGCTGGGAAGCCTCGGCCGATGGCCGCACGTGGACCTTCCACCTGCGCCCGGGCCTGCGCTGGTCCAACGGCGAGGCGCTGGATGCGCCGCAGGTGGTGGCCAGTTTCCGGCGTGCGTTCGCACCGCTGACGGCCGCGCCGTTCGCGGGGCATTTCGACGCCATCGAGAACGCCTCAAGAGTGCAGCGCGGCGAGCTGCCGCCGGCACGGCTGGGCGTGTCGGCGCCGGATGCGGGCACCGTGGTGTTCCGGCTCAGCCGCAGCGCCGACCTGCCGCGCCTGCTGACGCTGCCCACGGCCTATCCCTTGTACCTTCCTGCGATCGCGCAGCACGGCGCGCAGCACACGCGGCCCGGCAAGCTGGTGGTGAACGGCGCCTACCGGCTGGCCGAGTGGCTGCCGCAGGCGATGATCACGCTGGAGCGCAACCCGATGTTCCGCGAGGTGGCGCCCATTGAACGCGTGCGCTTCCATGTCACCGAAGACGCCAGCAGCGAACTCAAGCGCTTCGAGTCCGGCGGCCTGCACATCACCGAAACGGTGCCGCCGCAGCCGTTACCGCAGCTGCGCCAGCGGTTTGGTGCGCAGCTGCGCATCAGCCCCTACCTGGGCGCGTTCTGGCTGGGCTTCAACCTCGAGCAGCCGCCGTTCGAAGGCACTGCCGCGCTGCGCGAGGCGCTGTCGCTGGCCATCAACCGCGACATCCTCACCCGCCATGTCACCGGGCTGGGCGAAACGCCGGCCTACGGCCTGGTGCCGCCGGGCGTGGCCGACTACACGCCGGCATCGCTGGGCTGGGGGCGTTCGACCCAGAAACAGCGCGAAGCGCTGGCGCGGCAGCGCTACCGCGAGGCGGGGTTCGGCCCGGGCAAGCCGCTGGAAGTGGAGCTGCGCTACAACACCTCGACGCCGCACCGGCGGCTGTCGCTGGCGGTGGCGGCGATGTGGCGCGAGGTGCTGGGCGCGCAGGTGCGGCTGCGCAACGAAGAGTGGAAAGTATTCGTCGGCAACCGCCGGCAGAAGGTGATCACCCAGGTGTTCCGCGGCGGATGGATCGCCGACGTGGACGATGCGCGCAATTTCCTGGACGGCTTCCGCGCCGACAGCGCGGCCAACTGGACCGGCTACGACGATGCGCGCTTCACCGCCCTGCTCGACGCCGCCGACCGCGCGCCCACCCTGGCCGAGCGGTCTTCGCTGCTGCGCCAGGCCGAGGCAAGACTGCTGTCGGCGCACGCGCTAGTGCCGATCTACTTCTACAGCTCCAAGCACCTGGTGCGCCCCGAGGTGCAGGGTTTCCAGGCCAACCCGCTGGACCGGCATCCGAGCCGGTTCTTCTCCTTGGCCAAACCGGGCAGCCCGCCATGAACCGCATCGAGCCCTGCGAAATCCCGCCCGACGCGTTCCTGCTTCGTTACCAGGACGGCCAGGGCTACGCGGACTGCTACTGCACCGAGGTCGATGGCCGCGTTTCACAGGCGGATTTCGTGCGGACCTTCTACACGACCCGCCTGTTCAAGCTGGAGCGCGTGCTGCTCGGTCTGTTCGCGTCACGTCCGTCCACTGACGCCGGCGCGGCGCGCCTGGCCGCCGGCGAATCGGCGGAATTCGCGGCATGGCACGTCGAGGCGCGAGCGGACGACCAACTGCTGCTCTGCGATTTCACCGGGCGTACGCGCTCCTGGCTGATGGCCTCGCCCCTGCCCGGCGGCGCCGGCACACGGCTGTATTTCGGCTCCGCGGTGGTGGCACGCGCCGGCGCTGGACCGGGCCGCATGGGCCTGCCCTTCGACGCGCTGCTGCGCTTCCACCGCCTGTACTCCCGCCTCCTGCTGCGCGCTGCCAGGAACGGGGTCAGGTTCCCTTCTTTAAACTAACAATCGGTTAGCTAAAAGAAGTGAACCTGACCCCGTTTTAGTTCAGCGGGTCGCCGGGGTGCCAGCCTGAGGACGCGAGTTTGTCCAGCAGGGACTGGACCTCGGCCTTGGCGTCGAGGGCGTGGATGGGGAGGACCAGGACGTCGCCGGGCTGGGACCAGGCCAGCAGTTCGCGCACGGCGCCCAGTTCGGGCAGGCAGACGCGCAGCTGGTCGTCGCGCAGGCCGCGGCGGCGCAGTTCGTCGCCGATCACCTGCGCCACTTCGCCGGTGGCGCGGCCGCGGATGAAGCCGTCGATGTCCTTGAGCACGACCATGTCCGGGCGCGCATCGGCGGCCACGCCGGCGAGCGCGCGGATGTCGTCGTCGCCGCGGTTGCCGGCCTGGCCCAGCACCAGGCCCAGGCGCTTGGGGCCGCCGGCACGCGCCACGCGCAGCAGGCCGCGCAGGCCTTCAGGGTTGTGGGCGTAGTCGAGCAGCAGGCGCAGGCCGCCGAAGCTCCAGCGCTGCAGGCGGCCGGGGTTGTCGCCGGGCTCGCTGCCAAAACGCGACAGCACGCCGGCGATGGTGTGCGCAGGCACGCCCAGTGCCTGCGCCAGCAGGCTGGCCGCGGCGGCGTTGCCGATGTTGTAGTCGGCCAGGCCACCGTCGGACAGCGGCATGGTGGTGATGTCGGCGATGTCCACGCCCTGTTCGCCGCTGGCGAGGTGCAGTTGGCCGTTGCGCACACCGCAGGTGGCGCCGCCCAGGGCGCGGTGCGCGTGCAGGCGCGGATGGTCGTGGTCGCGGGCGAACCAGGCGTGGCGACAGGGAATGGCTTCGCCGCGAGCCGCGAGCCGCGCATCGTCCGCGTTGAGCACCAGCACGCCGCGGGCGTCCAGCGCGCGCGCAACGGTGAGCTTGGCGTCGGCCAACGCGTCCAGGTCGTAGATGCCGTACTCGCCGAAATGGTCGTCGCTGACGTTGGTCACCGCCGCCGCGTCCACCCGCGGCAGCACCAGGCCGCGACGCAGCATGCCGCCGCGCGCGGTCTCCAGCACCGCCGCCTGCACCCGCACGTCGCGCAGCACGGCGCGCGCGCCACCCGGGCCGGAGAAGTCGCCGCTGGCGATCTGCTCGCCGACCACGAACACGCCGTCGGTGCAGCTGTGGCCGCTGCGCAGGCCGTGCGCGCGCAGCATCGCGGCCAGCAGGCGCACGGTGGTGGTCTTGCCGTTGGAGCCGGTAACCATCGCGGTCGGGATGGCGTGCAGCGCCGACCAGTGCACGTCGGCCGCTTCAGGCAGCGCGCTGATGGGCCAGGTCTGGCCGCCTTCGCCCAGGCCCAGGGTGAGCGCCTCGTCGTCGGAGAACACCGGCACGCCGCGGGCAAGCGCCTGCGCTTCGAGCATGCGCAGCCGCGGATTGGCTTCCCCGGCCACCATCGCCGCCAGCGTGTGCCGCGCGGAGTCTTCGTCCCACGCGGCAGGATGCCCGGGCGCATGCAGCAGGAAATCGCGGCGCTGCGACAGCCAGGCCCATTCATTGAGCTCGGTGGCGGCGTACAGGCCGTCCGACGGCGCGGTGAAGGCCAGCGCCGCACCGCCCGGGTGCGGGCGCACCGTCAGCGTGTCCACCCGCCAGCCGAGCGCCGTGCCCACGCGCTGCACGCGCTCGCGCCAGCCGTCCCAGTCGGACGGGTTGTCGGCGCCTTCGCCCAGCGTCTCCAGCACCGCACCGGTGCCGGCGAAGTACAGGTTGGGGCCGGTGAGGCGGCGCGAATCGTCGAACGGCAGGGGGGGCAGGATGCTCAGTCGCTTTCCTCGCGCGGCAGGTGCACGCCGCGCTCGTCACGCACCACGCCTTCGAAATCGCTCAGCGCGGGCTCCTCATGCACGGCCTCGGGCGTTGGCGCGCGCGGGCTCGCCGGTGCAGGCGTGGCGCCGGCGCTGCCCTCGGGCCGGAACTTGGTGACCTGCTTCCACGACCGCACCAGCGCATCGGCGAACACCAGCAGCAGGTCGCCCGGCTGGCCCATGCGCAGCGCGGCATCAATGGCCTTCTGCTCGTCGGGGATGATCGAGATGGCCTCGGCGGGCACTCCCTTGGCCATCAGCGCCTTGGCCTGGATGCGCGGCACTTCGTCACCGTCGCGGCCGCGCAGGCCGTCGTCGCGGCGGCAGATGTAGTGGTCGAACCGGCCGGCCACGGCGTCGGCGATGGCCACGAGGTCTTCGTCGCGGCGATCGCCCGGGCCGGCCATCACCACGATGCGGCGGCCGGTCACGTCCAGGCGCTGCGCCAGGTCGGCCATCACGCCCACGGCGTGGGCGTTGTGGCCGTAGTCGAACAGCACCTTGAACGGATGCTCGTTGAACACGTTCATGCGCCCGGGTGCCTGGAAGAACGTGGTGTCGAACGTGCGCAGGCCCTGGCGGATGGCGTCGAGCTTGATGCCCAGCGAGAACGCCATCGACGCGGCCACCATCGCGTTCTGCACGTTGTGCAGCGCCCGGCCTTCGAGCGTGGCGGGAATCAGGTGGGTCCACAGCAGCGGGATGTGGCTGCCCTTGTCGTAGAGGGTGATCATCTGGCCGTTGACGCCGGCCTCGAGCGCGCAGGCGCGGCCGCCGGCGCGGATGTGTTCGCGCACCAGGCCGTGCTGCGGGTTCATGGTGACGTAGCAGATCACCTTGGCCTCGGTGTAGCCCGACATCTTGAGCACCTGCGGGTCGTCGGCGTTTAGCACGGCGCAGTCGGTGGCCACCTCGACGACAATCCGCTTGATCTCGGCCAGCTGTTCCAGCGTGTCGATGCCCTTGATCCCCAGATGGTCGGACTGCACGTTCAGCACCGCGCCGACGTTGACGTGGCGCACGCCCATGCCGGCGCGCAGCAGGCCGCCGCGCGCGGTTTCCAGCACCGCCAGGTCGATCTGCGGGTCGGCCAGCACCATGCGCGCCGACACCGGGCCGGTCATGTCGCCCTCCACCGTGCGCTGGCCGTCGATGTAGACGCCGTCCGTGGTGGTCATGCCCGGCGTGTAGCCGGCCATCTTGGTGATGTGCGCCAGCATGCGCGCGGTGGTGGTCTTGCCGTTGGTGCCGGTGACCGCCGCGATCGGCACGCGCGAAGGCGCGCCGGGCGGGAACAGCATGTCGATCACCGGGCCGGCGACGTCGCGCGGCGTGCCTTCGCTGGGCGCCACGTGCATGCGGAAGCCGGGCGCGGCGTTGCACTCGCAGATGCCGCCGCCGATGTCCTTGTAGCTTTCGGCGATGTTGGTGGTGAGGAAGTCCACTCCGCCCACGTCCAGGCCGATGGCGCGGATGGCGCGCACGGCCATGTCGCGATTGTCGGGGTGGATGATGTCGGTGACGTCGGTAGCGGTGCCGCCGGTGGACAGGTTGGCGGTGGAGCGCAGGTAGACCACGCGCCCGGCATCGAGCACGGTGCCGGCGTCCACGCCCTCGCGCGCCATCATCATCTGGGCCTGGGCGTCGAGCTCGATGCGGGTGAGCACCTTTTCATGGCCGACGCCGCGGCGCGGGTCCTGGTTCACGATGTCCACGAGCTGCGCGACGGTGTGGGTGCCGTCGCCGACCACGTGGCCCGGCGTGCGCCGGGTGGCGGCGACGAGTTCGCCGATGACCACCAGCAGACGGTGGTCGTCGCCCTCCATGAAGGTCTCCACGATCACCGAGCGCGATATTTCCTTGGCCTTGTTGAACCCGTCCACCACCTCGGCGTCGGTGCGCAGGCAGATGGAAATGCCGCGGCCATGGTTGCCGTTGTAGGGCTTGGTGACGACCGGAAAACCAATCTTGCGCGCGGCGCGGATGGCGGCCGACTCGCTCTGCACCAGCTCCTGGCGCGGCACCGGCAGGCCGAGCGAGCCGAGGATCTTGTTGGTTTCTTCCTTGTCGCTGGCCAGCTCCACCGCGATGTGCGGCGTGCGGCCGGTGATGGTGGCCTGGATGCGCTGCTGGTACTTGCCGTGGCCCAGCTGCACCAGCGACTGCTCGTTCAGGCGCAGCCAGGGGATGCCGCGCTCTTCGGCCGCGCGCACCAGCGACATGGTGGACGGCCCCAGCGCGCGGCGCTGCGCGTAGCGGATGAATTCGTCGCGCGCGGTGTCCCACTGCCAGTCCTCGGGCACGCTGCCCGGGCTACGCAGCTCGGTCGGCAGCAGCGACGACAGCAGGCGGATCGCCAGCTCGCCCGCGGCCACGCCCTCTTCCTTCTGCACGTATTCGTACACCACCGAATACACGCCGGGCTTGTCGGTGCTGCGGGTCTTGCCGAAGGTGACGTCCTCGCCCGCGACGTTCTGCAGCTCGATGGCGACGTGTTCGAGCACGTGGCCCAGCCAGGTGCCTTCGCCTTCGGTCATGCGCCGGATGAAGCCGCCGGGCTCGCGGTAGGAACAGCCGTGGCCGGCCAGGCCCGGCAGCGCCGCCACCAGGCCGTCCACGAAGGCCGGGCCCAGCTTGCCGGTGGGCCAGGCCTCCAGCACCCCGAGGTCCAGCTCGAGCCGGATGACCGGGAAGTGCGCATACAGCGACGGGCCCACGTAGATCGAACGGTCGAGGATGCGCATCGGATTCTTACTCCTTGCTGATCGAGAGCGCGCCGGCCGAAGCCCGGCGCGTATGCAGGTTGAACGTGGCGCCAGCCGTCAGCACGTGCACCACCAGGCCAAGCACGCAAACCGGTTCGCCTTCGTCCACCTGGTCCATGGACGAGAACTGCAGGCCGTGCGCGTCCACGACGGTGACGCCGCCGCTGCCCAGCACCTCCACTTCGTTGTCCGGGCCGATGAAAGCGGCGGTGTCTTCGTCCAGGCCGATGCCGATGGCGAACGGGTTGAAGGCCAGCGCCGTGGTGAGGCGGCCCAGGCGGTCGCGCTGGCGGAAATGCTGGTCGATGATGAAGCGGTTGGTCAGGCCCAGGCCCGGCGCCAGGCGCACGCTGCCGGCGCGCGGCGAGCCGCCCTCTTCACCGAACGCGATCATGTGTTCGCTCAGCACCGCGGCGCCGGCGCTGGTGCCGGCCACGTGCACGCCGGCGGCGTTGCGCGCACGGATCATGCGCGACACCGGGGTGCCGCCCAGCAGGGTGGTCAGGCGCAGCTGGTTGCCGCCGGTGATGAAGATGCCGTTGGCTTGTTCCAGGCGCGCCAGGCGGCTGGGCTCCTCGGCGTCGCGGCGGGTGTCGAAGTCGAGCGACTGCACTTCGCCCGCGCCCAGGTCCTTGAACAGCGACACGTAGCGCGGCCCCGTATCGCGCAGCTTGCTGGCGCTGGGGATGACGACGATGTTGGCGTCCGCACCGCCGCACAGGGCGACGAAGCGGCTCAGGATCTCGGGCCGGTCTTCCTTTTCCTCGGCGCCACCGATCGGGATGATCCAGCCGCGCTGGCCGCCGTCGGGGATCTTGCTGGGCATGGGTCTAGCGTCCTTGCTTGGAGTGGAGTGAAGGGCCTGCGCCCTCGAAGATGCCGGTGCGCACCTGCACGCCGTCGCGCACGTGCCAGGCCCCCAGGGCCATGACGTCGACCACGCGGCCTTGCGCGTCCAGCGCGACCAGGTCGGCGTCGGCGCCGATGGCGATGCGGCCCTTGCGCGGCAGGCGCAGCAGCCGCGCCACGTTCGAGGTGAAGGCGGGCAGCACCTGTTCGAGCGGCAGGCCGCGCTGCAGCAGCTGCACGATCGTCGCGCCGAGCGCCGCGGGCGCGCCGATGTCCATGCCGCACAGGTGGCCGTCGCCGTCGAAGCAGGCCAGGCAGCCGCCGGCGTCGGAGCTCACGGTGACGCGCTCGGCCGGCGCATCGCTGTCGAGATAGCGCTGCAGCGCATCGGCGGCGCTCCAGGCGTCTTCGCCCTCGGCCACCGGGAAGGCGGTGATGTCGATGCTGCAGCCGCGCCGCGCCAGATCCAAGGCTTCTTCGAACAGCGCGCGGCGGCGATTGACGTGGGTGGGGTTGAACACGCGCGCCGGCAGTTCGCTTTGATCGAGCGCGCGGCGCACCAGCTCGAGGCCGCGCGGGCCGTCGCCCAGGTGCAGGTGCACGATGCCGGCCTTGCCGGTCATCAGGCCGGCCACGTGGGCCTCGGCGGCGATCTTCAGCAGTTCCTCGAGCGTGGGCTGGCTGGAGCGGTGGTCGCTGATCGCCACTTCGCCCACCCCGATGAGGCATTCGATGAAGGCGATGTCGCCGCGCACGCTGCCGGTGATCGTGGCGGGCGGCAGGTGGTAGCCGCCGCAGTGCGCCCAAGCGCTGAGGCCTTCTTCGCGCAGTCCCATCACCCCGGCCACCAGTTCGCGGGTGGAGCGCGCCAGGTCGTCGGTACCCAGCACGCCGATGACCGTGGTGACGCCGCCGGAGGTGTAGCGCGACAGCGGCAGCGCCGGCACGCGCGACGAGAAGCCGCTCTCGCCGCCGCCGCCGGTGACGTGCACGTGGCCGTCGATCAGGCCCGGCACGAGGCGCCGGCCGCCCAGGTCCACCACGTCCATCGGCAGGCCGCCGGGCGCCGCCTCGCCCATGCCGCCGATCCACAGCAAGCGGCCGCCGCCGACCAGCAGCTGGCAGTGGCCAAGCGGCTCGGGCGCGAAAACGTCGGCGTCTCGGATCAGGACCAGGGTGGGCGGGGAGGCGTGGGGCATCGTCGGGAATGTACCAGTTGGGTCCGGGGCCGGGCCGGACAGGGTGACAGCCCCGGGCGCGTGCGGCAAAGTCCGGGCATGTTCGCCAATCCCCGCCGGGCCCTCGCCCGCACCTTCGAGGCGCTGTTGACGCTCTGGCTGCTGGCGACGCTGTGCTTCGTGCTGCTGCGCGCGGCGCCGGGCGGCCCGTTCGACACCGAGAAGACCGCGCCGCCCGAAGTCGAGGCCGCGCTGGCCGCGCAGTACCGCCTGGACCAGCCGCTGCTTTCCCAATACGGCCACTGGTTGGCCGACGTGCTGCGCGGCGACCTGGGCCCGTCCTTCCAGTACCCCGACTACACCGTGAACCAGCTGCTGGCCGCCGGCCTGCCCATTTCGCTGGTGAACGGCGGCCTGGCGCTGGCCCTGGCGCTGGGCATCGGCGTGCCGCTGGGCGTCTGGGCCGCGCTTCGCGCCGGCCGCTGGACCGACCGCCTGCTGATGTTCGGGGCCGGCCTGGGGCTGGCGGTGCCCAAGTTCGTCGCCGCGCCGCTGCTGATCCTGGTGTTCGCGGTGGGCCTGCAGTGGCTGCCGGCGGGTGGCTGGGACGGCGGCTGGCGCAGCGCCGTGCTGCCGATCATCGCCCTGGCCCTGCCCAACCTCGCCTACTGCGCACGCCTCACCCGCGCCTCGCTGCTGGAGGTGCTGGGCGCGGACTACCTGCGCGCGGCGCGCGGCCGCGGCCTGTCGGAGGCGCGCCTGCTGTTCGCGCATGCGCTGCGCCCGGGACTGCTGCCGGTGGTGGCCTGGCTGAGCCCGGCCCTGATCAACGTGGTCAGCGGCTCGGCCGTGGTGGAACAGGTGTTCGGCATCCCGGGCATCGGCCGCTACTTCGTGCAGGGCGCGCTCAACCGCGACTACACGCTGGTGCTGGGCGTGGTGCTGGTGGTGGGCGCGGCGATCGTGCTGATCAACGCCCTGGTGGATGCGCTGCGCTCGCGGATGGACCCACGGCTTCGTGATGCGGAGGCTTGAACCGCATTTTTGCCGCGGATTACGCGGATGAACGCGGATGAACGCGGATAAGAGCCGATAAAGGCGAAATGCGAAGAGGGGTTTGGTTCCCGGCCAGCGAGAGCTGCTCGCGGTAGAAGCCAGCCAACGACAGCAGCGGCGCTTTTCAACCCGCTTCCGCTTTATTCGCTTTTATCCGCGTTCATCCGCGTAATCCGTGGCCAAACAAGCTCGTCAAAGTTCGAGCCAGCGCGCCACGACGGCGCGCGCTTCGTCGACGCCGAGCTTGGATTCGCCGGAAAACACCTGCACCGAAGCGCGCTCGCCCAGCTCCTTGCGGACCTTGAGCAGCGTATTGCCCTGCTCGCCGCGGCCCAGCTTGTCGGCCTTGGTGAGCAGGCAGTGCGCGGGCAGGCCGCGCTGGAAGGCGTAGTCGAGCATCTGCAGGTCGTACTCGCGCAGCGGGTGCCGGATGTCCATCACCACCACCAGGCCCGCCAGCGACGCGCGGGTCTGGAAGTAGACGTTGATGAACTCCTTCCAGCGTTCGCGCATTTCCTCGGGCACCTTGGCGTAGCCGTAGCCGGGCAGGTCCACCAGGTGCTTGTTGGGCGCCACCTCGAAGTAGTTCAGCGCCTGGGTGCGGCCGGGAGTCTTGGAGACGCGGGCGAGGCCGTGCTGGTTGGTCATCGCGTTCAGGGAGCTGGACTTGCCGGCGTTGGAGCGGCCGGCGAACGCCACTTCCTTGCAGTCGTCGGGCGGCAGCTGCTTGAGCGCGTGCGCGGAAAAGGTGTATTTGGCGCGGGCCAGGGGGTTTGCCATCGGGTCGGCCAGGGCGGGAAAGGCCACTAGCTTGGCCTGCCCGGGCCGGCCTGACCAGCACCGGGGCCGCACGCCGCCGACTTCAATTGACCGTTCCGGGCACCGACTGGGATAATCCGCGCCTTCCCGCGCGCCCACCGCGCAGCCCCCTTTCCCGATACCAGTGTTCCGGAGCAGCCCATGAAGTTCACGCGCATCCTCGGTGTTGCCGCCGCCTTGGCCGCCGCCTCGGTCATGGCCCAGGAAGCCGCCACCGTGACGCCGGCGCCGGAAACCGAACCGGCCCCGGTCGCGGTGCTGGAAGCCGACAACACCCCGGCCACCTTCGGCGACGCCGCGGCCGGCGCCACCAAGGCCGCCGCCTGCGCCGCCTGCCACGGCCTGGACGGCAACTCGGCCGACCCGCAGTACCCCAAGCTGGCCGGCCAGCACGAGAACTACATCGCCCGCCAGCTGTCGCTGTACAAGAGCGGCGAGCGCCAGAACGCCATCATGCTGGGCTTCGCCAGCACCCTGAGCGCGCAGGACATGCGCGACGTCGGCGCCTACTTCGCCAGCCAGAAGGTGGTGCCGGGCGTCGCTGACGAAAGCCTGGTCGCCTCGGGCCCCAACCAGGGCCGCAAGTTCTACCAGGTCGGCGAGCGCCTGTTCCGGGCCGGCAAGCCCGCGCAGGGCATCCCGGCCTGCCAGGCCTGCCACGGCCCCACCGGCGCCGGCATCCCGGGCCCCTACCCGTCGATCGGTGGCCAGCACTCGACCTACACCGCCCTGCAGCTCACCGCGTTCCGCGGCGGCAACATCTGGGGCAAGGACAAGAACGCCAACGCCGTGATGGCCGGCGTCGCCGCCAACCTCAGCGACGAAGAGATCCAGGGCCTGGCCACGTACATCGAAGGCCTGCACAACGTGGCCGACGCCCCGTCCGCAGAGGCCCTGGCCGGAGCCGCTGCCGCGCCGGCCCCGGCGCCCGCGCCGGTGGAAGCCGCCCCGGCGGCCGACCAAGCTGCCCCGGTCGACGCCCCCGTCGAAGAAGCCGCCCCCCAGGGTTGATGCCTTGCCCTGGCGGCGTACCTGGCCGCCGGGTTGAACTTTGGCCCGCCGGCCTTGGTCTAGCGGGACACCCCGAACCAGGAGCACGACTGCAATGAAGCGCCTTCTTCCCTTGATGCTCGTCCTCGGCCTGGCGGCCTGCAGCCAGCCGGCCACCGACGAAGCGGCCACCGCCGAACCGGCAACGCCGGTTGCCGCGGCCACCCCGGCTTCGACCCCGGCTCCGGTGGAAGCGGCCGCCCCGACCGACACCACGGCTACGCCGGCCGAGCCGACCGACGAAGCCGCCGCGCAAGCGCCGGCCCCGGCCCTGCCCGAAGCGCCGCAGCCCGTGTCGCCGCCGGCCATGCCCGATCCGGCCAACGCGCCGCGCGAAGGCGTCGACTACACCGTCCTGCCCGAGCCGCAGCCAAGCTTTGGCACCGGCGGCATCGAAGTGGCCGAGGTGTTCGCCTACACCTGCATCCACTGCGCCAACCTGCAGCCGACCATCAATGCCTGGAAGCCGACCCTGGCCTCGGACGTGCGCTTCCGCTACGTGCCGGGCGCGTTCGGCGGCCCCAGCGACAACTTCGCGCGCGGTTTCTTCGCGGCCGAGACCATGGGCCTGCTCGAGAAGACCCACGACGGCGTGTTCAAGGCCTTCTTCGTCGAGCGCAAGTTCCAGACCGGCTCGCTCGAGGAAATCGCCGACCATTACGCCAGCCAGGGCGCCGATCGCGAAGCCTTCCTGTCCACCATGAACAGCTTCGCGGTGACCGCCAAGGTCAACCGCGCCCGCCAGTTCGCGCTGCGCACGAAGGTCGAAGCCACGCCGACGATGATCATCAACGGCAAATACAGCGCCACCACCACCAACGACCGCGGCCCCGAGGGCCTGCTGGCGACCATCGACTACCTGGTGGCGCTGGAACGCGCCAACGCCGCCAAGCCCTGAGGCCTGGCGCCGGGCGACACTTCGCGGGGCCACTTCGGTGGCCCCGTTCAGTTTTGGCCTTGTTGATTGCCGTTGGCGGCCGCAACATGGCGCCATGCCTCCGAAGAATCCCAAGCCCGCACCGGCCAAGCCGCTGCGGCTGCTGAGCGCCAACATCCAGGCGGGCTCGAGCACGCGCGCCTATCGCGAGTACGTCACCCGCAGTTGGTCGCACGTGCTGCCCAACGGCAAGCGCCTCAACCTCGACAGCCTGGCCGCGCTGGCCGAGCCCTACGACCTGGTGGGCCTGCAGGAAAGCGACCCCGGCAGCCTGCGTTCGGGCTTCACCAACCAGGCCGACTACCTGGCCGAACGCGGCAACTTCCCGTTCTGGAGCCACCAGCCCAACCGTCGCATCTCACGCATCGCCGGCAGCGGCAACGCGCTGCTGAGTCGCGTGCAGCCGACGGAAATGCTCGATTACGCGCTGCCCGGCCGCATCGCCGGCCGCGGGGTGCTGCTGGCGCGCTTCGGCGAAGGCGACCAGGCCTGGGACCTGGCGGTGACGCACCTGTCGCTCGGCGCCAAGTCACGCATGCTGCAGCTGGGCTTCCTGGCCGAGCTGCTGTCGGATTCGCCGCGGCTGGTGCTGATGGGCGACTTCAACTGTGACTTCGACGCGCCCGAGATGCGGGCGCTGTACCGCCAGACGGCGCTGGTGCCGCCCAACGAGCGCATCTGCACCTTCCCCAGCTGGGCGCCGCAGCGGAGCCTGGACCACGTGCTGGTCGGCGGCCTCGACATCCTGGACTACCGCGCGATTCCCGCCGCCGGCTCCGACCACATGGCCGTCGCCGTGCAGCTCGCGCTGCCCTAGTTTTCGCACCCAGGGTTTACGGTGCCGCCATCGCCTTGAGCCCATCGACTCCGGTGCCGGCATCGGCTGCGCGGCGATAGCGGTGGGTATCTCGTTGGGCCCTGTAGAAGGGCAGGTGTGCGATCGAGGCCAGTGCTTGCGCCTGCGGCCCCGCGCTGCGAATCACCATCTTTTCTGCAGATCGGGATTTGTTGAATCTGCCGAGGCTTCGAGTCGCCACCTTGCCCAGCAAGGCGCGTCCCTTCGGACGCTTGTAGGTTGAGGCCATTCGAGGGGGAGTGTGCTGCCTTCGCCTTGAATGTCCTTGCCCCTCCGCTGCAGCCGAAGGCACGGGTCGGGAACGCCCCGTGAGGCAAGCTACTGCCGTTCACTTCGCGAGAGATCAGATCCCAGCCGCGCAGTCGCGGTAGCGAGGTGCCGCAGGCGCAAGCATCGCGCCTTGAACGCGCCAACGCTTTTCGATCAGCCGCATTGCGTCTACGCACCGGCTGCGCGGTGACGACGGCGCCAAGAAGCCCCGTGGTGCGGCTGCGGGAAAAGAAAAAGGGCCGGCGGTTTCCCGCCGGCCCCGCTGAAGCGTGCAGCGGCAGGCGTCAGAACTTCATCTCGGCCCGCAGGTAGTAGAAGCGGCCGCCCGGGATGTCGTAGGTGGACGCGTCGTAGCCGTTGAGCGAGCACGACAGGCAGATCGGCGGGTCCTTGTCGAACACGTTGTTGACGCCCAAGGTCAGGCGCAGGTCGTTCATCGCGTCGAAGCGATAGGCCACCTGCATGTCGCTGTACGTCGTGGCTTCCAGGACGTTGGTGCTGGTGGCCGGGTTGCTGCAGACCGCGAACGTAACGGCACGGCCGCAGTCCTCGCGCAGCTCGCTGATGTGGCGCAGCGTCCAGGCCGCCGTCCAGTTGCCCATGGCCCAGTCCAGCGTGGTGTTGGACGTCCACTCCGGGATCGCACTGTTCACCACTTCGATGCCCGGGGCCTGCGGCTGGCGCTGGCCGGCGGCGCCGAAGGCCTCGTATTCGCCGACAAAGGTGTTGCGCCAGCCGAACTTGAACTGGCCGAGGTCGGTCTGCGGGAAGGTCCAGAACAGGTCAACGTCCCAGCCGTCGGTCCTGATCGTGCCCAGGTTGGTCAGGCGGTTGCTGAAGCCGTTGATGCCGCCGGTGTTGGCCCGGGTGATGCCGCTGCAGAACCGCGGGTCCAGCGTTTGCACGCACAGGTCGAGCTGGGTCTGGGCGTCGATGGCCTCGATGGCGCCTTCGACCTCGTGCTTGTAGAAGGTGACCTCGATGTCCACGCGCTGGGCGATGCTGGATTCTTCCAGGAACGACGGGCTCCAGATGAAGCCGGCCGTGAAGCTCTCGGCCAACTCGGGATCAAGCTGGTCGTTGCCGCCGGTGGTGACCGAAATCTGCGGGTTGGGCTGCTGGTAGTTGGCGGGCACGCCGAGCGTGGCGCAGTTGCCGGCCAGGGCCGGGTTGAGCAGCGGCGTATCGCAGGGATCGTTGAGCTGGGCGTCGAAGCGGCTGGCCGAGCCGTACAGCTCGCCGATCGACGGGGCGCGGAAGCCCTCGGCGAAGCTGGCGCGCATCACGAATTCGTCCGCCAGCTGCCAGCGCAGGCCGTACTTGGGGGTGAACTTGGAGATGCCGGTGCTGTAGTCGGAATAGCGGCCGGCCACCGTGAAGTCGAGCTTCTCGCCCATCGGCGAGTCGGCGAACAGCGGCAGGTTCACTTCGAAGTACAGCTCGCTGACGTCGTAGTCGCCCGAGGTCGGCAGCGAAGGCACGCCGTTGTAGAAGCCGTTCACCGTCAGCTGGTCGGGGTTGTAGGAACCCTTGAGGCGGCGATGCTCGAAGCCCGTGGCGAAATCGGCCGAACCGGCGGGCAGCTCGAACAGGCTGCCCGAGAGATTGGCGGTGAACAGCGCCAGCTCGTTCTTGCTGCGGTCGCGCACCACCGGCTGGATGAAGGCCAGCATGGCCGGAGTGATGCTGCCGGGGCCATCGAAGATGTTCAGCGGCGTGCAGCCCGCCACCGCCGCGCAGGCGGCCGGGTTGCCGAGCGCCAGCGCGATGTTGCGGATGTCGTAGCTGCCGAAGTTGGTCTGCTCGGCAGTGTTCTCGCTGAAGGCGACGTTGACGTCCCAGTACAGGCTGCGCTCGCCGGCGTCGAACACGCCTTCCAGGCCGGCACCGGCATACCACGTGTCCACTTCCTGCTCAAACACGCGCGGCCCGCCTTCCACCGGCCGGCGACCGATCAGGATCAGGTTGCGTTGGGCGGCGGGCGTGGTCAGCCGGCCGTCGAGGTCGAAGCCGAACGGGTTGAAGGGGTTGAGGCGCGAGATGAAGATGTTGTCCGCCAGCGGGTTGCCGGTACCGGCGTCCGGGCCGAGGAAGATGGGCTCGGGCGCGGCCTGGTTGGTGGATTCGCGGCGGTTGTACAGCACCTTGGCGTAGCCACTGGTGCTGTCGCTGAACTGGAAGCGGCCCTGGCCGAACACGCCCAGGCGCTCGGACGGCGTCAGCAGCAGGTTGAACTGCGAGAAATTGAACCGGTCGGCGTTGGTGAAGCAGTGGTAGCCGTCGGTGCGCACGCAGCCGGTCTGGGTCGGGTCGAACACCGGGTTGTTGTTGCCGGTGTTGGGCGTGATGTTGTAGGTGACGCCGGTGTTGGGGTCGGTGAAGATGAAGCGCCCCGTGGGCGTGGCGGAACTTCCGAAGCGCACGCCGGTGCCCGGCACCGGGAAGCTGGACTGCTCGCGGTCGCGGGAAAGGATTTCCTGCTGGTCGGTGTAGCTGATGCCCGCGAAGAAGTTGGCGCGGTCGGTGTTCTTGCCCCAGGCCAGGTCGATGCTGCCGGTCTCGCCGTCGCCTTCGCCGTAGCCGCCGTACTGCGCGCTCACCGATGCGCCTTCGAAGTCCTTGCGGGTGATGATGTTGATGACGCCGGCAATGGCGTCGGAGCCATACAGCGACGACGCGCCGTCCTCAAGCACCTCGATGCGCTCGATGATGGCCAGCGGGATGGTGTTGAGATCGGTGGACGCGCCCACGCCGGAGGCGGAGGCTTCGTTCACCCAGCGGATGCCGTCCACCAGCACCAGCACGCGCTTGGATCCCAGATGCCGCAGGTCGGCCTGCGCCGAGCCGGCGCCGACGCCGCTGCCGTCGGGCGGGAAACCGAAGTTGCCGCTGGAATTGAACTTGGTGTTGAGCGCCGAGCCCGAGCCCGTGAGCGCCTGGATGACGTCGCCTACCGAGGTGAGGCCGCTGCGGTCGATGTCGGCGCGCGTGATGCGCTGCACCGGCACGAGGCCCTCGGCCTCGGCGGTCTTGATGCGCGAGCCGGTGACTTCGATGCGGTCCAGCGTTTTCACTTCTTCGGTGGCGGCGTCCTGCGCGACGGCCGCCAACGGAAGCGCTGCGAACAACAGCGCACCGCGAACCGCCATGCTCAGGCGGGAGATTCGGAAGGTGTTCATGGCAGTCCCCAAGGTTTGGTGGAGCCGGGGCCTTGCCCCCAATGCGCCGGCTGGGACCAGATGTAAAGAAAATGTCAAAGGCCAGCAAGCCTGTTAATTGCTAACGTTGTTAGCAACATTGACTTTTCAGGGGCCCCACCACAGGCTGGTGCCGACCAGCAGCAGGAACCCCGCAAAGAGCCTGCGCAGCGCCAGGCCGCTGATCCGGTGCGCCATCCTCGTACCCAGCGGCGCGGTGAACACCGACGCGATGGCGATCCCGATCGCCGCCGGCACGAAGACGTATCCCCAGCTCCCAGTGGGCAGGCTTCCCGGGGCCGGGCCATGGGCGGCATAGCCGGCGGCGCTGGCCAGCGCAATCGCCACGCCGCAGGCACTCGACGTGCCCACCGCGTTGACGGGCCTGACGCCTCGCCACACCAGCAGTGGCACCGTCATGCTGCCGCCGCCGATGCCCACCAGCGCCGACAGCGCACCCACGACGCCGCCGGCGGCGGTGTAGGCCGGGCCCGTGGGCGCGTCCGAACGTTCGGGGCGGGCGCGCGGCCAGTCCAGCCCCAGCTGCAGGGCCGCCAGGTAGCAATAGACCGCAATGAAGGCACGCAGCAGGTCGCCGTCGAGCCGCGTGGCGAGCAGGCTGCCCAGCCAGCCGCCCAGCAGCATGCCCGGCGCCAGCCACGCCGCCGTGGGCCAAAGCACGCTGCCGCGGCGATGGTGCGCGCGCGCCGACGACAGGCCGGTCATGACGATGCTGGCCAGCGCGGTCGCCAGGGCGACGTGCACCGCGTATTCCACCGGCACGCCCTGGCTGGGCAGCAGCCACACGAGCGCCGCCACCAGCACCAGGCCGCCGCCAATGCCCAGCAGGCCCGCCAGCACGCCGGCCACCGCGCCCAGCGCGAGATAGATGGCCCAGGCCAGGGTCATGCGCGCGAAGGCGGCTCAGGCGCCATGGGCTAAACTCCCGGTCATGTCGATGGTTCGCCTCAGCACCTGGTTCGTCCTTGCCCTGTCCGCCGCGTCCGCCGGGGCGCAAGTGGTCGCGCCACCCGACCTGTCGCGCCAGAGGCCGGCCATCATGGAGGGCCTCCGGTTGGCCGAGCGGGGAGCGTTCAGCGTACAGGACGCCGCGCGCATCGCCGACCACCCGCTGCTGGGCTGGGTGGAAGCCACCGCTGTGCGGCGGCAGCTGGCGCACGCCACGGCCCGGGAAGTGCGCGCCGTGCTGCGTCGCCACGACGGCCAGCCCGCCGCGGACTGGCTGCGCGACGCCTGGCTGATGGAGCTGGCCAAGCGCGGCGACTGGAGCAGTTTCCGCGCCGACTACCGCCCCTCCACTTCGAATGAATTCCGCTGCGCCGACCTGTCGGCGCGCCTGGCCACCGGCGCCACCGACGCCGCCTGGATCCAGGACGCCCAGGCGCTCTGGCTCACCGGCACCACCCTGCCCGCCACCTGCGACCTGCCGTTCAAGTCGCTGCAGTCGCTGGGCAAGCTCGACGCCGGCCTGCGCTGGCAGCGCATCGAACTCGCCGCGGCCCAGGGCCAGACCGGCCTGATGCGCTTCCTCGCGCCCGGACTGCCGAACGCAGACGCCGCCCTGGCCGGGGACTACGCCGATTTCATCGATGCGCCGCACGCGCGGGCCGGAAGCTGGCCCAGGTCCGCGCGCAGCCGCGACGTTGCGGCTGCAGGCATGGCGCGGCTCGCACGCCGATCGCCCGACGCGGCGCAGGCGCAGCTGGCCACGCTGTCGCCGGCGCTGGGCATGGACGAAACCCAGCGCGGCAAGGTGCTGTACGAGATCGCGCTGTGGACCGTGGCGTCCTACCTGCCGGGCTCTTCGACCCGGCTCGAGGCCGTGCCCGCCGCCGCCTACGACGAGCGCCTGCACGAATGGCGCGTGCGCGAAGCCATGAACCGCCGGGACGACGCCGGCGCCGTGCGCGCGCTGGAAGCCATGACGCCCGCGCAGCGGGGTGATCCGCGCTGGCAGTACTACGAGGCGCGCCTGCGCGAACGCCTGGGCCAGGTCGACGCCGCCAAGGCGCTCTACCGCCAGTCCGCCGCCACGGCCACCTTCCACGGTTTCCTGGCGGCCGACCGGCTGGGCCAGGCCCACTACTCGCTGTGCCCGCTGGAGCCGTCCAAGGACGGCGCGCTGCGCCGCCGCGTGGCCACGAACCCGGGGCTGGTGCGCGCGCTGGAACTCTACGCGCTCGACCGCGTGCCGCTGGCGACGCGCGAATGGACCGCGCTGCTCGCCTCGTTCGACGACGCCGAGCGCTACATCGCCATTGACTACGCGCTGCAGGCCGGCTGGCACGACCGCGCCGTGTTCACCATCGGCACCGATCCGGAAGACCTGCGCCACTACCGGCTGCGCTTTCCGCTGCACCACGAAAACGTACTGCGCCGCGAGTCGCGCAAGAACGCCATCGACCCGGCTTGGGTTGCGGCCCAGACGCGCGCCGAGAGCGCCTTCATGCCGCGCGCCCGCTCGCCGGCCAATGCGCTGGGCCTGATGCAGCTGCTGCCGTCCACCGCCGCCATGACCGCCAAGCGCCTGGGCTACGACTACGGCGGCGCTGCCAGCCTGTACAACCCCGAAACCAACATGACGCTGGGCATCGCCCACCTGCGCCACGAACTCGACCAGCACGGCGGCATCGCCTACCAGGCCATCGCCGCCTACAACGCCGGCCCCGCGCCGGTGATGCGCTGGAACCGCGACCGCGCCGGCTTCGACCCCGATTTCTGGATCGAAACCGTCACCTACAAGGAAACGCGCGACTACATCGCCCGCGTCATCGCCTTCAGCGTCATTTACGATTGGCGGCTGGACGGCAGCGCCGTGCCGGTGACCGAGCGAATGCTCGGCCGCACGGTGGCAACCTCGTCGCGCCGCGCTTTTTCATGCCCCACGCTTCCGGACAAGACAACCACGCCATGACCCCGCTCAAGATCGTCATCCTCGGTGGCACCGGCTTCGTCGGCCGCCACCTCGTGGCGCGCCTCGCCGCCGACGGCCATGCCGTCACCCTGCTGAGCCGCAACCTGGCCTGCCACGGCAACCGCCTGCTGCCGCCGGGCGTGGAGCTGCGCGAAGTGGACGTGTACGACCCCACCGTGCTGTGCCAGGCCTTCACCGGCTGCGACGCGGTGGTCAACCTGGTGGGCATCCTCAACGAGCGCGGCGACAACGGCCGCGGCTTCCGGCGCGCGCACGTCGAGCTGACCAAGCTGGTGGTCGCGGCGATGCAGCTGGCCGGCGTGCGCCGCCTGCTGCAGATGAGCTCGCTCAACGCCGGCCGGGGCCAGAGCCATTACCTGAAGTCACGCGGCGAAGCCGAAGCGGCGGTGAAGGCGTCGGGCCTGGACTTCACCATCTTCGAGCCATCGGTGATCTTCGGCCACGACGACGGCCTGTTCTGCCGCTTCGCCGCGCTGCTCAAGCTGGCGCCGGCGATGCCGCTGGCGCGCGCGGGCGCGCGCTTCGCACCGGTGTACGTCAACGATGTGGTGGAGGCCTTTGTGCGCGCGCTGGGCAACCGCAAGACCTTCGGCGAGGTCTACGAACTCTACGGGCCCGACGTCTACACGCTGGCCGACATCGTGCGCATGACCGCCCGGGCCCGCGGCCTCAAGCGCCTGGTGGTGCCGCTGCCCGACCCGCTGGGCCGGCTGCAGGCGTTCGTGTTCGACTTCGTGCCGGGCAAGCCGTTCTCGTCCGACAATTTCCGCTCGCTGCTCACCGATTCGGTCGGCGGCATCGACGGCCTGCACCGCCTGGGCATCACGCCCACCCGCGTGGCGGCCAAGCTGCCCGAGATCCTGGGCCACGTTGACGATCGCCAGACCCGGTATGACCGCTACCGCGCCGCGCGCTGAACCATGAAGACCTACCTGGTCGGCGGCGCCGTGCGCGACCGCCTGCTCGGCAAGCCGCCGGGCGACAGTGACTGGGTGGTGGTGGGCGCCACGCCCGAGCTGATGGTGCGCGCCGGCTTCCTGCCGGTGGGCAAGGACTTCCCGGTGTTCCTGCATCGGCACACGAAGGAAGAGCACGCCCTGGCGCGCACCGAGCGCAAGACCGCGCCGGGCTACCGCGGCTTCGTCTTCCACGCCGATGAAACGGTGACGCTGGAACAGGACCTCGCCCGCCGCGACTTCACCATCAACGCCATCGCCCAGGACGCCGACGGCACGCTGGTGGATCCATTCGGCGGCGCGGCCGACCTGCAGGCGCGCGTACTGCGCCACGTGTCGCCCGCCTTCGCCGAAGACCCGGTGCGCATCCTGCGTGCGGCCCGTTTCCTGGCGCGCTTCGCGCCGCTGGGCTTCACGGTGGCGCCGGAAACCCTGGCGCTGATGCGCGGCATGGTGGCCGCCGGCGAAGTGGACCACCTGGTGCCCGAGCGCGTCTGGCAGGAGTTGCGCAAGGCGCTGGAGATGCCGCAGCCTTCGGCCGCCCTCGCCCTGCTGCGCGAGTGCGGCGCGCTGGCCCGGCTGCTGCCCGAAGTGGACGCGCTGTACGGCGTGCCGCAGCGACCCGAGTACCACCCGGAAATCGACACCGGCGTGCACACGCAGATGGTGCTGGACATGGCCGCGCGGCTGGCGCCGGGCGATGCCCTGGTGGGCTTCTGCGCGCTCACCCACGACCTGGGCAAGGCGCTGACGCCGGCGCACGAACTGCCCCGGCACATCGGCCATGAGCACAGCGGGGTGCGGCCACTGCGGGCGCTGTGCGCGCGCTACAAGGTGCCGGCGGAATACGCCGCCGTGGCCGAGGTCTGCTGCCGCGAACACCTCAACATCCACCGCCTGGCCGAGCTGCGCCCGGAAACGGTGCATGACCTGATCGCCCGCTGCGACGGCTTCCGCAAGCCCGAGCGCATCCGCCAGCTCGCGCTGGTGTGCGAAGCCGACAAGCGCGGCCGCCTGGGCCTGACCGAAGCCGAGTACCCGTCGGCACCGAGGCTGCTGGCGCTGCACGCCGCCGCAATGTCGGTCTCCGCCGGCCACGCCGTGGCCACCGGCCTCACCGGCACCGCCGTTGGCGAATGGCTGCGCAAGGCCCGCATCGAAGCCATCCACCAAGCCCGCTGAAAAATAAAAAAAGGGGTCAGAGAATATATTCGTTTGAAACGAATATATTCTCTGACCCCTTTTTTGGTTCAGCCGAACAGCCTGCGGTCGAGTTGTTCCAGAAGGCGCGCCAGCGGCGTGAACGCCAATGCGAAACCCAGGGCGATGCCCAGCGTGTTGGCCAGCGCGTCGCGCAGGTCGCCGTGGCGGGTGGCAGTGAGGTTGGCCTGGCCCCATTCGATGGCCAGCCCCAGCGCCACCAGCGACAGCGCGGCCAACAGCTGCGCGCGGCGCGTGCGGAAAATCGCCATGGCCCAGGCCGACAGCACGAAGTAAGCCAGGAAGTGGCCGATCTTGTCCGAGTCCGGCGGACCATCGAGCGGGATCGGCGGCAGCAGCGACAGCGCGATGCACAGCGCCCAGCCCAGCACCCACACGCCCAGCCACAGCCGTGGCCTGGCGAACGGCCGCAGCGTCACAGGCGGCGACTCAGGTCGCCGCGCGCGAACAGCGGGCGGATATCCGCGCCGCGCTGGAAGCCCATCACCTGGAAGCGCTCGCCCATCTCGCCCGGCAGCGTCAGGCGCTTGACCTCGTTGGTGCGGCGATGGCGCTGCACCGGGTCGTCGATTGCCTCGATCGCCGCCAGGCGGCCCGGCAGCCCGCTGTTGATCAGGAAGCTGACCTGCGCGCAGTAGCCTGCCAGGTCGAAGCCGGCGTTGACGCCCGCTTCGGCCAGCGCCGTGAAATCCACGAAGGCCGTGATGTCCTGCAGCCCCGGCAGATGGAAGGGATTGCCGTTGGCGCGATGGCGGTGGTGGCAGACCAGCGTGCCGTCGCAGCGCTCGGGAAGGTAGTACTCCTGGCGCGGGTAGCCGTAGTCCACGAACAGCATCACCCCGTCCTCCAGCAGGCCGCCCACGGCCTGGATCCAATAAGGCAGCTGCGGCAGCAGCTCCGACCGGTACCCTTCGGCGAACGGTGCACCGATGTCGCGCTCGACGTGCCGCACGGCGGCGTGCAGCAGCGCGTCGGCGGGCTGTTCGACGCGGATCAGCGCGCCCTCGTGATCCAGCGCCACGCACTCTTCGAATACTTCGCCGCCGCGCATCACGAACCGCGGCGTCGGCAGCGCGTCCAGCACTTCGTTGGCGAACAGCACGCCCCGCCACTTCGCCTCCGGCGGCCCGTCGAGCCAGGCCACGCGAGCGAAGACATCCGGCGCCAGCGCGGCGGCCAGGCGCACCTGCTGGCGCTCGCGCAGATCGGCGCTGGGCTCGAGGATCAGATAGCGCGCCGGCAGTGCGCCGATCGCCGCCAGATGGCGCAGCGCCGCCTCCGCAAAGGCGCCGCTGCCGCCACCGATCTCGAAGAAGTCGGCCGCGCCGCCCAGCGGCGCGAACACCTGCGCCGCGGCCTCGGCCACGCATTCGGCGAAGGTCGGGCCCAGCTCGGGCGAGGTGACGAAATCGCCCTCGGCGCCGAACTTGCGCGCGCCCGCGCTGTAATAGCCCAGGCCCGGCGCGTACAGCGCCAGCTCCATGTAGCGCGAAAACGGAATCGCCCCGCCGCTGGCGGCGACCTGGCCGCGGATGAAGGCCAGCAGGCGGTCGCTGTGGGCCTGCGCGGCGGCGTCGGGGGCGGGTGCGTCGGGGATCATGATGGAATCTTCAGGTGCCAGCGCGCAGGATACCGGCATTCCCGCGGAGCCCCGAATGCCTGATCCCCGTCCCGTTGCCCTGATCACCGGCGCCGCCAAGCGCGTCGGCGCCCGCATCGCCCGCCGGCTGCACGCGGCCGGCTACGACCTGGCGCTGCACCACCGCGCTTCGCAGTCGCCGATGGACGGCCTGGTCAAGGAACTCGAAGGCCGCCGCCCCGGCAGCGTGCTGGTGCTGCAGTGCGAGCTGGGCAACACCGACGCCCTGCCCGGCCTGGTGGCCGACACCGTGGCCCGCTTCGGCCGCCTGGACGCGCTGGTGAACAACGCCAGCGCCTTCTACCCCACGCCCGTGGGCGACGCCACGCCGGCGCAGTGGGACGAGCTGTTCGCGTCCAACGCGCGCGCGCCGTTCTTCCTCTCGCAGGCGGCCGCGCCGTACCTGCGCGCCAGCGGCGGCGCCATCGTCAACCTGGCCGACATCTACGGCGAGCGCCCGCTCAAGAGCCACACCATCTACTGCATGGCCAAGGCCTCGCTGGTGATGCTCACCCAGTCCCTGGCCAAGGAACTGGGCCCGGAAGTGCGCGTGAACGCCGTCGCCCCGGGCGCGGTGATGTGGCCGGCGGAAGGCAAGTCGGAGCAGGAGAAGGCCGCCATGCTGGCCAGCACCGCCCTGGGCCGCGCCGGCGACCCCGACGACGTCGCCGAGGCCGTGCGCTGGCTGCTGCAGGAAGCGCGCTACACCACCGGCCAGGTGCTGCGCGTGGACGGCGGGCGGTCGCTCAACCTGTGAAGCGCCGCTGGCTGCTGCTGCCGCTGGCACTGGCGGGGCTGTCCACGGTCGATGCATGGCCGATCACCGGACGCACGCTGGTGGCACGGGCAGAAGCGACGGTGTCCACGCCGCCCGGCGACCGCGCCGCGACCGCCGCCGCGCGCGTGCGGCCGGCGCTGGAGCGCGACCTCGCCGCCGCCTCGCTGGCGTTCGGCGCCCCGGTGTTCATCCGCCTCTTCAAGGCCGAACGCGAACTGGAAGTGTGGGTGGACGACGGCCGCCGCTACCGCCTGTTCCGCACCTATCCCATCTGCACTTGGTCGGGCACGCTGGGGCCCAAGCGGCGCCAGGGCGACGGGCAGTCGCCCGAGGGTTTTTATCGCGTCGGCCGCGGCCAGCTCAATCCACGCAGCCAGTACCACCTGTCGTTCAACCTGGGCTATCCCAACGCCTATGACCGCGCGCACCGGCGCACCGGCGATTTCCTGATGGTGCACGGCAGCTGCGTTTCCATCGGCTGCTACGCGATGGGTGACGCCCGCATTGAGGAAATCTACACGCTGCTCGACGCCGCCCTGGCCGGCGGGCAGCGCGAGGCGCAGGTGCACGCCTTCCCCTTCCGCTTCGACCGGCGGCCCGAGGCCGGGTGGCAGCAAGACCCCTGGGCGGACTTCTGGCGCAACCTGCGCGAAGGCCACGACGCGTTCAACCGCACCGGGCAACCGCCCCGCATCGGCGTGGCGGGCCTGCGCTACGCGGTATCCGAAACGGCAACGCCCGCCCGCTGAGGCGGGCGGGCGTTGCCGGCAAACTTTATTTGGGCTGGAACGCCGCCTGCAGCTGCGGCCCGGCGAAGCCGGCGGGCGCCTGGCCGTCCACGGCGAAGCGATACACCGCCGCCGAGTAAATGCCCGACAGCGCCGCCTGGATCACCGCCACCAGCGCGATGGCCAGCGCGCCGATGACGCCAACCACGATCGCCAGCTTCAGGCCACCCAGGGCGGCCGCGCCGACCACCATCGCAATCACGGCCAGCACCACCAACAGCGTCACCAGGCCGAAGGCCAGGCCGATGCCGACGTTGCCGGCGACGTTCTCGCCCCAGGTGCGCTTGAGCAGGGCGGCGCTTTCCTTGACGGCGTCGATCGGGCCGACGTCGCGCGACACCAGAATCGGCACCACCAGGAAGCTGGCCAGGGTCCATGCCATGCCCATCATGCCGACGACGATCTTGCCGATGGCGCCGGACTTCTCGCTGATCATCTTGAGCACCAGGCCCACCGTGGCGGCGATGGCGGCGTAGCCCAGGATCACGCCGGCCTTGCTGCGCGCGATGCGCAGGCCGTCGGCCACGGTCGGGTCACCGCCCTCGAGGCGGATCATGGCTGCGCCCACCAGGGCGGTGTTGAAGAAGAAGATGACGAAGTACTGGCACAGGTAGAACGCGAAGCCGACGATTGCGCCCAGCACGCCGATGCCGCCGCCCTCGAAGAGGCGCAGGCCGACCACCGGCACCATGAAGGTCAGCGCCACCAGCAGGGTGGCGATCGACGAGATCACCGGGAACAGCAGCAGTTCCTTGTCCGAGCGAAGCACCGCGGCGCTGGCTTTCACCAGGGTCCAGCTGCGGGAGATCTTGTCGAACATGGTCGCGCCCTCCGTTGGAATGGCAAGGATTATGCGGCAGCGCCGCGCGCGCGCAAGGCCGAAGGTCACCCCTGCGACCGCCGCAGGAAGGGGCCGCGGCCGCGCGTCTATAATCCGGGCTGGCCACTCCACCCGGGCTTCCGATGCCGCTTTTCCGCCGAAACCTTTTCGTCCTGGCCGTCGCCGCTGCGCTGGCCGCCTGTTCACCCGATGCACCCCTTGCCGTCGATGAACCCGCCCGCGCCCCGCGCGCCGAGTCCGGCCGGGTCGGCGACGGCATCGAAGGCCGCGTGGGCGTGCACTATTTCGGCCGGCAGTGGCCCAAGAACTTCATCGCCGGGTTTCGCCGCGAACATGTCGCTCAAGACTTCGCGCGGATCCGCGCCGACGGCTTCGACTCGGTGGTGCTGCTGGTGTCCTGGGGCGACTTCCAGCCGGGCATGAGCCCCTGCTGCACCTGGGACGAGCGCGCGTTCGAGCGCCTGCACTTCCTGCTCGACCGGGCCGACGAGGCCGGGCTGAAGGTGATCCTGCGCCTGGGTTATGCCTGGTTCTTCCATCCCGACGCCGGCGATGTCGGCGACCGCCAGCATCGCCTGGTGAACGACCCCCAGGTGCGCGCGTCCTACCAGCGCTTCCTTGAGCGGCTGGCCGGTGAACTGCAGGACAAGCCGCAGGTGGTGCTGGGCTTCATGAGCTGGGAAGACCAGTGGCTGCGCAAGATCGAGGAAACCGCCCGCCCCGACTACCTGGCCTACCTGGCCACGCTGCCGCCCGATCCGGCGCGCGGCACGGACCTGCCCGACCCGGTCGCGGATGCGGCGCTTTTCCACGGGTTCTGGGACTGGCTGGTGATCGAGAAACTGCACCGCCCGGCAAGCGGCCTGTTCCCGGGCCTGTCCTACGAGGCCAGGGTGGACCGCGAGCCGCGCTACGAAACCGGCGCCGACGGCAAACCCGTCGTGGCCGAGTGGATCGCCCACGAAGGCATGACGCGCCTGCCGCCGGGGCACGCGCTGACCATTTATTGGGCGCCGTTCTGGGGTGCGCTCAATCAGGGCGAGCAGCTGACCGCTGAGCGCAGCCTTGAACTACTGGGCGGAATGCTGCACGAAACCGGCCGCGACGGCCAGCGGCGCCTGTTCCTTGACCAGTTCAACTTCGTCGACAACACGCCGGGGCACGAGCAGAACGCGGTGCTGCGGCCCGAGGAGATCGCCAGTTTCCTGCACCGGTCGGTGTGCGTGATGAAAGCGGGCGGAGTGGCCGGCTACGCGCTGTGGACCGGGCAGGACTATGCCGAGAATCCACTGCACAACCCCGCGTTCGGCTACGGACTGGAGGGCTGGCAGCTGGAGCGCCGCGCCGGCGACGCACAAGCGGCGCTGCAGCCCCTGGCCAGCGGCGACTTCGCGCTGGCCCTGGCCGAGGGCGACCGCCTCTCGCAGCTCGTGCCGGCCCGGCGCGGCCGGCTGATGCGCGCCGACGACGGCATCTCCGACCAGATCTGCCTGGAGGCCGACGCCACCGCACCCGCGACGCTGCAGCTCCAGGCCGGCGCCGGCGCCGCCGTGGCGCTGGCGTTCGACGGGCGCGGCCGACAGCGCGCATGCACCGCCATCGAACCGGTGCCGGTGCAGGGCGACCTGGCGTTTTCGGTCATGGTCGAACGGGGCGCGCTGCGGCTGCGCGACGTGCAGCTGTTCGACCACGTGCAGTACGGCGGCATGTACGACCTGCAGGGCAACCCGGGGCCGCTGCACGACGCCGTGCGAAGGATGAACCGGGACTTCCGCGCCGTGCCGGCGCCCGCGCGCTGCGGCTGAGGGCTCAGCCCAGGCGGAGCGGGTCGCACGCCGGCGGCGTGGCTGCGTCGGGGTGCGCCGCCCACAGCGCGGCCAGCGTTTCGCCGGTGGTGGGCACGCGGTAGCCGGGCGCGATGTCGGCCAGCGGCTTGAGCACGAAGGCATGGCGCAGCTCGGGCCGCGGCAGCTCCAGGTTGCCCGGACCCTTCAGTATCAAGTCGTCGTAGAAAACGATGTCGATGTCGAGCGTGCGGCTGGCGAAGCGCGCGCCGCCGCGCACCCGGCCCTGCGCGTCTTCCAGCGCGTGCAGCCAGTCGTTGAGCGCGAACGGGTCGAGGTCGGTCCGGATGGCGGCGGCGGCGTTGAGGAAGTCCGGGCCGTCGAAGCCCACCGACGGCGTGCGGTACACCGGCGAGAACACCACGGCGCCAAAGCGCGCGCGCAGTGCCTGCGCCGCGGCCGCCAGGTGCACTTCGGCGTCGAGGTTGCTGCCCAGGCTCAGCCAGGCGGTGCTCACGGCGCGCGCGTGCGCTCGATCATCACGCCCACGGCCTTGGAGCCGCGCACGGCGCCGGGCTTGCTCAGCTTCAGGCGCACGTGCTGCACGCCGAACTCACCGGTGATGATGCCGGCGCAGCGTTCGGCCAGCGTCTCCACCAGGCCGAACTCGGACTCGGACACGTACTGGATCAGGCGCTTGCTGACGGCCTTGTAGTCCAGCGTGTCGGCGATGTTGTCGGTGGCGGCCGGCACGGTGTTGTCGAACGCCATCTCGATGTCGAGCACGATGGGCTGCTTGATCTTGCGCTCCCAGTCGTAGATGCCGATGACGCATTCGATTTCGAGCGCCTCGATGAAAACCTTGTCCATGCCCCGGGTCCTTCCTTAAAGAGGCGGCAAGCTTGCCATGTCCCAGCGTGGCTGCACGGTGACGGCGGCGGCTTCGGCCTGGCCCGCCTGCAGCCGCAGCGCGCCGGCGAAGGCGATCATGGCGCCGTTGTCGGTGCAGAACTCCGGCCGCGGGAAGCAGACCCGGCCGCCGCGCCTGGCCGCCAGCGCCTGCAGGCGGGCGCGCAGGCGGACGTTGGCGCCCACGCCGCCGGCCACCACCAGGGTGCGGGCGTCGGTCTGCTGCAGGGCGCGGTCGCACTTGATGGCCAGGGTCTCCACCACCGCGTCCTCGAAGCCGCGGGCGATGTCGGCGCGCGTCTCCGGCGTCTTGTCGGAGGCCTGCCAGGCCAGCAGCACCTGGGTCTTGAGGCCGGAGAAGCTGAAGTCCAGGCCGGGCCGGTCGGTCATGGGCCGGGAGAACTTGAACACGCCCGGCCGGCCCGATTCGGCCAGGCGGGCCAGTTCGGGGCCGCCCGGGTAGGCCAGGCCCATCATCTTGGCGGTCTTGTCGAAGGCTTCGCCGGCGGCGTCGTCCAGGGTTTCCCCGAGCAGGCGGTAGTCGCCGATGGCCGCCACTTCCACCAGCTGGGTGTGGCCGCCGGACACCAGCAGGGCCACGAAGGGCGGGGCCAGGCCGGGGTCTTCCAGCAGCGGGGCCAGCAGGTGGCCTTCCATGTGGTGCACGCCGACCGCCGGCAGGTCCAGGGCCCAGGCCAGGGCCCGGCCGGTGGCGGCGCCCACCATCAGCGCGCCCACCAGCCCGGGGCCCGCGGTGTAGGCCACGCCGTCCAGGTCGGCCGTGCCCAGCCCGGCCTCGGCCAGGGCCTGGCGCACCAGGGGCAGCAGCTTGCGGACGTGGTCGCGGCTGGCCAGTTCCGGCACCACGCCGCCGTATTCGGCATGCAGGGCCACCTGGCTGTAGAGTGTGTGCGACAGCAGGCCGCGGTCGGTGTCATAGACCGCCACGCCGGTTTCATCGCAGCTGGTTTCGATTCCCAGGACGCGCATGTGCCTGTTTCTTGGGGGTAAAAGCCGGAATCCAAAGAATGCCGCGGAATCAGGCTTGCCTGTGCCCCCGGCGCCCGCGTATCATACGCGGCTCGCCGGCCGTGCCGGGCGAAATCCACGTAATCCAGGAATTACACATGCCGTCTGTCAAAGTCCGCGAAAACGAGCCGTTTGAGTTTGCCCTGCGTCGCTTCAAGCGCACCTGCGAAAAGGCCGGCGTCCTCGCCGAAACCCGCAAGCGCGAGTTCTACGAGAAGCCGACCCAGGAGCGCAAGCGCAAGGCCGCCGCCGCGGTGAAGCGCCAGCTGCGCCGCAGTTCGCGCGACGTCACCAAGCGCCAGCGCCTGTACTGAGTCGCTGCGTTTCCCGGAAAGCCGGCACGCTCGCGCGTCGCCGGCTTTTTGTGTTTTTAGCCCCCCGGAGAACCCCCATGACCCTGAAAGCCAAGCTGACCGAAGACATGAAGATCGCGATGAAGGCCGGCGAGAAGGATCGCCTGGGCGTCATCCGCCTGATCAATGCCGGCATCAAGCAGAAGGAAGTGGACGAGCGCGTCGAGATGACCGACCCGCTGGTGCTGGCCGTGATCGAGAAGATGGTCAAGCAGCGCAAGGACTCGATCAGCCAGTACGAGGCCGCCGCGCGCGAAGACCTCGCCGCCATCGAGCGCTACGAATTGGGCGTGCTGGAAACCTACCTGCCGGCCAAGCTCGACGAAGCCGCGATCCAGGCCGCCATCGACACCGCCAAGGCCGAGACCGGCGCCGCGGGCCCGGCCGACATTGGCAAGCTGATGGCCGTGCTCAAGCCGCGCCTGGCCGGCCAGGCCGACATGGGCCTGGTGTCGCAGCTGGTCAAGAAAGCCCTCGCCGGCTGACCCGCGCCTTCCGTGTGGGAGGGCTTTCAGGCCCGATGCCGTTCGACGCCAGGCATCGGGCCTGAAGCCCCTCCCCCATGGCATCCTGCCTGCCATGGCACGCATCCCCGACGCCTTCATAGACGACCTTCTGGCCCGCACCGACATCGTCGAGGTGGTCGGCTCGCGCGTGCCGCTCAAGCGCCAGGGCCGGGAGTATTCGGCGCGCTGCCCGTTCCACGACGAGCGCTCGCCTTCGTTCACGGTGTCGCCGACCAAGCAGTTCTACCACTGCTTCGGCTGCGGCGCGCACGGCACCGCCATCAGCTTCCTGATGAACTACGACCGCCTGGAGTTCCTGGACGCGGTCGAGGAACTGGCCAAGCGCTGCGGCCTGGAAGTACCGCGCGACACCCAGCAGCGCAACCAGAGCGGTGAGTCGCGCGAGCTGTACCTGGCGCTGGAGGCGTCGGAAAAGTTCTTCATCCAGCAGCTGTCCGGCAGCGCCAAGGCGCGCGAGTACCTGGACCGCCGCGGCGTGGACGCCGAGAACCGCACGCGCTTTGGCATCGGCTATGCGCCCGATGGCTTCAGTGCGCTCAAGGACGCGCTGGGCACCGACGAGCGCCGTGTTTCCCTGCTCGAGAAGACCGGCATGCTGTCGCGCAGCGACAGTGGCCGCGTGTACGACAAGTTCCGCGACCGGGTGATGTTCCCGATCCACGACCGCCGCGGCCGGGTGATCGCCTTCGGCGGCCGCGTGCTGGCGGCGCCGGCCGACGGCAAGGACGCGGGTCCGAAGTACCTCAACTCGCCCGAGACCGCGCTGTTCCACAAGGGCCGCGAACTCTACGGCCTGTGGCAGGTGAAGCAGGCGCACTCGAAGATCCCGCGGCTGGTGGTGGTCGAGGGCTACATGGACGTGGTGGCCTTGTTCCAGTTCGGCGTGAACACCGCCGTCGCCACGCTCGGCACCGCGACCACGCCCGACCACGCCGAGCTGCTGTTCCGCAACTGCGCCGACGTGTACTTCTGTTTCGACGGCGACCGTGCCGGCCGCGGCGCAGCCTGGAAGGCGCTCGAGTCGGTGCTGCCGCGCATGCGCGACGGACGCCAGGCCCTTTTCCTGTTCCTGCCCGACGGCGAGGACCCCGACAGCATCGTGCGCAAGGAAGGTGCCGCCGGCTTCGACGCGCGGCTGGCACAGGCCATGCCGCTGTCGGAGTTCTTCTACGGCGAGCTGTCCAAGGACGTGAACCTGGCCGGCATGGAGGGCAAGGCGCGGCTGGCCGAACGCGCCAAGCCGCTGCTGGCCGGCATTCCCGACGGCGCCTTCCGTGACCTCATGCAGCAGCGGCTCACCGAACTGACCGGCGTGGGCCAGCGCGCCGCGGCCGCGCCGGCCGCCCAGGTGACGCCATCCATGCGCGGCCGCAGCGGTGCACCGGCGCCGAAGGTCAGCCTGGTGCGCGCGGCTATCGCCCTGTTGCTGCAGCAACCGGCGCTGGCCGAGCAGATTGAACCGCCCTATTTGTTCGGCGTCCTGCGCCAGCCCGGCATCGGGCTGCTGATGGAGCTGATCGCGCTGGCGCGTGAGCGGCCGGGCATCGGCACCGGCGCAATCCTCGAACACTTCGCCGAGCGCGATGAAGGTGCGGCGCTGCAGAAGCTCGCCATGCAGGTCTTCCCCGGCGAGCCTGCGGCGTGGCGCGAGGAATTCCTCGACGCCCTCGCGCAGCTCGCCCGCCAGACCCGCCAGCAGCGCCTCGACGAACTGCAGGCCCGCATCAATGAAGTCGGCATGTCCGGCCTGGGCGACCCCGAAAAAGCCGAACTACGCGAACTCCACGCCGGCCCCCGCTGACAGGAACGGGGTCAGGTTCACTTCTTTTCACTAACAAATGTTAGTGAAAAGAAGTGAACCTGACCCCGTTCCTGTCAGGCCGGGACGAACTGGAGGGCGGCGGCGACTTCGGCGGGGGGCGGCAGCAGCCAGTGGTCGGCCAGCAGGAAGGCGAACAGGGCCATCAGGTAGACGATGGAGTAGTTGAAGACCTTCATCGCGTACAGCTCGTTGGGCGGGTTGAGCAGCTTGATGGCGTAGTAGAGGAACACGCCGCCCAGCACCAGCGCGCCGCCGAGGTAGAACACGCCGCTCATGCCCGCCACGAACGGCAGCACCGTCACCACCAGCAGCAGCACCGTGTAGAACAGGATCTGCCAGCGCGTGTAGGTGACGCCGTACACCACCGGCAGCATCGGGATCAGCGCCTTGGCGTAGTCGTCGCGGCGGAAGATGGCCAGCGCCCAGAAATGCGGCGGCGTCCACACGTAGATGATCAGCACCAGCAGCAGCGCGTGGTCGTAGTGCAGCGGTGCGCCGGCCAGGCCGAAGAACGAGATGCCCGCCGGCCAGCCCTTCACCGCCGCCCAGCCCAGCAGCGGCGGCGCCGCGCCGGCCAGGCCGCCGATGACGATGTTCTGCGGCGTGGCGCGCTTGAGCCAGCCGGTGTAGATGACGGCGTAGCCAATCAGCGAAGCAAACGTCAGCGCCGCGGTGAACACGTTCACCCGCCACACCAGCAGCGCCATCGACAGCGCACCCAGCGCCAGCGCGAACACCAGCACCTGCACCGGCCGCAGCGAGCCGGTGGCCAAGGGGCGGTGCTGGGTGCGCGCCATCAGCACGTCGATGCGCTGGTCGAGCAGGTGGTTGATGGCCGCCGCCGAGGCGGCCGCCAGCCAGATACCGAGCGCGCCCAGCACGATGCGTTCCCACGGCCACGCCTCACCCGGGCGGATGGCAAGGAACATGCCGATCACCGCCGTGAACACGATCAAGGCCACCACCCGCGGCTTGGTCAGCTCCCAGTAGGCGGCGAAGGGAATGGTCATTCCGGCGCGCGCAGTCGGGCCAGCAGGCCCACCAGGGTGAACAGCAGCAGCGCCGCGCCGGCGTTGTGCGCCGTGGCCACCCACAGCGGCAGGCCCAGCACCACGTTGCTGATGCCCAGGGCGACCTGTGCGGCCAGCAGCACCAGCAGCGCGCTGCCCCAGAACACCAGGCCAGGCGTGCGCAGCATGCGGATGCCGACCACCGTGAGATGGCCGGCCACCAGGATCGCCAGCATGCGGTGGCTCATCTGGATGGCCGCGCGCGCGGGGCCGTCCAGCACGCCGCCTTCGTAGTCCACGCCGATGCCGCGCCAGAGCACGAAGGCCTCGCGGTAGTCCTGCTGCGGCCACCACTGGCCCAGGCAGGTCGGGAAATCGGTGCCGCAGGCGAGCGCGGCGTAGTTGGCGCTGGTCCAGCCGCCGAGCGCGATCTGCGCCACCAGCAGGCCCAGGCCGATCCACAGCAGGCGGCGCAGGCGCGGCGCCTCGGCCTGCACCAGCGCGCTGCCGGGCGTGGTGCGCCAGGCCAGCCAGGTCAGCAGCGACAGCGTCAGCAGGCCGCCCAACAGGTGCGCCATGACGATGACGGGCTTCACCAGCCATATCACTGTCCACATGCCCAGCACGGCCTGGAAGATGATCACCATCAGCACGAAGGTGCTCAGGCGCGCCGAATCGACGTTCGACCAGCGCAGTGCCTGCACCAGCAGGATCAGTTCGGCCACCACCACCAGCGCCACCGAAAGCACGTGGTCGCTTTCCATGCCGACGCCCATGTAGATCGGGATGGACAGCGCCACCAGCCCCGACGCCACCAGCACGCTGGCCGCGCCGAACGAGCGCTTGCGCGCCGCCAGCAGCGCCAGGCCAAGCACCAGCAGGCCCAGCAGCGCGGCAATGTGGCGGTGGAACTGTTCGCGCCAGGCCTTGCTGACTTCCACCAGGCGCTCGTAGGACGCGTTGGCGGCGCTGATCTCGTGGTCCTGGGTCGGCCACGTGGCCTTGCCGTAGCAGGTGGGCCAGTCCGGGCAGCTCAGGCCGGCATTGGACAGGCGGACGAAGCCGCCGAATACGATCACGCACAGGGCCAGCAGCACGGCGGCCCAGGCAAGGCGGTGGTAATGACGGGAAGGGCTGCTCATTGGGGGCCTACTTCAACACACGTCCGAGGTCCTTGCGCAGGCCCGAGGGATTGAAGCCCGCGGGGTAGCGCAAGACGAGGTAACCATTGGGATCGGCCAGGTAGACCGGCAGGGCATCGGCGCGCGCCAGGTCGGGCAGCCGCGCCTGCAGGCCCGGGTTGGGCTGCATCGGCACCAGGCCGCTGAACGGCGCCGCTCCGGCGGGCAATTCGCCGAACCACAGCACCTTGAGCTTGTCGGCGTGGCGGCCTTCCGACACCCACACGCGGTGCAGCGCGTCGAGCATCTGCGCACAGGGCGCGCCGCAGTCGGCCGGCGGCACCACGATCACCTGCCACTGCCGCGATACCGGCTGCCACTGCCACGGCGTGCCGTCGGCGCGCAGAAGGGCCAACGGGCGCAGGTCCGGGTAAGGGCTCAGCATCTCGCCGACGTTGCGCGTCTGCGTGGGTTTCCAGCCGCTGAAGAACAGCGTGGCGGCGACGCCGAAGCTGCCCAGGAACATGGCCGCCACCACGAACAGGATGAGGCGGGAGCGGGTCTGGTTGGGCTGGTTCATGGGCGCCTGCGAAGATTGAGCACTAGGATGATGATGAAGGTGGCGATCGCCAACCCAAACCACTGGATGGCGTAGCCGCGGTGTTTCTCGGGCGGCAGCGTGTTGGCCAGCAGCTCGAGGTCGCGCTCGTGGCCGATCGGCAGCGCCGGGTCCAGGCGCAGCACGCGGGCCGCGAGCGGCGCGTCCAGCTTCCATGCCGCCGACACGGCAGCGGTCTCCAGCCGCGTCGCCAGCCAACCCTGGCCGTCGTCCTGTTCCACCAGGCCTGGACCCATCGGCAGGCCGACGGCCGGCGGCGGCACCAGCAGCCCCGCGATCTCGAACTCACCCACCGGGCAGATCGCTCCCGGCAGCTTGCGGTTGGGCGCCAACGGCAGCCAGCCCATGTCCACCAGCAGCGCCTGCCCGGCTTCGGGCTGGAAACTGCAGTAGAGCCGCACGCCGACCTGCGAGCCACGGCGCTGATTGTCCAGCAGCAAGCGCGGTGTCGGCATGAAGAAGCCGCGACCCGCCACCTTGGCGGGCGCCGCGCTGTCGCCTCGCGACGCGGGGCCCAGCGCCTGCGCCGGCGCGGCCAGCGCAGAGGCGGCCTCGGCCAGCTGCAGGCGCTTGCTGGCCTCGCGACCCAGCTGCCAACGGCCAAGCGCCGAAAATGCCAGCACCAGGCACAGGCCCAGGACGCTCAGGATCCAGCGGCGATTCACGTCAGCCATGCCCGGCCGGCGGATAATGGGTCTTCACCCAGACCGCGGACCCACGTCGTGCAGAAGCTGCTCATCATCGCTTTCCTGATCCTGATCCTCTGGAACCTGGGCGCCGGCCTGTATTACATGATGGTGGACAAGGGCAAGACCGACCGCACGGTGAAGTCGCTGACCTGGCGCATCGGCCTGTCCGTGGCGCTGATCCTGCTGGTGGTGGCCGGCATCCTCGGCGGCGTGATCAAGCCGCACGGCATCGGCGGCTGAGCGGCGAAAACAAAGGGCCGGCCTGTCGGCCGGCCCCCGATGCGTTCGCGTAAGGCTTTTGGTCAGACCACGTAGACGAACAGGAACAGGCCCAGCCACACCACGTCCACGAAGTGCCAGTACCAGGCCACGGCCTCGAAGCCGAAGTGGTGGTCCTTGCTGAAGTGGCCCTTCAGGCAGCGCAGCCAGATGATCGCCAGCATCAGCGTGCCCAGGAACACGTGCATGCCGTGGAAGCCGGTGAGCATGAAGAAGGTGGAGCCGTAGATGCCCGAGCCCAACGTCAGGTTGATGTCGTAGGCGTGGATGTACTCCACGGCCTGGTAGTACAGGAACAGGCTGCCCAGCAGCACCGTGGCGCCGAGCCACACCAGCAGCGACTTGCGGTGGCCGGCCTTGAGCGCATGGTGGGCGATGGTGATGGTGATGCCCGAGCTCAGCAGGATCAGGGTGTTGATCAGCGGCAGGCCCCAGGCCGGGATGGTCTGGAACGCGCCGCCGATGCCGGCGGGGCCGTTGGTCGGCCAACCCGCGACGAAGCCCTGCCACAGGAACTGGTTGGTCAGGGCGCCGTCACCCTCGCCCGACAGCCACGGCAGCGCGAACATGCGGGCATAGAACAGGGCGCCGAAGAAGGCCGCGAAGAACATCACTTCCGAGAAGATGAACCACATCATTCCCATGCGGAACGAGGCGTCGACCTGGTCGTTGTACCTGCCGGCGATGGACTCGGAGATGACGTTGCCAAACCAGGCGAACAGCACCGACAGGGTCGCCAGGAAGCCGATGAAGAACACCGGCTGGCCCCAGGCGTGGCCGTTGAGCCAGTTCGCCACGCCGATCATCGTGATGAACAGCGTAATGGAGCCGGCGAAGGGCCACGGGCTGTGGTGCGGGACGTAATAGACGTTCGGATCGTCGTGGGTGGTCTGTGCCATGGGGTTCCCCGGTATTCCTGTAAGGCCTGCGGTCAAGGCGCGGTGCGTGCGGCGGACGGCGCTGCCGCCGTTGCCACCAGTCGCGCCGTGGCCGATTCGTTGCTGAAGAAGGTATACGAAAGCGTGATGGTGTTGATGTGCTCCGGCAGATCCGGATCGACGATGAAGCGGACCGGCATCAGGCGCTCCTCGCCGGCGCCGAGCAGCTGCTCGGTGAAGCAGAAGCACTCGGTCTTGTTGAAGAACGTGGACGCCGTGGACGGCGCCACCGACGGCGCGGCGTTGCCGACGATCGCGTGGTCGGAGGTGTTGCGGGCGAGGTAGTTGGCCTCGTACTGCTTGCCCGGGTGCACCTGCATGGTGAGCTGCTGGGGCTTGAAGGCCCAGGGCAGCTTCGAGTTCACGGTGGCGTCGAACTGCACGGTGATGGTGCGCGCCTTGTCCTCCACCATGCCCGCCACCTGCTGCTCGCCGGCGGGGCCGGCCTCGAGCTTGATGCCGAACACCTTTTCGCAGGCGATGTAGTACAGCGGCACCAGCGCGAAGGTGCCGACGAAGAACAGCACCGACACCGTGGCTATGGTGCGCAGGCTGGACTTGACCGACGGCTGGCTCACGGCAGCATCACCGACAGCAGGAAGGTCGCGTAGATGCCGACCGCCACCAGGCCGACGGCCCAGGCAGTGATGCGCACGCTTCGGCGGCGGGTGTCGGTGGCGGGCTTTTCGTTGGGCGTGGTCATGTCGGGTTCGCGGCGCCCTGGGGGGCGCCACGGGTCCTCAGTGGGTGATGTCGCCGTGGGCCAGGTCGCCGTCGCGGATCACCGGCGGATGGGTGAAGGTGTGGTGCGGGGCCGGCGAAGGCACCGTCCACTCCAGGCCCTTGGCGTTTTCCCACGAACGCGCTTCGGCCTTGACGCCACCGTGCGCGGCCTTCCAGACGATGTAGGCGAACAGCAGCTGGCTGATGCCGAAGCCGAAGCCGCCGATCGTCGACCACTGGTTGAAGTCGGCGAAGGCCACGTTGTAGTCGGGCACGCGGCGCTGCATGCCGGCCAGGCCCAGGAAGTGCTGCGGGAAGAACAGCAGGTTCACGAAGAACGTGGACAGCCAGAAGTGCCACTTGCCCAGCGTCTCGTTGTACATGTGGCCGGTCCACTTGGGCAGCCAGTAGTACACGCCGGCCATGATGCCGAAGATGGCGCCGGTGACCAGCACGTAGTGGAAGTGCGCCACCACGAAGTAGGTGTCGTGATACTGGAAGTCGGCCGGCACGATCGCCAGCATCAGGCCCGAGAAGCCGCCGATGGTGAACATGATGACGAAGCCCAGCGCGAACAGCATGGGCGTCTCGAAGGTCATCGAGCCGCGCCACATGGTGGTCACCCAGTTGAACACCTTCACGCCGGTGGGGATGGCGATGAGCATGGTGGCGTACATGAAGTACAGCTCGCCACCCAGCGGCATGCCCACGGTGAACATGTGGTGGGCCCACACGATGAACGACAGGAAGGCGATCGACGCCGTGGCGTACACCATGGCCTGGTAGCCGAACAGCGGCTTGCGGGCGAAGGTCGGGATGATTTCCGACACGATGCCGAACGCCGGCAGGATCATGATGTAGACCTCGGGGTGCCCGAAGAACCAGAAGATGTGCTGGTACATCACCGGGTCACCGCCGCCGGCGGCATTGAAGAAGCTGGTGTCGAAGAACTTGTCGGTCAGCAGCATCGTCACCGCGCCCGCCAACACCGGCATCACCGCGATCAGCAGGAAGGCGGTGATCAGCCAGGTCCAGACGAACACCGGCATCTTCAGCAGGTCCACGCCCGGGGCGCGCATGTTGAGGATGGTGGCGATGATGTTGATGGCGCCCATGATCGAGCTGATGCCCATCAGGTGGATGGCGAAGATGGTGAACGCGGTGCTGGAGCCGCCC
>JANOJQ010000232.1:0-8666 GCA_031418815.1 Lysobacteraceae bacterium
CCCGCATCACCACCGCTGGCCTCGCCGTCGGCAGCGGCGGCTACATGGCGCCCGAACAGGCCCGTGGCGAAGTGGTGGACGGCCGCGCCGACCTGTACAGCGTCGGCGTGCTGGCCCACGAGCTGCTGATGGGCCGCCTGCCCTACCAGGCCTCCGACCCGCTGGCGCTGGCGCTGATGCACGCGCAGGACCCGGTGCCGCGCCTGCCGCCGGAGAAAAAGCACTGGCAGCCCTTCCTCGACCGCGCGATGGCCAAGTCGCCCGACAACCGCTATCGCAACGCCCAGCAGATGCTGAGCGCGCTCAACCAGATCGCCGGCGGCAAACCGGTGGAGCCCTTGCTGGACGTGGGCAAGGTCGGCGCCTTTTTCAAGGCGCGCTGGAAGCCGATGGTGAGCGGCTTGGCCGGCGTGGCCCTGGTGGTGGTGGCGGTGGCCTGGCTCCAGCGTGATCGGCCCGCCGGGACCGAAAACGATTTCTTCACCGCGCAGGACAGCGCGCCGGCAGCGGCTGCACCGGCCACGGCCGCGCCCACCGTGGCGGCGCCGACCGCGGTCGAAGCCGAGCCGCCCACGCCGGTGGACACCGCGCTGGCGAATGCCGCCCAGGCCCCCGCCCCGGGCCTGCTGCCCGGGCCGTTTGCCCAGGTGACCGCCGAAGTGTCGGTGGTGCCGCTTGACTACGACCCCACCCGCGTCGGCGCCCGCGAACTCGCGGCCGCGCGCCGGCAGATCGATCGCCAGCGGCTGAGCCTGCCGCCGGGCGACAACGCCATGCAGTCGCTGCGCGAAGCGCGCGCCCTGGCCCCGCGCGAACCGGCGCTGCCGCGCCTGGCCGACGAAGTGGTGGCCTTCTACGCCAAGCGCATCGGCGAGGCCGTCGTCGCCGGCAAGGACGACGAGGCGCGCGAGAACTACCAGCGCATCGCGCCCTTCGTGGTCGAACTCAAGCGCGAGGAAGGCAAGCCCTGGGTGGCGCTGCGCCAATCGCTGGTGCCGGCGCTGCTAAGGCGCCTGCAGGACGGCCTGAAGGCCCTCGACGCCGACGCCGTGGGCCGCACCAAGTCGCTCGCCACGGCGTTGGACGTGCCCTCGCAGCCGCTTGAGCCCGCCTGGTCGCAGGCCATCTCCCTGCCCAAGGCCGGCGACCCGCTCAAGGACACCGGCGTGGCGATGGTGCTGGCCAAGGTGCCGCGCGGTGACCGCGCCGGCATCGCCGCCATGCGCTCGGAAGTCACGCGCAGCGAGTACGCGGCGTTCGCCTCCGGCACCGGCCGCCCGGCGTCGCGCTGCCGCAATCGCCTCGCGCCGATTTCGCTGAAGAAACGCACCTGGGACAACCCGGGCTTCAACCAGGGCGGCAACCACCCCGTGGTCTGCGTCAGCTACGACGACGCCCGCGCCTACGCGCAGTGGCTCAGCCGCCGCACCGGCGCCGAGTACCGGCTGCCCACCCGCGGCGAGTGGGCTCCCCTGGCCGCCGGACGCGGCAGCGGCAACGCCTGCAGCGACGGCCGCGTGGCCTGCGGCAGCGAAGGCACCGTTTCCGCCAGCCAGGGCCCGGCCAGCGGCATCGGCCTCACCGGCCTGCGCGGCAATGCCCGCGAGTGGCTTGCCGACTGCGCCCGCGGCTGCCAGCGGCGCCTGGTGGCCGGCGCCGGCTGGCGCGACCCGCCCGCGCGCGTGAACGCCCAGCAGGCCGACGATTTCGATTCCGACACCGGCTTCGACGACATCGGCTTCCGGCTGGTGCGCGCGGTCAGCGCGAGCGAGCTCGGCGCGCGCTAGTTGCCCTACAATCGCGGCATGCGAAGACTCCGCGCGTACTTCTTCACCGGCCTGCTCACCCTGCTGCCGATCTGGCTGGTCTGGATCGTGTTCAAGTTCGTGCTGGGCATGCTTTCGGGCATCAGTCAGCCGGTGGTCGGGCCGCTGTCGGCGCAGCTGGCCAGCGCGCATCCGGAGATGCTGGGCTGGCTCGATGATGCCTTCACCCAGTCGGCCATCGCCGTGGTGGCCACCATCGCCGTCATCGTGGGCGTGGGCGCACTGGCCCGGCGCGTGGTCGGCCAGCGCCTGCTGGCGTGGGTGGAAGGCCAGATCGCACGCATTCCGCTGCTCAAGACCGTGTACGGCAGCGCGCGCAAGCTGCTCGACCTGCTGCAGACCAAGCCCGACGGCACCCAGCGCGTGGTGCTGATCGATTTCCCGCACCGCGAGATGAAGTGCATCGGCTTCGTCACCCGCGTGATGCGCGAGGAAGGCACCGGCCGCGAACTGGCCGCCGTCTACGTGCCCACCACGCCCAACCCGACCTCGGGCTACCTGGAAATCGTGCCGGTGGAAAAGCTCACGCCCACCGACTGGACCGTGGACCAGGCCATGGCCTTCATCATCTCCGGCGGCGCGGTGAGCCCCGACTCCATCCCCTTCGACCGCCCCGGTGCCGCCACATGACCGGACAGGAGCGGGCCAACCGGCTGTTCCTGGTGCTGGCGGTGTTCTTCGTCAGCAATGCGCTGCTGGCCGAACTGATCGGCGTGAAGATCTTCGCGCTGGAAGACACCCTGGGCCTGCAGCCCTTCGAATGGAACCTGTTCGGGCAGACCGGCTCGCTGAACTTCACCGCGGGCACCCTGCTGTGGCCGATCGTGTTCGTGATGACCGACATCGTCAACGAGTTCTACGGCAAGCGCGGCGTGCGCTTCATCAGCTGGCTGGCGGTGGCCGTGATCGTCTACGGCTTCGTGTTCGCCTACCTGGCCATTGCGCTGGCGCCGGCGTCCTGGTGGGTGGGCGTGGCCGCCGACCAGGGCGTGCCCGACTACCAGAAGGCGTTCGCGGCGGTGTTCGGCCAGGGCCTGTGGACCATCGGCGGCTCGCTGGTGGCCTTCCTGGTGGGCCAGCTGATCGACGTGAGCGTGTTCCACCGCATCCGCCACGCCACCGGCGAGCGCCTGGTGTGGCTGCGCGCCACCGGCTCCACGGCGGTGTCGCAGCTGGTGGACAGCTTCGTGGTGCTGTACATCGCCTTCGTGCTGGGGCCGCAGCAGTGGTCCATGGACCTGTTCCTGGCGGTGGGCACGCTGAACTACGGCTACAAGATGGCCGCGGCGATCGCACTGATCCCAGTGCTGTACCTGGTGCGCCACGGCATCACCGCTTTCCTCGGCAGCAGCCAGGCGGCGCAACTGCGCGCCGCGGCCGCGCGACACTGACCCCCACCACAAGGCCCGCCATGAAGCGCTTGACCCTGCTCCTGATGCTCTGCCTGTCCCTGCCCGCGATGGCCAGCGATTTCTGGTCCGGCCCCGACGGCAAGCCCTTGGCCGACACCGCCTCGCACCAGAGCAAGCGCGGTTTCTCCGGCGCCTTGGTGATCACCGCCGACCGCGACTGGGCGGTGAAGTGGGCCACCCCCGGCGACGGTGCAACGGCGATCACCGAAGCCAGCCAGGTCGGTCGGGGCGGCCAACTGGCGCTCTTGATCTTCTTCGCCAATCCCAAACTCGACGCCGCACGCAAGGCCGACGTGCGCTGCGACATCCACGTCGTGCGTCCGGACGGCTCGGTGTCGGCCGACCAGAAGAACCTCGTGTGTTACCAGGGTACGGCGCTGGGCGATGCCCGGCACATTTACCTGTCGGCACCGGTGGTGAAATTCGTCGCCGAGCCCGCGGACCTCGCCGGCCAGTGGACGGTGAAAGTGATGCTGCGCGACAGCGGCCGCCGGGTGATGCTGCCGCTGGAGTCGTCCTTCACGCTGGTGGACTGAGCGCGGATGGACACCGCCGCGCCCAGCCCGCCCCGCCGCAGCCGCGAGCTGGAGCTGCACTACTCCGGGCCCAAGGCCCTGTTCACCATCATCTTCGGCGCGCTGGTGCTGGCCACCCTGGCTTACGGCACTTTCATGCTCTCGGGATGGGCCAACCCCGACGTTGAAATGAGGCTACGGGCCAGCGCCGTGGTCACCCTGCCCTTCTTGCTGGTCTACCTGTTCAAGGTCTGGACGGGCACGCGCGTTTACCGTTGGCAGGGGCCGGTACTGCGGTTGGACGCCCGCGGCATCACCGACCACCGCCGCGGCGGGCGCCGCATCCCGTGGTGCGAACTGGACAATGTCTACATCGCCGAAGTAGCCGGACGGGGCGCGCTGGTGCTGGAGTTCCGTGACTTCGCCACGGCGCGCGGCCACATGGGCTGGTGGCGGATGCCCATTGCGCTGGTCAACCGCATCATGCTGCACGGGCACTGGTATGTGCCGTTGGCGGGCTTGGCCTATCGCGGTTCCGAGGTGAGCAACGTGTCCCGGGCGCTGCTGGCCGCGAATCGCTTCCCCGCCGCTGCGCTGCGGCAGTGACGCGCTGAACATGCCGCCATCGAAATCCGCAGCGCGCGCCTGGTGGCTGGCGGGCGGCGTGGCCGCATCGATGATGGCCCTGGTGGCGATGTACTTCATCAACCCGTTCGGCACCGCGACCTGGGACCTGCGGGCGCGCATGCTGGGTTACATGGTGTACCGCACGCCGGCGATCTCGATGTCGCCCACGCTGGCTCCCGGGGACGTGGTACTGGTGGATGCCAAGGCTTTCATGCGGGCTGCTCCCGGGCGCGGCGATGTCATCGTTTTTTTCCCGCCGCAGGACTTCGGCAGCACCGCGTGGATAAGTCGCGTGGCGGCCGTCGCCGGCGAGCGGGTGGAGATGAGCGAGGGCGCGGTGCTGGTCAACGGCCAGCCGCAGCCGATGCCAGCGGGCGCAAGCCCGGCCTTGGGCCCGGGCCCCGGTCGTGACCTGGAGCCGCTGACGGTGCCGCCCGGCCATGTCTTCGTGCTGAGCGACAACCGCGACCATTCCGTGGACAGCCGCTACTTCGGCCCCGTGCCGCGGGAAAACCTCATCGGCCGGATGTCGCGCGTGATGCGCCAACCCTGAGGCGGGCGGGGTCCGGCGCAGCGTGCTGCGCGAAATCCCGGATGCCATGGCGGATGGAACCCCGGGATGGCCCACGCCGAAGAAGGCGTTCGCTCACCGCGGGACAGCCCCCCGGCGCGTGCCACACTGGCCACCTGTGCGGCGGCAAAGCCAAAGGCGGTTCCCGGTGAAGAGCCATGGCGGCTAAGTATGGGTGGCAGTGCCTGGCCTGCGGGGAACGGCCGGGCTGGCTTGTGGTCTGCGGCTCCAGGAGCATCGCCGCCTTCATCCACGACGAGTTGGCGCCCAGCGGCTGGGACCAATCGCTGCTTCGCCGCACCTGCGCATGCCGGCGCCGCTCGCTGTACATCACGTATCGCCTCAAGCGCGGCGACACCGAGCGGGTCAGCATCAGGCACATCGTCGGCCTGGCGCTGGAAGACGAGTTCATGCCGATGATCTGGGAGACCTTCCGGCACGCCACGCCCCGGACCCGGTGGATGGATTTCAAGTACCAGCGGGGACGAAGCCCCTGGGGCCTGAGCAAGCGGCTTGTCCTGACGCAGCCGCAGCTGTCGCGCCTGCTCGGACAATTCCAGAAGGCCACGGGGCGTCGGCTCGTTCCCCCAGCCTGAGTTCCGGGCCACATGATGCTGATGGGCCGGCGGCAGCGATACGTCACCGCGCTTGGGCTGATCCAACTTTCGCTCGACATGCGAACCTGACCCGGTCAGACCTTGCACCGGCGCAGAGGGCCCGTCGCCTGCGCCGCGGCCTTCTGGTACGTTCCTACCCATCATCAAACCACCGCGCCACACGGGACTCCCATGCCAAGCCTGACCATGCTCGCCCTGGCGACCACGCTCGCCGTCGCCAACCCGGCCCCCCTCGCCACCCCGGAGCAAACCAAGGCCATTTGCGGCGAGGCCGCCTCGAAGTTTGGCGACAACGATTCCGACGCCGCGTTCGCACTGCTCGGCAAGCACTGGACGCTTCCGGCCGAAGAGGTCACCAACCTCGCTTACCAGACCAAGTCGCAGCTGGGCATGGTCGCCGGCCGGTTCGGTGCGCCCATCGGCGCCGAACACGTCCGCACGTCCATGGCTGGCCAGAGCTACCTCTCGCACGTATTCCTGATCAAGTACGAAAACCATGCGCTGCGCTTCACCTGCACCTTCTACCGGCCCAGGGAAACGTGGGTGGTCAACGCCGTCCTCTGGGACGACAAGGTGCAGCAGTTGTTCGATTGAGTCGCCTGGACCCCTCGCTCCGCGCCGGCACCCTCCATGGGAAATCACATGCACACGAAACTGGCGAGAAACGGCCTCATCGCGGCCGGACTGATGAACATCGGCGGCGTACTGGTGTTCTCACGGCTGTTCACCAACCAGGCCATCAATGACGCCGACCCTGTGGTGATGTCCAATTTCGGTCTGGTGATGATCGTCGTATGGGGCCTGGCGTACTTGGCCGCCGCGGCCGGCGGCAGCCACGTGAAGTGGCTGGCGGGCGTTTTCGCCGTGGAGAAGCTTGTCTACGTCGTGGCGTGGGTCGTCTGGCTTTCCGGGAACAGCCTTTCGCAGCTGTATTCCACCGATGCCTTCGCCGGCATCTTCTACGCCATCTACGGCATGAACGATCTGGTGTTCATGGTTTTCTTCGGCTGGCTGTTCCTGTCGCCGACCCCGCCACACCTATCCGGGAGCTCCCGATGAGATCCCTCCTTCTGGCCGGAGGCGTCGCCGTTTTGCTTTGTTCCTGCGCCACGCCGTACGTGCCCCCGGTGGGCGTGGCCACCGCCACCCTCACGCTGTCAGCCGACCTGAGCCAGAACTACGGCTCCTGGGTGCTGGTGCAGAACTTCGACGATGAAAGCTGCGCGCCCAGCGCCAACGGCAACCGCCTGGCGAGCTTTTCCACCCGGGCGATCCAGGGCGAAGGCGACGACAAGGGCGGCGTGACCCGGGCGATTCCGGCAAACCGGCCGATGGTCTACAGCTTCATCTACCAGCGTGGCGCGGCCGGCTTCACCGAGTACACCACTTGCGTCGTCACGCAGTCGTTCGTGCCCGCCGCCGGCGCGCGCTACCGCGCCTTTTTCTGGATGGAGGGTGAGGGCTGCTCGGTGGCGTTGACCCGCGAAGATGGCGCCGACCCGGGTGCGGTGGGTTCGCTGCGCCTCGTCGAGCCCGTTTGCTTCAACCATCTCACCGGCTAGCGGCGCCCCCGCCGTACCCCTTGAGCGACCAACGACGGAGCCATCCCCGCGTGAAAATCCGCCCGACACTGTCCCTCGCCACGCTCGCCCTGGTGTCCATCCTGGCCGTGCCCGAACCCATCCAGGCCCGGGAACTGCTGTTTGGCGGCGCGCTCTGGGAAAAATCCATCAAGGCCAAGCGCGGCCAGCCCAAGGGCTGCGTCTATCTCACGGTGACCGCACTGCGCAGCGCCACCTACAGTCGCGCCGTGCTCACCGTGGATTTCAAGACCCTGGCCACCGACAGGCGCTATGCCACGGCGACCCTGCGCTTCGTGCCCTGGAGCGCCAAGGGCAATGATTTCCTGCTCGACGACGAGTACGGCGACGTGGTGGAGGCCTGCCTGCCCCCGGGCCGCTTCGCCATCACCGGCATCACCTACTCGATGGGCGAACCCAGCGTGGGCCCTTATTCGGCCCAGTGGCAGGAGAACTTCCAGCCGATGGCCTTCGACGTGCAGGAAGGCAAGGACCATTATCTGGGCAACTTCCAGGTGCAGCCCGGCAACCCCCAGGTCCTGCGCGTGCGCGACCAGCTGGCGCGCGATGGCGCCTTGATCACCCAACACGCCAAGACAGCGCCTGCCGGCGCCATGGAACGGTTGCCGCTGGATGCCCGCGGCAACCCGTGGATCAGCATCGAATGAGTTTCGTCTGGTGGCGCCTGCCCGATCGCGTTTGGCCGCGACACCTGCCACTGCACAAGGCCGCTGCATGACGATGGCCGTGCACGTGGCCGCGAAACCGGCCGCGCCGACCAAGGCCCCCTGCCAAGCGAATCCGAACGCCAGGCCGAGGCCCGTCATGATCGCCGCCCCGTAACCCAGCACCGACACCCGCACCAGCCGCCGGAACAACGGCACGGCCACCCCGGCGGCACCCAGACGCACCACTCCCCGCCCGCGCAAGGTCACCCGCGCTGCGCTCAACCGCCATGTCCACCACCCTGGCAGCCATTCCCCATGGCCTTTGTCCGTGATGGCCGGGCCACGGGAAATCGGGCGACTCGGCAAGACAGGAGCGCCGGGGCACCGCAGGCGACAGGCGGATAATCGAGGCAATAGTCCTGCACACAGTTGCAAACGGCGCTGCAGCGGGCGCGAATGCGCCAGATATCCCGGCGGGAAAAACCGCCGAATGAGCCCAATAAATGAATACACGGCCGGAACAAGGGATAGCGCCGGAAATAAACCGTGAGCGGGACTCACGCGATGCGGCTACGGGCTTGGTGTGGCGGGCTTCTTGGGGCTTGACCGGCTGAGGCCTGTGGTCAAACATACGGCGCTACACCTCCATTTGGAGGTCTACTAGGCGTTAGGCCTTCAACAGCGTGGCGCTGTAGGTTCCATTCGCGCTCGCGTCTCTCGCCCTGCGGCGCATCAGATCAGGGCGCGCTGGCCCCGTCCCACCATCACGCGCATCGGGGCTGCGGCGACCGGATCGGTCCTCGCGAGGACCCACTGTCCGGGGCGGTCTATCGTTGGCGTCCGTTGCGGC
>JANOJQ010000233.1:0-32720 GCA_031418815.1 Lysobacteraceae bacterium
CCTCCAGCAGGTCAAGGGTTTCCACATCCAGATCGTTGGTCGGTTCGTCCATCACCAGCACGTTGAAAGGCTTGGTAAACAGCTTGGCCAGCAGCAGGCGGTTGCGCTCGCCGCCCGAGAGCTTGGTGATCGGCGACAGCGCGCGGTCGGGGCTGAAAAGGAAATCCTGCAGGTAGCCCATCACATGCTTGCGGCCACCGTTGATCTCGATGAACTCGCGGCCTTCCGAGACGTTGTCCAGCGCGTTCCAGTCCTCGCGCAGCGCGCCGCGCAGCTGGTCGAAGAACGCGATTTCCAGGTTGGTGCCGACGTGCATCGTGCCCGCCGTAGGCTGCAGGTCGCCCAGCAGCAGCTTGAGCAAGGTGGTCTTGCCCGAGCCGTTGGGGCCGATGAGTCCGATCTTGTCGCCGCGCTGGATGACGGTGCTGAAATCACGCACCAGCACGCGGTCGCCAAACGCGAAATCGACGTGCTTGGCCTCGAACACCTTGCGGCCCGACTTCTCGGCGCCCGCGGCGGCCAGCTTGACGTTGCCGGCCTGCTCGCGACGCTCGGCGCGCTCGCGGCGCAGGGCCTTGAGCGCGGTGACGCGGCCTTCGTTGCGCACGCGCCGGGCCTTGATGCCCTGGCGGATCCACACCTCTTCCTGGGCCAGCTTCTTGTCGAACAGCGCGTTGGCCTGCGCCTCGGCGTGCAGCCGCTCTTCGCGGCGGCGCAGGAAGTTGTCGTAGTCGCCGGGCCAGCTGGTCACCTGGCCGCGGTCGATCTCGATGATGCGGGTGGCCAGGTTGCGCAGGAACTCGCGGTCATGGGTGACGAAGACCACGCTGCCACCGAAGTTCTTCAGGAACTCCTCCAGCCAGGCGATCGATTCGATGTCCAGGTGGTTGGTGGGCTCGTCGAGCAGCAGCAGGTCGGGCGCGGCCACCAGGGCCTGGGCCAGCAGCACGCGGCGCTTCATGCCGCCCGAGAGCGCCGAGAACTCGGCGTCCTCGGGCAGGTCGAGCTTGCTGATCACCTGTTCGACGCGCTGTTCGATCTGCCAGCCGTTGCCGGCCTCGATGCGGGCCTGCACCGTGCCCAGCTCGTCCATGTCGATGTCCATGCCGTCGTGCAGCATGTGGTGGTAGCGGGCCAGGTCGGCGCCCAGCTCGCCCAGGCCCATCGACACCACGTCGAAGACGCTGCCGCTGAGGTCCTTGGGCACCTCCTGCGCCAGGCCGGCGATGCGGCCCTCGCGGGTCAGCACGCCGTCGTCGGGCACGAGTTCGCCCGACAGCAGCCGCAGCAGGGTGGATTTACCGGCGCCGTTGCGGCCGACGATGCAGACGCGCTCGTTGCGCTCGATCGTCAGGTTTACGGCATCGAGCAGGAGCGGGCCGCCGACGCTGAAGTCGACGCCCAGGAGTGAGATAAGGGACATTCCGCTAGTTTAACGCGGCCGGGATCCCGAAGCCCGCATTGCTGACCTAAACTCGGGCCATCAACCTCAGGACACCGCCATGGCCCGCCAATCCCGCTTCCGCGCCTGCCCGCTGTGCGAGGCCATCTGCGGCCTGGAGCTGCAGTACGAGGGCGAGGCCCTGGTGGCCATCCGGGGCGACGCCGCCGACCCGTTCAGCCGCGGCCACGTCTGCCCCAAGGGCAACGCCATCCTGGACCTGGAGGCCGATCCCGACCGCCTGCGCCGCCCGATGCGCCGCCGCGGCAGCGAATGGCAGGAAATCAGCTGGGACGAAGCCCTGGCCGAGGCCGGCGAGCGTTTGGCGGCCGTGCAGCGCGAGCACGGCGCCGATGCGGTCGCGGCCTACCTTGGCAATCCCAACGTCCATCATTTCGGCCACATCGCCTACCTGCCCGCCCTGCTGAAGTCGCTGCGCAGCAAGAACATCTTCAGCGCCTCGTCGGTCGACCAATGGCCGCACCAGCTGGTGGACTGGATGATGTACGGCCACCAGTTCCTGCTGCCCATCCCCGACGTCGACCGCACCGGTTATTTCCTGATGCTGGGCGCCAACCCGGTGGCGTCCAACGGCAGCCTGATGACGGCGCCGGGCGTCGCCAAGCGGCTCGAAGCGTTGGCCAAGCGCGGCAAGCTGGTGGTGGTGGACCCGCACCGCACCGAGACCGCCGAGGTCGCGAACGAACACCTGTTCATCCGGCCCGGCAGCGACGCCTGGTTCCTGCTGGCGCTGCTGCAGGACGTGCTGGCCCTGGGCGCGCCGCGGATCCAGGCCTACGCCGGCAGGCTGAGCCAGCTCGATGAAGCCCTGGCCGCCATCAACGCGATGGATACCGGCGACGTCGAGGCCCGCACCGGCATCAGCCGCACCACCATCGCGCGCATCGCCGCCGAATTCCGCGCGGCGCCGTCGGCGGTGGCTTACGGCCGCATGGGCGTTTCCGTCCAAGCCTGGGGCACGCTGTGCCAGTGGCTGATCCAACTGCTGAACCTGGTGACGGGAAACCTCGACCGCGAGGGTGGCTCGCTGCCCAACGAGGCCGTGCTGCCGGTCACCGGGCCCGGCACCTCGCCCGGCCAGCGTGACCGCTGGCGCAGCCGCGTGCGCGGCCTGCCGGAGTTCGCCGGCGAGCTGCCGGTGGCGGTGCTGGCCGAGGAAATCCTGACGCCTGGCGCGGGCCAGGTGCGCGCCCTGCTCACCTGCGCCGGCAACCCGGTCCTGTCCACGCCCGATGGCCGCGGTCTCGACACGGCGTTGGCCTCGCTCGACTTCATGGTGTCCATCGACATCTACCTCAACGAAACCACCCGCCACGCCGACCTCATCCTGCCGCCCGCTTCGCCGCTGACGCAGCCGCACTACGACGTGCACTTCAATTCATTCGCGGTGCGCCGCGTCGCCAAGCTGAGCCTGCCGTTGCGCGAGCGCGGCGAAGACGAGCGCGCCGACTGGGAGATCATCAACGGCATTGCCGCCGCCTATGCCGCCGCTTCGGGCAAGCCTCCGCGCGACCTGCCGCCGCCGCTGGCGATGATCGCCACGGGCCTGGCGCGCGGCGGCTCGGGCATCACGGTGGAACAACTGGCGCAGGCACCGCACGGCCTCGACCTGGGTCCGCTGCGCCCGTCGCTGCTCGCCCGGCTGGAGACCGCAAGCGGCTGCATCGAATGCGCCCCGCCGCTCATGCTCTCGGAGCTGCAGCGGCTTGCCGCGCCCGCGCCCGCGGACGTGGCCGCCACACTCCGGCTGATCGGCCGGCGCGACGTGCGCAGCAACAACTCTTGGATGCACAACGCGCCACGCCTGGTGAAGGGCAAGGCGCGGCACCAGCTGCTGATGCATCCCGACGACCTGGCCCACCGCGGCATCGCCGACGGTGCCCGCGTCGCGGTCGCATCCAGCGTGGGCGAGATCGAAGTGGAGGCCCGCGCCAGCGATGCGCTAATGCCCGGAGTGGCCTGCCTGCCGCACGGGTTCGGGCATGACCGGCCCGGCACCCGGCAGTCCCGCGCCAGCGAAGTGGCTGGCGCCAGCTACAACGACCTGACCGATGCCTCGACGCTGGACCTGCCGTCGGGCAACGCGGTACTCAACGGCGTGGGCGTGACGGTTCGACTGGCCTGAGGCCTATTCGTTGCCGCCATGGCGGAGCCAGCGTTCGGCCAGCGAGGTGCTCTCGAACACCCGGCCATTGGCACCGCGCTCGATGGCCAGGATCTCGCCGTGCTCGAGCCGCGCCATTTCCTCGACCCGGCCCGTCACGAAGGCCACCTTCAGCCGGCCCATGCCCATCGCGATGATGGCATCCACCATGTCGGCCATGTCGCGCTCACCCTCGAAGTCGCCGAGGTTCTCCACCACCATGACCTTGCGCGCCTTGCGCGCCTCGCACTGGGCCGCGACGCGCGTCCAGTAGGCGGTGGAAATGGCCCGGCTGTCGCGGGGGCCGGTGACTTCGGCGTAGAGGTAGCCGAGGCGATCTTCGAACCTGACGTGGGTGTCTGCAGGTAGCTCTGTCACGAGGCAATGTGTGGTTCGGGGGGGATCGGCATTCTAGCCCGGTGGCGACATTTTCTGATCGCCACGATTGCGATATCGTTGCGAAAACCAGCGAATGGCCATCGATGAGTACAAAGCGACTGTCGTGGTTAGCGCATCTTTCCGCTTGGCTGGGATCGCTCAGTCTCGTCGGCGTGCTGTGCTTCCATTTCCCCGAACTGCTCACCAGCCGGGATTTCCGCGCGGTGTATTCCGAGGCATTCGCGCGCCACCTTTTGCTGGCCGGGCTGGTGTCGGCGTTCGTGCTGGGAACGCTGGCCATCCTGCGGGGGCGCAACCGGCGCATCGCGCTGCTTGGCGTCGGCACGGCGACGCTGGCCGTGGTGCTGGGCGGCACCGACGTGCAGCTCGACGGCATCGGCCAGACGCCGTGGTCGCTGGGGCTGGACTGGTTCGTGGTGTCGCTGCTGTTGTCGGCGCTGGTGTTCATCCCGCTGGAACGCGCGCTCGGCCGCATCGACCAGTCGCCGCTGCGGCCCGGCTGGCGCACCGACGTGGCGTATTTCTTCACCAGCCACGTGCTGGTGCAGTTCATCCTGATCCTGGTGACGGCCTGGACCACCGGCGTCGCGGCGCTGGCCGCCTTCCCGGCGCTGCAGGCGGCCATACAGTCGCTGCCGATCTGGCTGCAGTTCGTGCTGGCAGTGCTGTGCGCGGACCTTGCCCAGGCGGTGCTGCACCGCAGCTACCATCGGTCGGCATGGCTTTGGCGTTTTCATGCCGTGCACCACAGCAGCCGGCACATGGACTGGCTGGCCGGCTCGCGCATGCACCTGTTCGAGATCGTGCTCACCCGCGCCATGGTGCTGCTGCCGCTGGTGGTGCTGGGCTTCTCGCAGGGCGCCATCAACGCCTACGTGATCCTGGTCGGCCTGCAGGCCGTGCTGGCGCATGCAAACCTGGGCCTGCGCTTTGGCTGGCTGGAATACGTGCTGGTGCTGCCGCGTTACCACCACTGGCACCACGCCCGATCACCCGCTTACGTGGACGCGAACTACGCCATCCACCTGCCCGTGGTGGACATGCTGATGGGGACGTTCCGGCTGCCGCGCGACGGCAGTTGGCCCGATGAGTACGGCGTACTGGATCCCGCGTTCGTGCCCGAGGGCATCGTGCAGCAGCACCTGATGCCGTTCCGGCGCGGCAGGCCGCGCGCGGACGGCTGAGGCCGCCTTCAGGGCGCCATGAGCCGCCGGTGGTCAACCATCAGGCAGCGGTCCTGCACCACGTCGATGCCGGCGGCCATCAGCGCTTGGGCGAAGGCGTCGTCGCGGATGCCCGACTGCAGCCAGACCGCGGCGGGACGCTTGGCCACGATGTCGTCCAGGTGGGCCGCGAGGTCGGAGGGCTTGCGGAAAACATTGACCAGGTCGATCTCGCCCGGCACGTCCACGAGCCGCCGGTACACCGGGCGGCCCAGGATCTGCTCGACGTCCGGGTAGTACACCGGCACCGGCACCAGGTCGAAACCGGCGCGGTCGAGGTAGCGAGGCACCTCGATGGCGGGCTGGCCGCGCTGGGTGACGGTCTTGATGCCGAGCACGGCGATGCGCCGCGTGCGGGCAAGCAGCGCCCGCAGTTCGTCGTCGGAGCCGATCAGGCGACCGCGATGGCCGGAGGCGTTCAGTGGTGGTGGCCGCCGGCGCCGTGCACGTGACCGTGCATGACTTCCTCTTCCGAGGCGGCGCGCACTTCGACCACTTCGACGGCGAAGTTCAGGTTCTGGCCGGCCAGCGGATGGTTGCCGTCCACGGTGACCATGCCGTCCTCGATCTTGGCGATGACCACCGAGATCGCGCCCTGCGGGGTCTGCGCCTGGAACTGCATGCCGACCTCGATCTGGTCCACGCCCTGGAAGGCCTCGCGCGGCACGACCTGCACCAGCATCTCGTTCGGGGTGCCGTAGCCCTCTTCCGGGGACACCTTGACGTCGAACTTGTCGCCGGCGGCGCGGCCTTCCATCGCCTCCTCGAGGCCCGGCACGATGTTGCCCACGCCGTGCAGGTAGGTCAGCGGGTCACTGCCGGCCGAGGAGTCGATCACCTTGCCGGCGTCATCGGTCAGGGTGTAGTGGAAGGACGCAACGGTGCGCTCGGCGATCTGCATGGGGATCCTTGGAAGGTAAGCCTGGCCGGAGAACCCGGAGGCTGGAAAAGGGCGCATAGGCTAGGACAAGCGCCGGGTCCCGCGCAAATGCGCGTGGCCCTGGGCCGCCCGGCGCGGCCACGAAAAAGCCCCGGTCGTTGCCGACCCGGGCTCGTTCTAAGCTGCCTGGCGGCAGGCAACCTTACATCGGCTGCACTTCATCCGCCTGCATGCCCTTCTGGCCTTTCACGACCTTGAAGGAGACCTTCTGGCCTTCCTGCAGGGACTTGAAGCCGGTGCCCTGGATGGAACGGAAGTGGACAAACACGTCCTCGCCGCTTTCCGGGGTGATGAAGCCAAAGCCCTTGGCGTCGTTGAACCACTTCACGGTTCCAGTCTGACGATCCGACATATCTCTAATCCTTGTTGTAACAAAATGATGGGTAACTACGGAGCCCGGTTTGGGTAACCGTAGTAGGCCGAACATACTCGCTTCTTGGCCGGAAAGCCAATCGCGTACAATCCGGGGTCCCCAGACCCGGTCCAGGCCCTCCCCCCGCATGTCCGCCTTCGCCACCGAGCGCGTGCTCACCGTCCGGCACTGGAACCAGGACTATTTCAGCTTCACCACCACCCGCGACGACGGCCTGCGCTTCGAAAACGGCCAGTTCGTGATGATCGGCCTGGAGGTCGGGGGGCGGCCCCTGATGCGGGCCTATTCCATCGCCAGCGCCAACTGGGAAGAGCACCTGGAGTTCTTCAGCATCAAGGTGCCCCATGGCCCGCTGACCTCCCGGCTGCAGCACATCCAGCCCGGCGACGACCTGCTGGTGAGCCGAAAACCCACCGGCACCCTGCTCATCAGCGACCTGCACCCGGGACGGAACCTGTACCTGCTGGCCACCGGCACCGGCCTGGCGCCCTTCCTGGGGGTCATCAAGGACCCTGAGGTCTACGAGCGCTTCGAGACGGTGATCCTGACCCACGGCGTCCGCGAGGCCGCGGACCTCGCCTACCACGACTACATTGTCAACGAACTGCCCCGGCACGAGCACCTGGGCGAGTTGATCGCCAGCAAGCTCAAGTACTACCCGGCGGTGAGCCGCGAGCCGTTCCGCAACCACGGGCGGCTCACCGCGCTCATGGACAGTGGCCGGATGATGGCCGACCTGGGCCTGGAAGCGCTGGACCCGGCGCGGGACCGCGCCATGATCTGCGGCAGCCCGCAGATGCTGGCCGACTTCCGGGCGATCCTGGACGGCCGCGGCTTCAAGGCCGCGCCGCGCATCGGCAGCCCCGGCGAATACGTGTTCGAACGGGCCTTCGTCGAGAAATAGCCCGCCCGGCCCGCCTCAGCCCAGGATCTTCTTGAGGTCCTTGCCGATCTTCTCGGGCGTGTCGGTCGGCGCATAGCGCTTGAGCACCTTGCCGTCCTTGTCCACCAGGAACTTGGTGAAGTTCCACTTGATGCCCTCCAGGCCCAGCAGGCCGGCCTTCTCGGACTTGAGCCACTGGAACAGCGGATGTGCCTTGGGGCCGTTCACGTCCACCTTGGCGAACATCGGGAAGCTGACGTCGTAAATCAGCGAGCAGAAATTCTTGATCTCGGCCTCGTCGCCCGGCTCCTGGTGGCCGAACTGGTCGCAGGGGAAACCCAGCACCACCAGGCCCTGGTCCTTGAACTCCTGCGACAGCTTTTCCAACCCCGTGTACTGGGGCGTGAAGCCGCACTTGGAGGCCGTGTTGACCACCAGCATGGCCTTGCCTTTGTAGCCAGCGAGGGACTGTTCCTTGCCGTCGATGTCGCGGGCGCTGAAGTCGTAGGCGGTGGTCATGGTCTGGGGCTCCGGGTGGGTGGCGCCAGATTAGCGCAATCCAGGCGGGCACCCCTGCCATTGGTCATGGCGTGCGCGCCGGCCGCTTGCGGTACCCTTCTGGCGCGATGAATCCCCGCCTCGGGCGGGCTCGAAACCAGCAAGGAAACCCGAATGAAGACCCACCGTCTTTCCCTCGCCCTCGCCGCTGCGATGGGCCTGTCCCTCTCGGCCTGCAGCAAGACCGAAGCCCCGGAGGCCCCCGTGGCCGAGCAGCCCGCCGCACCCGCCGAAGCCACCGCGAACCCCTTCTTCGCCGTGAGCCCCCTGCCCTACCAGATGCCCCAGTTCGACAAGATCAAGGACGAGCACTATGCCCCGGCGCTCGATCGAGGCATGAGTGAACAGCGCACCGAAGTGGACGCGATCGCCAACAGCGCCGATGCCCCCAGCTTCGAAAACACCATCGTCGCGATGGAAAAGACCGGCGCCCTGCTCACCCGCACCTCGGCGGTGTTCGGCAACCTGGCCGGCGCCAACACCAATCCGGCCATCGAGGCGGTGCAGGCCGAAATGGCGCCCAAGTTCGCCGCCCACCAGGACGCGATCCTGCTCGACGGCAAGCTGTTCGCCCGCATCAAGCAGATCTACGACGGCCGCGACCAGTTGGGCCTGGACGCCGAGTCGCTGCGCCTGCTCGAGCGCTACCACACCGACTTCGTCCGCGCCGGCGCCAACCTGTCGGACGCCGACAAGGACAAGCTCAAGGCCATGAATTCCGAGCTGGCCTCGCTGGCCACCACGTTCAGCCAGAACGTGCTCAAGGAAGTGAATGCCTCGGGCGTGCTGGTGGCCGACGTGGCCCAGCTCGACGGCCTGCCGGCGGAAGCCATCACGGCCGCCGCGGAAGCCGCCAAGGCCGCCGGCAACGAAGGCCAGTACCTGATCGCGCTGCAGAACACGAGCGGCCAGCCGCCGCTCGCCAGCCTGACCAACCGCGAACTGCGCCAGAAGATCATGGCCGCCTCGCTCGCCCGCGGCGGCCATGGTGGTCAATTCGACAACCGCGACATCGTCGCCCGCGTCGCCAAGCTGCGCGCCGAGCGTGCGGCCATGCTGGGCTACGACACCCACGCTGCCTACGTGCTCGAGGACGAGACCGCCAAGACCGTCGGCGCCGTCAACAAGCTGATGTCCGACCTGGCCCCGGCCGCCGTGGCCAACGCCCGCCGGGAAGCGGCCGACATGCAGGCCATCATTGACGCCGAGGGGGGTGGCTTCCAGCTCGAGGCCGCCGACTGGGCGTTCTACGCCGAGAAGGTGCGCAAGCAGAAGTACGACCTCGACGAGTCGCAGCTCCGTCCCTACTTCGAGATCGACAACGTGCTGGTGAACGGCGTGTTCCACGCGGCCAACCAGCTGTACGGCCTGACGTTTACCGAGCGCAAGGACCTGCCGACCTACCAGCCGGACGTGCGCGTGTGGGAAGTGTTCGAGGCCGACGGCAAGCCGCTGGGCCTGTTCCTGGGTGACTTCTACGCCCGCTCCAACAAGCGCGGCGGGGCCTGGATGAATGCCTACGTGCCGCAGAACGGCCTCACCGGCACTTCGCCGGTGGTCGCCAACCACCTCAACATCCCCAAGCCGTCCGAGGGCCAGCCGACGCTGCTCACGTTCGACGAAGTCACCACGATGTTCCATGAGTTCGGCCATGCCCTGCACGGCCTGTTCTCGAGCGTGAAGTACCCGCAGTTCTCGGGCACCAGCGTGCCGCGCGACTTCGTCGAGTACCCGTCGCAGGTGAACGAGATGTGGGCGACCTACCCGTCCATCCTGGCCAACTACGCCAAGCACTACCAAACTGGCGAAGCGATCCCGCAGGCGCTGCTGGACAAGGTGAAGGCCAGCGAGAAGTTCGGCCAGGGCCACGCCACGACCGAATACCTGGCCGCGGCGATGCTCGACCAGAAGTGGCACCAGCTCAAGGCCGACCAGGTACCCACCGACACCCTGGCGTTCGAAGCCCAGGCGCTCAAGGATGCGGGCGTGGACTACGCCCCGGTGCCGCCGCGTTATCGCTCCACCTACTTCTCGCACATCATGGGTGGCTACTCGGCGGGCTATTACGCCTACCTGTGGAGCGAAGTGCTGGACGCAGAGTCGGTGGACTGGTTCAAGGAAAACGGCGGCCTCAAGCGCGAGAACGGCGACCACTTCCGCAAGACCCTGCTCTCGCGCGGCGGCAGCGTGGACGCCATGCAGCTGTTCCGTGACTTCCGCGGCCGTGATCCCAAGGTGGGCCCGCTGCTGGCCCGCCGCGGCCTGGACAACCCGGTCGGCGGCACCCCATAAGCCGACGGGTTCACCCAATAAAAAACCGCCCGGGGCAACCCGGGCGGTTTTTTTTCACCTGCGGCGTGGCCGGAGCCAGCGCCTGGCGGCAGGGCTCAGGCGGCGCGCTGGCAGGCGCGCAGTTCCTTGTTCAGGACCTCGGCCTTGCTGACGTACTGCTTGGCCAGCACGCGCACCACGAAGCTGTGGTCACGGTCGAGCACGACCTTCTGGAACGTCACCTGCAGCTGGCCTTCGACCTCGGCCATGCGGGTGTAGCGCTCGGCGCCCGACTCGGGCCACTGCTTGAGCAAGCCGGCGTAGGCCTTGCTCAGCTCGCCCAGCGGACCGTCGGCCTTCTTGGCCGGCTTCTTCTTGCCGCCGGCGACGGGCTTGACCTCGCCGGAAAGCTCCTGCGCGAAATCCGACTTGGCCTTGGCCAGACGGGTGAACAGCGTGCTGAGCTTCTTGTCCTTCACTTTCTGCGCCGCTTCTTCGTAGAACGCCATTCCGTCTTCGCTGATTTCAATCAGGTCGGAAATGCTGTTCGTGGTATCGGTCATGCGGCGCTCCTTGGCGTAAGGGGATGGGCAGAGCGGTCGTCCCGCTGCCCAAGCCAGGCGGCGGAGGGCCCCGGCAACGCGGGGCGGACGATCGCAATAGGGAAGCGAATTTCGAGCGGGAAACCCCGGACGGAGATTTCCAGCCCGTGGATCATACGTTCCACGCCGTGAAAATTAGGTTATTCGGGGTTTTCAGGCGCTTATTTGAAACGCGTAATTAAATTGCTTTTGTCAATTTTTAGACTCATTTGACCGACGTAATGCGCAATTTATCGCGAGAACTGCCAGGACAGCAGCTTCCCGCTCCGGTACGGCATCACGCCGTGGAACGGCCGAGGGTCGCCGTCGAACACCAGCGGCAGGAAATGGCGGTCGCCCTCCCACAGCGGCAGCGACGCCACGTCGTCCAGCGCCACCCACGACAGGTCGCCCTCGTCGTTGCGCTGCGGCGGCTCGCCCGCGAAGCGGTCCACCAGGAAGATGAAACCCAGCCAGTGCTCGCCCAGCTTGCCGAAACCCGGCCAGCTGATGGTTCCGCGCAGCGTCAGGGAAAGGCAGTCGATGCCCGCCTCCTCGCGGATTTCCCGGCGCATTCCGGCCATGACGTCCTCGTCGGGCTCGAGCTTGCCGCCCAGGCCGTTGTACTTGCCCAAGTGCAGGTCGCCCGGGCGGGCGTTGCGATGCACCATCAGGCAGCGCTGGCCATCGGCGGAAAGCACGTAGCCAAGCGTGGCGACGATCGGGGCGTAGGGCATCGGGACCTCATGCGGGGTTGGGGCGCGTGAGAGAATCGCAGCATGCAGACTTCAAACCAACCCGGCGTCGCCATCATCGGCGGCGGTCCGGCCGGACTGATGGCGGCCGAGGTGGCGCGCGCGGCCGGACTCGACGTGGACCTGTTCGAAGCCAAGGGCTCGGTGGGCCGCAAGTTCCTGATCGCCGGCAAGGGCGGACTCAACCTCACGCACAGCGATCCGCGCGCTGCGTTTGCCAGCCGATATCGCGAGCGCAGCCAGGCGGTAGCCTCCTGGCTGGATGCGTTCGACGCCGATGCCCTGCGCGAGTGGGCCCGCGGCCTGGGCGTGGAAACCTTCGTCGGCAGCTCCGGCCGGGTATTCCCGACCGACCTCAAGGCGGCGCCGCTGCTGCGGGGCTGGGTGCGGCGCCTGCGCGAACAGGGTGTGCGCTTCCACGTGCTGCACCGCTGGCGCGGCTTCGCCGCTGACGGCGCGCTGGTGTTCGACACCCCGGCCGGGCAGCAGCGGCATGCGGCAGGCGCCACCGTGCTGGCGATGGGTGGCGGCAGTTGGCCCGAACTGGGGTCGGACGGCGCCTGGGTGGCGCCGCTGGCGGCGGCCGGCGTGGACGTCGCCCCACTGCAGCCGGCCAACTGCGGCTTCGACGTGGGCTGGAGTGAGTTTTTCGCGCAGCGCTTCGCCGGTGCGCCGATCAAGCCGGTGCGGCTGGCGCTGGCGCCGGACGACGGCGAGCCGTCGTGGCGCCAGGGCGAATGCGTCGCCACTGCCACTGGTTTGGAGGGCAGCCTGGTGTATGCGCTGTCGGCGCCGCTGCGCGAGCGGATAGCACGGGACGGCCATGCGGTGCTGCTGATGGACCTGGCGCCCGGCCGCGACGCGGCCCGGCTGGCGCGCGAAATCGGCGCGCCGCGCAACGGCCGCAGCCTGAGCGAACACCTGCGGCGCCGGCTGGGCGTGGAAGGCGTCAAGGCGGCCGTGCTGCGCGAAGTGCTCGCCAAGACCGACATGGATGACCCGGCCAAGCTGGCATCCGCCATCAAGTCCCTGCCAGTCCGCCTGGTGTCCGCCCGGCCGATCGCCGAGTCGATCAGCAGCGCCGGCGGCGTCACCCTGGGCCAACTCGACGAACGCCTGATGGTGCGTGAGCACCCGGGGCTGTTCGTCGCCGGCGAAATGCTCGACTGGGAGGCGCCGACCGGCGGCTACCTGCTCACCGCCGCGTTCGCCAGCGGCGTGGTCGCGGGGCGCGGTGCCGCGGGCTGGCTGTCGCGCTGAGCGCTCGGCTCAGCGCGGCTCGGTGAAGTCGTACAGCGTGATGTCGAACACCAGCGTGCCGCGCGGCGCGTTGGGCGATGCCGGCGCATAGTCGTAGCCCAGGCTGCCTGGAATCCAGAACCGGAAGGTGTCGCCGCGCGACATCAGCGGCACGCCCTGCTGCCACCCCAGTATCAACTTCTCAAGCGGGAAAACCGCGCGCACATCGCGCTGCACGGAGCTGTCGAACAGCCGGCCGTAGCTGGTCCAGCCGCTGTAGTGGATCTCCACGGTGCTCGACAGCGTTGGCTTCGGGCCGCCGGGCCCCTGCCGGAGCACCTTGTAGAAAATCCCGCCAGGTGTGCGAAGGGCATCCGCCGGGGGCGCGGTGAGGTCGGCCGGCGTCTGCAGCGGGTCCTTCGCGCCCAGCACGGTCAGGTCCACCACGTGGGGCAGGTCGGGCATGCCGGCATAGCCGGGCTTCAGGCGGTCGGCCTGGAACCACCAGCGCCGCGTCTCGCCCACCGGCGAGGTCAGGATGGCGCGCGCCAGGCCCGGCTGTTCGCGGGCCAGCCGCTGCACCAGCACCAGCTGCGGGCCGGACTCCCGGGAATTCGCCCGGGTTACGCCATCGGCGCTCCAGACGTCGGCGGTGAATTCAATGAAGGCGCCGCTGGCCATCTTCGACGCATCCGCGCCGGGCTTGAGCACGACGTAGCTCATGCCGCTGGCGGTTTCCACGGCGTTGGCCGGCGGTGCCGACAGCGGCTTGGGCGCCGGCAGCGACGGCACCGCCAGCGCGAACGGTGACGCCGCCAGCGAGAGCGCGAACAGCAGGGGGCGCAGGGTCATTGAAGTACTCCGGGAGGGACGGGAAACGCGACGCCTGCCATCACCACTCGGTGCGCCCGGGCAACAGGCCGCGCAGTTCGGCCTCGGTGAGGTTGCGCCAGCGGCCGGGCTTGATCTCGGCCAACTTCACGTTGGCGATGCGGATGCGGCGCAGTTGGGTGACGCGGTAGCCGAACGCGGCGGCCATCAGGCGGATCTGCCGGTTCAGGCCTTGGGTGAGCACGATCGAGAAGCCGAAGCGGGCGATCTTGCGCGCCTTGCAGGGCAGCGTCATCTCATGGTGGATGCGCACCCCCTTGGCCATGCCGCGCAGGAATTCGTCGGTCACCGGCAGGTTCACGCCCACCAGGTATTCCTTCTCCTTGTGGTTTTCGGCCCGCAGGATCTCGTTGACGATGTCGCCATTGCTGGTCAGCAGGATCAGGCCCTCGGAGTCCTTGTCGAGCCGGCCGATCGGGAAGATGCGCTGCTGGTGGCCGACGAAGTCGACGATGTTGCCCTTCACCGTGGAATCGGTCGTGCAGGTGATGCCCACCGGTTTGTTCAGCGCGATGTAGACGTGCCTGCGGGCGCCGGGCTTGGCGGCACGCACGGACAGCGCCTGGCCGTCCACTTCCACCCGGTCGCCCTCGCCCAGCTGGGTGCCGATGCCGGCCGGCAGGCCGTTCACCGTGACCCGGCGCTCGGCGACCAGCCGGTCCGCTTCGCGGCGGGAGCAGTAGCCCGTGTCGCTGATGTACTTGTTCAATCGCATGGCGTGGTGGGGTCCGGCCTGCCGCAGCGCGTCAGAAGTGGGGCGCATCCTGTCATGCCGGGGCGGGCAAGTCACCGGCCCGAGCGGGCGTGGCTTGTGTCCGGGCGCTGCGTGGACCGGAACATCTGGGGCCACGGCGGTGAATCTGCGCACCCGGTTCCGGTTTGACACTGGCCGGGCCGGGCCGCCAACGGCGTTGGCTGCACTTGGCATGAAAGATGCTTCGACCTTCCGTGGCAACCGCATCCCTTCAGTCACCGGAGATCAGCAACATGGGTATCGTCATTCCGTTCCCCACCAAGCAGGTCATGGACGACGAACTGGCCATCCAGCTCTGGGAGTTGGTCATGGCCGGCCAGATCGGCACCCCGGAGTACCGCCGGCTGGACGCCGAGATCAGCCGCCGCAAGGCCCTGGCCGCGCCGCGCCGCGAAGCCCGCGGCGGCCGCCCCTGGCGCTGAGCCAATGAGCGCGTCACCGGCCACCGGACGCTGGGGGCGCAGGAGCCTTGCCCTGCCCCGCTCCCGGCGTCAGCCCAGCTTGCGTACCCGGAAGCTGCGGCCCTTTATCTTTCCCGCCCTGAGCCTCTCCAGGGCCTTGCTGGCCTGGCTGCGCTCGATCGCGACGTAGGTCCGGGTCGCGAAGCCGTCGATCTTGCCGATCGCGGTCGCCGGGATACCGGCATCGCCCGTCAGGGCGCCCACCAGGTCACCCGGCCGCAGCTTGTCCTGACGCCCCGCGTCCACCACCAGCGTGGTCATCGCGGCAGGCGCGGGCTTGCCCGGCTTGCGCGACAGGTCGATACGCTCCCAGCGCACGGCCTTGCCCAGCTGTTCCTCGATGCCGATGATGCGGCGACGGTCTTCCGAGGCCACCAGCGACAGCGCGAGGCCCTTTTCGCCGGCACGGCCGGTGCGGCCGATGCGATGGGTGTGCGTGTCCAGGTCGCTGGCCAGGCCATGGCTCACCACCAGCGGCAGGTCCTTGATGTCCAGGCCCCGCGCGGCCACGTCGGTGGCCACCAGCACCTGGCAGCTGCGGTTGGCGAAGCACACCAGCACTTCGTCGCGGTCGCGCTGCTCCAGGTCGCCGTGCAGCGCCAGCACGGCGAAGCCGCGCTGGGCCAGGTCATCGGCCACCTGCTGCACGTCGCGCCGGGTGTTGCAGAACACCAGCGCCGAGTCCGGCTTGAGATCGGCCAGCAGCAGCGCCAGGGCGTCGGTCTTGCGCGGCGCCTCCACTTCATAGAAGCGCTGCTCGATCACGCTGCCCTCGCCGTCGGCGACGGTGTGCTCCTCCGGATCGCGTTGGAAGCGGCGGCCCAGGGTGCGGATTTCCTCGGGGAAGGTGGCCGAGAACATCAGGGTCTGCCGGGCCGCGGGCGCCTGGCCGAGGATGCCGGTGATGGCCGGTTCGAAGCCCATGTCGAGCATGCGGTCGGCCTCGTCCAGCACGACGGTGCGCAGGCCTTCGAGCACCAGCGCGCCTTCGTCGATCAGTTCCTGGATGCGGCCAGGCGTGCCCACCACCACGTGCGGGGGATGCGTGAGCGACGCCAGGTGCGGCCGCAGCGGCACGCCGCCGCAGAACACCGACACCTTGATGTTGGGCATGAAGCGGGCCAGGCGGCGGATTTCCTTGCCCACCTGGTCGGCCAGTTCGCGCGTGGGGCACAGCACCAGCGCCTGGACCTGCACCGTTTCCGGTGCCAGGCGCGACAGCAGCCCCAGGCCAAAAGCGGCGGTCTTGCCGCTGCCGGTGCGGGCCTGGGCGATAACGTCCCGGCCGGCGAGGATCGGCGGCAGGCTGGCGGCCTGAACCGGGGTCATCTGGAGGTATTCCAGGACGTCGAGCGCCTGCTGGAGTTCGGTGGGGAGCGCGAGCGCGGTGAATTCGGTCATGCGGCATTCTCGCACGGCCGCAGGGAGCCCCGGCTCAGCCCCCGGACATCGGGCTGCGCTTGCCGTCCTTGGTGACGATCTCGCATTCGCTCGTCCACGCCGGCTGTGTGCCCTTGGATCCGCTCATGCGGCCCTGGGCCTGTTCCCGGAATTCATGCGCCAGGCCGCTGCGGCCGGACCCGGACAACCGGCATTCCATGCGCATCTCGCCCGGCATGGTCTGCGAGTAGAGGCAGGCATCATCGGCTTCGCCGGTGATGGCGTGCTCGATGGTGAACCCCTTCATGAACGGATGCGGACCGCTGTGGCTGGCCACGGTGCAGGCCTCCAGCGCTTCGGCAAAGGCCGCGGCATCGGCCAGCACCGGCACATCCGATTCGGCCGCCTGGGCCGGCGCGGACAGGACAAGGGCAATCATCAGCAGGGTGGGTTTCATGGCGTCTCTCCGGGCGGGGTTCAGCGCATAAATTCGTAGGGTCCGCCCGTTTCCAACGCTTTGCGGTAAGCGGGGCGGCCGTGGATGCGATCCAGGAAGTCCATCAGGCGGGGACGGCTGGCGTCAAGCACGCCGCGGGAGGCCGCGGCTTCCAGCGGGAAGCTGAGCTGGATGTCGGACACGCCAAATGCCTCGCCGCCGAACCAGGTCGACTTGCCCAGCTCGGCCTCCAGGAAATCCAGGTTCAGGGTGAGGTTGGGCGTCACGAAGTTCTCCATCACCTTGTCGGCGATGCCCTGGGCGATGGCCTTGGCGAAAAACGGCATCGGCGCCGTGCGCACCTTGGCGAAGACCAGGCTCATCAGCAGCGGCGGCATCAGCGAGCCCTCGGCGTAATGCAGCCAGTAGCTGGCGCGGCGGCGCGCGGCGGTGCCGGGCGCCGGCATGAAGCTGCCCTGGCCATAGGTGTCGGCGAGGTATTCGATGATCGCACCCGATTCCGCCACCACCTCGTCGCCATCGCTGATGACCGGCGATTTGCCCAGCGGATGCACGGCGCGCAGCTCAGGCGGCGCCAGCATGGTCTTGGCATCGCGCTCGTAGCGCTTGACCTCGTAGGGAACGCCGAGCTCTTCAAGCAGCCACAGCACGCGCTGCGAACGGGAGTTGTTGAGGTGGTGGACGATGACCATGCGGGCTTCCTATTGAGCGAGCGGCCAGCATAGCCTGCCGCCGGGCGCGGGCCGGCGACGATTCAGCCGGCGGCTGGCAAAGTAGGGCCCATGCGAATCCTTCCCCTGCTTGCCCCGATGCTCCTGGCCGCCGCCTTGCCCGCGGCCGCCGATCCCGCCTTCGCCGACTGCCTGGGCGGGCTGCGGCCCCTGGCCGCCGCTGCCGGCATCCGCGGGGACACCTTCGACCGCCACACGGCCGGGCTGGCGCCTGATCCGACGGTGCTCGAATCGCTCGATTTCCAGCCCGAGTTCCGCACGCCGATCTGGGACTACCTGGCCGGCCTCGTGGACCAGGAGCGGGTGGACGACGGCCGCGCGATGCTGGCCGAGCACGCCGTCCTGCTCAAGCGCGTCGAAGCGCAGTACGGCGTGGACCCGGAGACGGTGGTCGCGGTCTGGGGCGTGGAAAGCAACTTCGGCCGCACGTTTGGCAAGAAGCCGCTGCTGGCCTCGCTGGCCACGCTGTCCTGCGCCGGGCGCCGGCAGGCCTTCTTCCGCAGCGAACTGTTCGCCACGCTGAAGCTGATCCAGTCCGGCGACCTGTCGGCCGACGGCCTCGTGGGCTCGTGGGCGGGCGCATTCGGCCACACCCAGTTCATGCCCTCGACCTACGCGCGCATCGCGGTGGACTTCGACGGCGACGGGCGCCGGGACCTGGTCGGCAGCATTCCCGATGCGCTCGCTTCCACGGCGAACTACCTCAAGGGCTCGGGCTGGCGCACCGGCCAGCCCTGGGGCCGCGAAGTGACCCTGCCGGAGGGCTTCGATACCGCGGTCAACGGCCGCCAGGCACGACGCCCGCTTTCGACCTGGCTGGCGCGCGGTGCCCAGCCGGCCGACGGTCGCACGCTGGCGACCAGCGAAGACGCCACGGCGCTGCTGCTGCCCGCGGGCAAGGCGGGGCCGGCCTTCCTGGTGCACAGGAACTTCGACGCCATCTATTCGTACAACGCCGCGGAAAGCTATGCGCTGGCCATCGCCCACCTGTCCGACCGCCTGCGTGGGGGCGGCGGCTTGGTCACTGCCTGGCCCACCGACGACCCCGGCCTGTCGCGCCGGGAGCGCCGCGAGCTGCAGGAAGTGCTGGTGGCGCGCGGCCATGACATTGGCGACGTGGACGGCATGATCGGCAGCCGTTCGCGCGAGGCGCTCAAGCTCGAGCAGTCGAGGCTGGGACAGGCGGTTGACGGGCGCGCCGGCCAGCGCATCCTCCAGGCCCTGCGCGACGAGGCCGCCAACCCCTGAAAGCCGGTCGCCGCGCGAGCTGTTTTCGGGCAACAATCCGACCCACCCCCCTTCGGAGAGCACCCCCATGAAATGGCGCAGCGCGAGACGCAGCAGCAACGTCGACGATCGCCGCGGCAGTGGCCCCGGTGGCGGCGGTGGCGGCATGAAGCTGGGCCTGGGTGGCATCGCCGTGGTGGTCGTGATCGGCCTGCTGATGGGCAAGAACCCGCTGGAGATGCTGGGGCTGGTGGCGGAAATGCAACAGCAGGCGCCGGCGGGCCCGTCCGGTCCGCAGACCGCGCCGCCGGTAGACGACGAGGCATCGCAGTTCGTCGCCAGCATCCTGGGTGAAACCGAGGACGTCTGGGGCGCCATTTTCAAGGACGGCGGCAGTGCGTATCCCACGCCCACGCTGGTGCTGTTCTCCGGCGCCGTGAACTCCGCCTGTGGCGGCGCCACCGCGGCGGTGGGTCCGTTCTACTGCCCGGGCGATCAGCAGGTCTACATCGACCTGAGCTTCTTCCGCCAGATGGAGCAACGCCTCGGCGGGGGCGGCGATTTCGCCCAGGCCTACGTCATCGCGCACGAGGTGGGCCACCACGTGCAGACCATCACCGGCGTTTCCGAGAAGGTGAACCAGGTGCGCCAGCGCGGCGGCAACGTCGAGGGCGCCGAAGGTCCGCTGGTCCGGCAGGAGCTGCAGGCCGACTGCTACGCCGGCCTCTGGGCGCACCACGCCCAGAAGCGCCATGCCTGGCTGGAGGAAGGCGACCTCGAGGAGGCCATGGCCACCGCGACCGCCATCGGCGACGACACCCTGCAGCGCCAGGGCCAAGGCCAGGTGGTGCCCGATTCGTTCACCCACGGCAGCGCGGCGCAGCGCGTGCGCTGGTTCCGCGTCGGCTTCCAGTCCGGCGACGTGCGCCAGTGCGACACGTTCGCGGCCGCGACGCTCTGAACGTCGGTCCGGTGCCCTGCCCGCGCGGCCTTCAGCCGCCGCGCGGCGGCTTCCACGCTTCCAGCAGCGCGTCCTTTTCCAGCCAAAGCCCGTTCACCCAAGCCTGGAACCGCTCGCGGAAGGCCGGATCGCCCTCGTAGTCGCCGCCCGCGAAGCCTTCCGGGATCGCCCGCTCGCGCACCTGCACCCGCACCTGGCCAATGCGGTCGGCGAACAGGTCGACCAGGCTGGGCTTGCCGATGTCATAGCTGACGGTGACATCGAGCACCGATTCAATCGCATCGCCCATGGCGCCGACCACGAAGGCCACGCCGCCGGCCTTGGGCTTGAGCAGGTTCCGGAACGGCGCGCCCTGCTGCGCGTGCTTTCCCGGCGTGAAACGCGTGCCCTCGACGAAGTTCATCACCGACACCGGGATGTGGCGGAACTTCGCGCACGCTTGCCGCGTCACCAGCAGGTCGCGGCCGGCCAGCTCGGGACGGCGCGCCAGGGTTTGCTTGGAGTAACGCTTCATGAAAGGGAAATCCAGCGCCCACCAGGCCAGGCCCAGCAGCGGCACCCAGAACAGCTGGCTCTTGAGGAAGAAGCGCAGCAGCGGGATGCGACGGTTGAACACTTTTTGCAGCGCCGGGATGTCCACCCAGCTCTGGTGGTTGGCCAGCACCAGGTAGTGGCCGCCGTAGCGCAGCGACTCCATGCCTTCCACCGTGAAGCGGGTGTGGGTGAAGGCGTCGATCAGGCGGCTGTTCACGCCGATCCAGCTTTCCGCGATCAGCACCAGCGCACGGTCCAGCGCAGGGCGCAGCGAGGCGATGGGCAGCAGCGCCTTGGTGATCGCCACCACCAGCAGCACCGGTACGTGCAGCAGTGTGCTGCCAACCACGAGTGCGGCGGCCAGCGTGGCTCGCAGGCCGCGCGGCAGGAGGAACAGGAGTCGGCGCATCGGGGACGTCACGGGACCTGGGATCACGGGCAAGGGCGGGCTGTCAGGTTAACAAGCCCGCAGGTGGCGCGTCCGGCGGCTCACAGCACCGACCCTTGGCCGACGCCGTGGCCGGTGCGTCGGTCGTAAGCCTTTTCACGCAGTTGGAACCGCAGCTTCGTGCGGAATATCTCCCGCTGGGCGCGCTTGCCCAGGGTCTTGCAGTCCGGCGCCATGCCCAGCCCTGAGAGCGCCTGCTGCAGCTGCGTGGCGGCCCGGACGGCGTTGTCGCGGTGGCCGTCCTCGTGCCGGGTGAGCGCCTCGATCATGCGCGCCCAGCGCGCGCGCAGTTCGCGCCGTGTCGTCCCGGTGGGCCGCCAGGCGGGCAGGTCCATCGTGATGTCCATGCGCACCACCGGCGCGGACAAAACGCAGCCCGAAGCCACGGGGTCTAGGCGATACCCGACCCCCAGGCCCTGGCGCGTGCGGCCGATCGCGCCGCGAACCAGGCCCGCCGCCAGGGCCCGCTCGCCCAACTGGACGCGCAGCGGCGCCAGCGTCGTGGCGTCGAGCAAGTAGTAGCGCCGGACCTCCGTGATCCTGGGGCCGGGGTCGCCGGTGTGCGCCCGGCAGGCGTCCGCCAGCATCATGAGCGTCGCCAGTGCGGACAGCGTGAGCCGGCGGTTCACTCAGGACGCCATCCGTGCCGAAGGCTCAGAAGCTGAAAAGCAGGAACGGCAGCGTCACGATGGCAAGCATCAGGGCGATGCCCACCACGGCCACCACGGCCTGGCGCGGGTTCGCGCGCAGGTTGCCCCAGGTGCTTGGCGCGCGGCCTTCGCGCACGGCGGCCTCGCGTTCGGCGCGTGCGTTGGCCAATCGCTGCGCCTGGTACCCGGCGAGCAGCCGCTGTGCCTGGTCCAACTGGCTGGCATCGGCCAGCCAGATGCCGCCGGCCGAGACGCCCCAAAGGCTGGGCTTGGTTTCGTAGACGTCGATGGCGTGCGTGACCAACAGGTCGCGGACTTCGTCCGCCTCGTCGTCGGGCACGTTGCGCAGGTTGAGGAGCAGCTTGGCCATGGCCGTCATGATAACCCCGCCGAAGCCCACCCGATGCGCCGCGCACCGGCGATAATGGCCGCCCACCGCCACGGCCGACGCCCTTGGACCCAGCGAGCCGAACGCACCGCCGCACCTTCGCCCTGACCGTGCTGGCGTTGGCAGCGTTCGCGGGCAACTCGCTGCTGTGCCGGCGCGCGCTGGATGCGACCGCCACGGACCCGGCCAGTTTCACCGCCGTCCGCCTGCTGTCGGGTGCGCTGGTGCTCGCCCTGCTGGTGCATCGGCCCGGACGCTCGACGCTGCGCCACGGCGACGCCATTTCGGGCTTTGCCCTGTTTGCCTACGCGGCCTGCTTTTCATGGGCCTACCTCGGGCTGACGGCAGGCACCGGCGCCCTGCTGCTGTTCGGCGCAGTGCAGGCGACGATGCTGGGCGTGGGCCTGGTGCGCGGCACGCGCTGGAGCGCGCGGCAGGCGGGCGGGTTGACGCTCGCGCTGGCCGGTCTGGTCGGGCTGCTGCTGCCGGGACTGAGCGCGCCGCCGCCGTTGCCCGCGGCGCTGATGCTGCTGGCCGGCGTGGCCTGGGGTGTCTACAGCCTGCGCGGTCGCGGAGTGGCCGACCCCACGGCCGCGACGGCGGGCAATTTCATCCGCGCCGTGCCGTTCGCGCTGCTGGCCTGCCTGCTCGCCCTGCCCTGGCTGCGGATGGACGCCGCCGGCGCGGGGTATGCGGTGCTGTCGGGCGCCATCACCTCGGGCCTGGGCTACGCGGTCTGGTACGCCGCGCTGCGCGGGCTGTCGCCGCAGGCCGCGGGCAGCAGCCAGCTGGCGGTGCCGGTGATCACCGCGCTTGCCGGGCTGGTGCTGCTGGACGAAACCATCAGCCTGCGGCTGGGGCTCGGTTCGCTGGCGGTGCTGGGCGGCATCGCGCTGACGCTGCCGTGGCCGGCGCGTCCGCGCGGCTAGAGCGTCTGCTGGCTTTCGAAGCACCGGCGTTCGCCGCTGATCGGGTCGTCGAACTCCAGCCGGTGGGCCAGCAGCTTCAGCGGCCGCAGCGGGTCGTCCTGCGCTCCGGCATCAATGCCCGGATACAGCGGGTCGTTGCGGATCGGCGCGCCGAGCGCCGCCATGTGGACGCGCAGCTGGTGCTTGCGGCCCGTGCGGGGCGTGAGGCGGTAACGCCAGTCGCCGTCCTGGACCGCGTCGAGTTCGATGCGGGTTTCGCTGTTGGGCGCCCCGTCGGTTTCGCGCATCCGGAAGAACGGCTCGCCGGCGGCGATGTGGCTGCACCGCACATGCGGCATCGCCAGCCCGGGCAGGGGCGCGGCCAGCGCAAGGTAGGCCTTGTGGATTCGCCGCTCTCGGAACAGCGCCTGGTAAGCGGCCCTGCTAGCCGGATTGGCTGAGAACAGCACCAGGCCCGAGGTGGCGCGGTCGATGCGGTGCAGCGGCACCAGATCGATGTTGCCGAGCTGGCGCACGAGCCGGCGCAGCAACGTCTGCTCCAGGTAGTGGCCCGACGGCGTCACCGGCAGGAACGCCGGCTTGTCGGCAACCACCAGGTGGGCGTCGGCGTGCAGCACGCGCGCCTGGAACGGAATCACCGTCTCGTCGGGAACATCGCGGAAATACTGTATTTCCAGGCCCACGCGGTAGGGTGCCTCGACGGCCACCGCTCGGCCGGCGGCATCCAGCACGCGGCCAGCCTGCATGCGCTCGCGCCACTGCGATTCGGGAATGCGGGGAAAGCGCGCGCACAGCGCTTCAAGCACCGTCGTCCAGGGGCCCGGGGGCAACTGCAGCCGGCTGGCCATGGGCGCGCCGCTCACGCGCCCGCCGCCGAAGCGAGCCGGCGCAGGCGCCCGCCGGCCTCCAGGGCCAACGGGGACAGCGCGGCGCCGTGTCTTGTCATGCGCGCATTGTGGACCCCTTGCCGGACTGGAAAAACCGCCGCCGCCAATGCATGCTCACGCCGCCGGACCCGGAAAACGACACCGGGCGGCGACAGCCAACCCAGGAGATCGCCATGGCCAAGGGCCTGAACCAGAAGAAGACCGAGAAGAAAAAGCCGGAAAAGACGCTGAAGGAAAAGCGCGCCGACAAGGCGGGCAAGAAGGCCGGCAAGTAGTTCCCCGGACGGACGCCTGACCCGGCGTCCGCTCCCGGCGCGCCGAGCGCCTACAATGGGGCCTGTCCCGCTTGGCTCCCTCCATGTCCGAACCCCTTCGATTGTCCAAGCGCGTGGTTGAACTGTCCGGCTGTTCGCGCAGCGAGGCCGAGCAGTACATCCAGGGTGGCTGGGTGCGCGTGGACGGCGTCGTGGTGGAAGAGCCGCAGTTCAAGGTCACCGACCAGGTGGTCGAACTGGATCCGGACGCCAAGCTCGAGGCCGCCGAGCCCGCCACCATCCTGCTGCACAAGCCGGCCGGCCACGATTCCGGTGCAGGCACCCTGCCCGCGCTGGCGCTCATTGCCCCGGGCAACCGCTGGGCCGAGGACCCGTCCGGTTGGCGCCTGCACAAGCGGCACTTCGCACACCAGGCGCCGGCGATGCTGCTCGAACCCGACGCCAGCGGCCTGCTGGTCTTCAGCCAGGACGGCCGCGTGATCCGCCGCCTCACCGAGGACGCGGGCAAACTGGAGCAGGAGTTCATCGTCGACGTCGAAGGCGAACTCGCGCCCTATGGCTGGACCCGCCTCACCCACGGCACCAGTTTCAACGGCTGGCCGGTGGCGCCGTTCAAGGTCAGCTGGCAGAGCGAGCAGAAGCTGCGCTTCGCAATCAAGGGCGTCCGCCCGGGCATGCTGCAGCACCTGTGCCGGGAGGTCGGCCTGACCGCGACGGCCATCAAGCGTATCCGCGTGGGCCGCATTCCACTGTCGAAAATGCCGCCCGGGCAGTGGCGCTACCTGCCGGTGTCCGAGCGCTTCTGAGTCAGCGTTCTTCGGACACCGGGGCGGCGCGGGCGCGAAGCAGCTTCGCCAGGCCAGCCAACTGCCCGGCCATCACCTGGTCCACCACCGGCGCGAACTTCGACAGGTCGTCGGGCGTGTAGCCACCGGCGCGGTACCACATCGTGATGCGGGTGCCGCCGCCGGCATTGGCGGCCAGGCGGAACTCCAGCACCCCGTCCACGCCCATGCCCTGCAGCGGGCCCAGGCCACCGACCAGGCGCAGCGTCCTGCCTGGATCCACGAACACCACCGTCATGTGCCGCGCCTGCCGCGCGCCGTCGCGCTCGCAGAAACAGCCGCCGGCGCGGGCCTTGATCGACAGGTTCGAGGCGTCGCCCCACCAGGTGTGGTCGGCCGGCCACCACTCGCCCACGTCGTCCACCAGCGCGTCCCAGGTGTCGCGCGCGTTGGCCGGGACATCCTGCGTGTTCTCGAGCGTGAAGCCGGCCGGGCTGCTGTCCTTCACCGCCGCCTGCGCCAGCGGCGCCGACAGCAGCGCCAGTACCAGAACGATTGCTGACCTCATGGCGCCTCCTGCGTTCGACACCTGCGATTAAGACCCCATGGCCCGGCGCCTGGCAAGGCCCGACCGTGCGTCGGCTTCCGGGCTCGGTCCCGGGATGCGAGAATCGCGCCATCCCCAAGGAATCCCGCTGCCCATGGCCTCCAGCCTGCTTGCCCTGATCGACGACATTGCCAGCATCCTCGACGACGTGTCGGTGATGACCAAGGTCGCCACCAAGAAGACGGCCGGCGTGCTGGGCGACGACCTGGCGCTGAACGCGCAGCAGGTATCGGGCGTCAACCCGGAGCGCGAACTGCCGGTGGTGTGGGCGGTGGCCAAGGGCTCGGCGGTCAACAAGACCATCCTGGTCCCGGCGGCGCTGGCGATCAGCGCGCTCGAGGGCTGGCTGGCCTCGCGCGGTTACGGCGTGCCGCTGGTGACGGGGCTGATGATGATCGGCGGCGCGTTCCTGTGCTTCGAAGGCGTTGAAAAGCTGGCGCACAAGTTCCTGCACAGCGAGGAAGAAGATGCAAAGCACCGGGCTGAACTGGTGCAGGCGGTCGCCGACGAGACGGTGGACCTCGTGCAGCGCGAAAAGGACAAGATCAAGGGCGCCATCCGCACCGACTTCATCCTTTCCGCGGAAATCATCGTGATCACCCTGGGTACCGTGGCCGACGTTGATTTCGGCCGGCAGGTGGCCGTGCTGGTGGCCATCGCGATCGTCATGACCGTGGGCGTTTACGGCCTGGTGGCAGGCATCGTCAAGCTCGACGACGCCGGGCTGTTCCTGAGCACCCTGCAGGGCGATCGCCCGACCCGGCGCTTCAAGCGGGCCCTGGGCCGCGGCATCCTGGTCGCGGCGCCGTGGCTGATGAAGTTCCTGTCCATCGCCGGCACTGCGGCCATGTTCCTGGTCGGTGGCGGCATCCTGGTGCACGCGGTGCCGGTCCTGCAGCACGCGGTGCTGGCGGTGACCCCGGCCGGCGGCTGGGGCACCCTGGTGGGCATGCTGGCCGAGGGCCTGGTGGGCGTGGTGATCGGCATCGTCGTACTGGCCGCGGTGATGGGCGTGCAGAAGATGCGGGCGCCGCGCACCGCCTGAGCATCCCCCGGCAGCGCCGCGCCGATGCGCGTACAGTGGATCGGCGCCTCCGCTGTTTCGTGCGTCTCACGCGGGCAAAGGTCCCGCGGCCCCGCTCCCATCCGCGTTGCCGTCCCACCGGGGCGGTGCACCACCGGGAGCCCCCATGCCGGGCTATTCCACGCGTCTCCTCACGCTGCGCTTCGGCGGCAGCGACTACCGCATCCGCGCCCTGAGCGACCGCCAGCAGTTCGCCGACCCCAACGGCGCCGCTGAACGCGCCGGCATCTCGTCCGCCAACTGGTGCCTGTTCGGCCAGGTGTGGCCTTCCGGGCGCGTGCTGGCCCAGGCCATGAGCACCTTCGACGTCGCCGGCAAGCACATCCTCGAACTGGGCTGCGGCCTGGGCCTGTCCAGCCTGGTGCTCAACCGGCGAAAGGCCGACATCACCGCCAGCGACCACCATCCGCTGGCCGAGGAATTCCTGACCTACAACGCCGCGCTCAACGGCCTGCCGGTGCCGGCCTACCTGGACATCGCGTGGACGCTGCCGCAGCCCGACCTGGGCAAGTTCGACCTGATCATCGCCAGTGACGTGCTTTATGAGCGCGGCCACGCCGAGCAGCTCTCGCGGCTGCTGTCGCTGCACGCCCAGCCCGAGGCCGAGGTGCTGATCACCGACCCGGGCCGCGGCAACAGCGGCGCCTTCACCACGGCGATGAAGGCGCAGGGCTATCACGTGGACGAAGTGCGCAGCGCCTTCGACGACGGCGACGTGCCGCCGTTCCGCGGCCGGCTGCTCAGCTACCGGCGCTGAGCCACGCTCAACGCACCACGTGCCAGGTGGTCTGCCGGCCGGCGAGGTAGTGCACGCGCCGGCCGTCGAAAAGCGCGCTCTGTTCCAGCTTCACCTGCACCCACTGGCCGCCCCACTCGGGCACCTGCGCCTTGATGTTGCCTTCGATGGCGTAGGCGGTATCGGCATGCAGCGGCCATTGGCCGCCGTCGGCCCGGCCACTCTGGTCGTCCCACATGCCGATGGTCGGGCCGGCGGCGTGGCCGAAGAAGCCAATCGGGTGGCTGTAGGTGCTCGAGACGATGCCGGCCTTGCCGGCCGCGGCGCGTGTGCGCGAAAGGATGTCGCTGCCGGTGCGCCCGGTCTTGAACTGCGCCGTCAGCAGGTCCTGCCAGCGGTTGCCGGTGGCCAGCGCGGCGCGCAGGCCTTCGGGTACTTCGGTTTCACCCAGCCGCAGCACGTAGCCCATTTCCTGGGTGTCGGTGCAGAGTTTCAGATAGCACAGGCCCACGTCGGTGTGCAGCACGTCGCCCGGCTCGATCACGCCCTGGGCGCCGCAAAAGGGGCCGTCGCGATCGCAGTCCTGGCCGGCGCGCTGCAGGTTCACGTCGGGCATGAACCAGACCGGCAGGCCCAGTGCTTCGTAGCGGCGGCGAATGTACCAGGCGACGTCGTCGGTGCTGGTGACCCCCGGCGTGATCACGCGCGATGAGAACGCATCGGCGACGACGCTGCGCGCCAGGGCCACGATGTGCGGGTACACGGCCTGCTCGGAGGCAATGCGGGTTTCGGTCCAGCGCACCACCAGGGCTTCGGCCGACACCAGGCGCGAGCCGTAGCCATCGGGCAGCACCTCCAGGAGCCGATCGTGCAGGGCCTTGCTCAGGCCGTCGGCGATCGGCCACTGGCGCGAGACATTGATGCCGATGCGCCTGGGATCACGCTCGGCGATCAGCTTGCCCAGCGCGCGCCACTGCGCGTCCAGGTCGCCGCCCGACCACACCGACGTGTAGGGCTCGCCCAGCGGATAGCGGTTCACCACCAGCCGGTCCACGCTGCCGTCCGCCTTGCGATGGAATGCCAGCAGCGTGGTGCGCCGCGCGGCGAAGCTGGGCTGCGGCACCAGGGTGAAGTAGACCGGGTCTTCGGCGTATTCGCGCGACAGCACCAGCCACAGGTCGATGCCGGTTTCCTGCATCAGCCGGGGCAGGAGCGTTTCCAGCCGCTCCTGGAGAATGCGGTTCTCCACGGCGACGCGTTCACGCGGCGCCAAGGCCGCCGGTTCGCCCAGGATCTCGCGGCCCTGGTCGAAAGCGTGTGCGAACGACGCGAAAACCAGCATCAGGGCGGCAAGTACGGTGCGCAGTCGCATCAGGGCGGGACTCCAGGGCAGTGTCGGGATGATAGCCAGCCCGCCCCACCCCATGGCTAGCCCAGGCGCTGGAGGAACTGGATCAGCTGCGCGCGCTGGTTGGGGCCCAGCAGGCGGAAGATCGGCAACAGGCGGCCGATGATCTGCGGCAGCCTTGCCGCCACGGCGGTGGTGTCGCCGGCGGCCAACTGGTCAAGCAGCGGGTCCAGGCGCAGCGGCTGCGCAGGCGCGGGTAAGGTTTCAGGCGCAGGCGCCGGCGCCGGTTCCGGAACCACGTCCACCGGCTCGTGCACGGCGGCTGGCGCGGGCACCCACTCGGCCGCTGGCTCGGGTGGCGCAGCGACCGTGTGCGCAGGCAGCACCAGCGTGGCGGCGGTGGCCTGGGCGATTTCCACCTGCGGCGCCGCAAGCCGCATCTCGCACTGGGCCAACAGGGAACGACCGGTGGTCGCCTCGGTCAACTCCGCGCCCAGCACGGCCGAAGCCAGCACGACCGGGATCGGCAAACCTTCCTCGTCCACCGGCGGCTGCGCCACCAGGTCTTCGCGCAGGCGGGCGATCATGCCCTCGATGCCCGCGGCCTCCCCGGCCGGCAGCGACAGCGCGAAGCCGCCGAGGCCCACGCGCGCACCGGTGTCCTCCTTGCGGATGCGTGCGCGCACCAGCCGCGCCACCTGCAGCACCAGGGCATCGGCGACGGTGCGTCCGTGGTACAGGAACAGCCGCCTGAAATCGACGATCTCCAGGCGCACCACGCTGAGCACCTTCTGGTGCCGGCGCGCGTAGGCGATGTCCTGCTGCAGCCGGTCCACGAAGCCGGCCAGGTTGCCAAGGCCGGTCAGGGCGTCGGTCCTGGACTGTTCCTGCAGGCGGCGGGTGATTCGCTGGTTGTTGACGTGCGCGCGCGCGCGCGCAAGCAGGTCCACCGTGGTGAAGGGCTTGGTGATGAAGTCGGTGGCGCCCATGTCCAGGGCGCGCATGCGGGCCGCCTCGTCGTTCTCGGCGCCGGTCACCACGATGACGGGCAGAGATGCCAGGCTGCCGACTTCGGAGCCGCGCACGCGGCGCAGCAGGTCGTAACCGTCCACGTTGGGCATGTTGAGGTCGGTGAACACCACCTGGATGCTCGGGTCCTGGCCCAGCTGCTCCCAAGCCTGGTCGCCGTCGTCGGCCGTGACGACGTCGAACTCGTCGCCCAGCATCTTGTGCGCGGCCTTGCGCATCAGTCTGGAGTCATCCACGACCAGGATGCGGGCTTTCGCTACGGGCTCGCCGTCCATCGTTGCCCCCCTGCGGGCATCTGTGACACCCCAATCTAGTTCAAGTCACGCGGTGCGCCTACCGATCCGGTCACAAATTGGACCGATGCGCGCCCGGCATGCCGGCCGGCGCCGTTTTCAAGTGACGACCGCGCCGCGTTTGCCCCATCGTTCATCGCAAGGCGCCTAGGATGGACCCAGCACTCTCCCACCCACCCCAGCGAGGCGAGACCATGCAGATCCAGATCAACACCGGCGAAAGCGTCGAAGGCCGCGAGGCCCTGTCCCGCCACACCGAAACCGTGGTGAAGGACGCCCTGGGGCGCTTCGCGGACCATGTGACCCGCGTCGAAGTCCACCTGAGCGACGTCAACGGCCAGAAAGCCGGCGACAACGACAAGCGTGTCCTGATGGAAGCGCGCATCGCCGGGCGCCAGCCGATCGCCGTCACCGAGCAGGCCGGCAGCCTGCACCAGGCCATCGACGGCGCCACCCAGAAGCTCAAGCGTTCGCTCGACGGTGCGCTGGGCAAACTGGCCGACAAGCGCCGCATCCCCGCCCCGCCCTTGCCCGCCGCTGCGGCCCTGCCGGAAGACGACGAGGCCTGAGGCCTCAGTCGCGCTCTTCGGCTTCTTCGCGGCCCTGCTGGCGAATGATGTTTTCCTGGCGGGCGTCTTCGATGGACATCATCACGGCCTCCACGTCGGCGCTGGCGTCGTCGAAAATGAATTCGCCGGTGAGCGCCGTGTCGGGCAGCAGCTCGCCGCGCTCGTAGAGGGCCCACATCTCCTCGCCGAAGTGGGTGGCCATCAATTCCGGCGCGAAGCGGGCCAGGCTCGAGCGCAGGTTGTGCACGTCGCGCAGCAGCATCGTGCGCGCGGCGTTGTTGCCGGCCGCGCTCACCACCTGCGGGAAATCGATGATCACCGGGCCCTCGGGCGCGACCAGCACGTTGTACTCCGACAGGTCGCCGTGGATCAGTCCCAGGCAGAGCATGCGCACCACGTCGCGCATCAGCTCGTCGTGGAAGCGCCGCGCCTGGTCGGGTTCCAGTTCGACCTCGCCCAGTCGCGGGGCGCTGTGGCCGTCTTCGTCGGTCACCAGCGACATCAGCAGCACGCCGTGGTGGTAGCCGTGCGGCCGCGGCACGCGGACGCCGGCTTCGACCAGCTGGTAGAGCGCGTCCACCTCGGTGTTCTTCCAGGCCGTTTCCTGCTCGCGCTTGCCGAACTTGCTGGCCTTGCCGATGGCGCGCGCCTGCCGGCTGCCGCGCACCTTGCGGCCTTCCTGGTACTGCACGCGCGCCTGGAAACTGCGCTGGGCCATGTCCTTGTAGACCTTGGCGCAAATGACTTCGCCTCCCGCGCGCACCACGTAGACCGAGGCTTCCTTGCCGCTCTTGAGCGGCCGCAGCACGTCATCGACCAGGCCATCGTCGACCAGCGGCTGCAGGCCAGGGGGAATCTTCATCGGTTCAGGTTTGCACAGCGGAGGAACCGCATTATGGGGCATCACCGGCCCGCCCCGTGCGCGGGGGGTGTATCCTGCGGGGGTTGGCGAAACCGCCGGCGCGTCCCGCCGTCCCGTCCCACGGGCCTCCACTTCGCCCTTTCCCTGCGCCCCTGCCCGCCCTGCGGGTCACCGGCCCTCCTCGAAACGAGCCCATGAGCATCGTGTTCCGTGACGACGACCAGCTCGTCGACCCCAACGTTTCCTGCAGCCGCTGCGCCGCGGTCTGCTGCCGGCTGACCGTGGTGCTGATGCCCGACGAGACCCAGCCCGCGCACCTGATGGACGTGGATGCCCGCGGCCTGGACGTGATGCGCCGCAGTGCCGACGGCTGGTGCGCCGGCCTGGACCGCACCACGATGAGCTGCGGCATCTACGAAACCCGGCCCAGCATCTGCCGCAAGTTCCACATGGGCGGCGCCTATTGCCGCGACGAACGCAAGACCTACGCCGCCAAGGCCCGCAAGCCCATCCCCATCGTCGCCGTCGGCTGAACCCCGTCCCGCCGGCTCAGGCGGTGGCGAGCTTGGCGCGCGGCGGCAGCGAGTAGCGCAGGATCCGCGCCAGCACGCCGCCGTACTGCTTCCAGAAGCCGCCGGTGTTGTAGTGAATGCCGTACCGCGCGCAGATCGCCCGCACCTGCGGCGCGATGCGCGGGTAGTGCGGCGCCGGCAGGTCGGGGAACAGGTGGTGTTCGATCTGGTGGCTCAGCTGCCCGGTGAGCAGGTGGAAGAGCTTGTTGCCCTCGAGGTTGCTCGAGCCCTGGATCTGCCGCAGGTACCACTGGCCGCGCGTTTCTTCCATCACTTCGCGCGGAGTGTAGGTCTGCACCTGCTCGGTGAAGTGGCCGCAGAAGATGATGGCGTTGGTCCAGAGGTTGCGGATCAGGTTGGCCACCAGGTTGCCCAGCAGCACCCGCGGCCACTGCCAGAACGCCAGCGCCGGGAACAGCACGTAGTCCTTGAACAGCTGGCGCCCGGCCTTGCGCAGGAACGGCCGCATGCGTTCGCGGAACTCCGCGCGCGGCATGCGCCCCTTCACGAAGCGGCCGATCTTGATGTCGTGCACCGCCACGCCCCACTGGAAGTTCATCGCCAGCAGCGCGTACCACAGCGGCTGCAGCAGGGTGGCCTTCGACCAGCGCTGCTGGTCGCTCAGGCGCAGCATGCCGTAGCCGAAATCATGGTCCTTGCCGATCACGTTGGTGTGGTCGTGGTGCTCGACGTTGTGCGAATGCCGCCAGTGGTCGCCGTCGCAGACGATGTCCCATTCGTAGGTGGCCGAATGCAGCGACGGGTCGTTCATCCAGTCGTACTGGCCGTGCATGACGTTGTGGCCGATTTCCATGTTCTCGATGATCTTGGCCGTGGCCAGGCTGATCACGCCGGCGATCCAGCTGATCGGGCCCCAGCCGAACATCAGCAGGCCGCGGCCGGCGATCGCGCTGCCGCGTGCGACGTGCACGACGCGCCGGATGTGGGCGGCGTCGCGCTCGCCGAGGTCGGCCGTGACTTCATTGCGAAGTGCGTCCAGCTCGGCGCCGAGGGCATCGATTTCTGTGGTCGTCA
>JANOJQ010000234.1:0-3143 GCA_031418815.1 Lysobacteraceae bacterium
AGTGCCGCATCGTGGAAATCCTGACCATCATCATCCTGCTCGCGGGCGTCGTCGTGCTGATCAAGACGGTGCGCATGGTGCCGCAGGGCTACGAATGGACCGTCGAGCGGTTCGGCAAGTACACCCACACCATGAGCCCGGGCCTGCACTTCCTGTTCCCGGTGGTGCAGGGCGTGGGCCGCAAGGTCAACATGATGGAGCAGGTGCTGGACGTGCCCTCGCAGGACGTCATCACCCGCGACAACGCCGTGGTGAAGGTGGACGGCGTGATCTTCTTCCAGGTGCTGGACGCGGCCAAGGCCGCCTATGAAGTCAGCAACCTCGAGCAGGCCACCATCGCCCTGGTGATGACCAACATCCGCACCTCGATCGGCTCGATGGACCTGGACGAGTCGCTGTCCAAGCGCGACGAGATCAACGCCAAGCTGCTCAGCGTGGTGGACGTGGCCACCCATCCCTGGGGCATCAAGGTCAACCGGATCGAGCTCAAGGACATCCAGCCGCCGCGCGACCTGATTGACTCGATGGCCCGCCAGATGAAGGCCGAGCGCGAGAAGCGCGCCAACATCCTCGAGGCCGAGGGCCACCGCGCGTCCGAGATCCTGCGCGCCGAGGGCGAGAAGCAGGGCGCCATCCTGGAGGCCGAGGGCAAGCGCGAAGCCGCCTTCCGCGACGCCGAGGCGCGCGAGCGCCTGGCCGAGGCCGAGGCCAACGCCACCCGCATGGTTTCCGACGCCATCTCCAAGGGCAACGTCCAGGCCATCAATTACTTCGTGGCCCAGAAGTACATCGAGGCGTTCAAGGCCCTGGCCGAGGCGCCCAACCAGAAGTTTGTGCTGATGCCCATGGAAGCCACCGGCATCCTCGGCTCGCTGGGCGGCATCGCCGAGCTGGCGCGCGAAAGCCTGGGCGCGCAGGGCGCGTCCGCCCCGGCAACGAAGGTGCAGCCGCCGCGGATCGGTGGCTGACGTGCGCACCGAGCTGATGGTCTGGGGCGGGCTGGCACTGGCGTTGATCGCCGCGGAAACCTTGGCGCCCGGCGCCTTCATGCTGTGGCTGGGCCTGGCGGCCGCGGTGGTGTTCGTGCTGCTGCTGGTGTTTCCGGACCTGCCCATGATCGGGCAGGCGATCGCCTTCGTGGGCTTGGGCTTCGCGGCCATCACGATCTACATGCGCTTCTTCCGGAACAAGGAGCGGCCCAGCGACCAGCCCCTGCTCAACCGACGCGGCGAGCAGCTGGTGGGCCAGGTGTTCACGCTCGACCAAGCCATCGTCGACGGCCGCGGCCGCATGAAGATCGGCGACGCCTTCTGGACCGCCGAAGGCGAGGACTTGCCGCAGGGCGCCCGCGTGCGCGTGGTCAGCGCCAACAACATGTCGCTGCAGGTCCGCGCCGTAGTCTGAGGCCGCCGGGGCCGCGCCGTCCCCCGGTCACGCACCGGGGTGGGCGGGTGAGCGATAATGGCCGTCTCGCACACGCCACCAGGGCAGGCCATGACCAACAAGACCATATTCAACGAAACCCACCGCGCGCTCGGCGCCAAGATGGTGGACTTCGGCGGCTGGGACATGCCGATCAACTACGGCTCGCAGATCGAGGAGCACCACCAGGTGCGCCGCGACGCCGGCATGTTCGACGTCTCGCACATGACCGTGCTCGACCTGCACGGCGCGGGCGTACGGCCCTTCCTGCGCCAGCTGGTGGCCAACTCGGTGGACAAGCTCAAGGTGTCGGGCAAGGCCCTGTACGCCTGCATGCTCGACGCCAACGGCGGCGTCATCGACGACCTGATCGTCTACTACCTGGCCGAGGACTTCTTCCGCGTGGTGGTGAACGCCGCCACCCGCGACAAGGACCTGGCCTGGATCACCGCCCAGGCCGCCCCCTTCGGCATCGACATCCGCGAGCGCCGCGACCTGGCCATGGTGGCCGTGCAGGGCCCCAACGCCCGCGCCAAGGTGCTCGAACTGCTGTCGCCGGCCGCGGCGCAGGCCGTCGGCAAGCTGGGCAAGTTCGTCGCCTGCGAGGCCGACGGCCTGTTCGTCGCGCGCACCGGCTACACCGGCGAGGACGGCTTCGAGATCATGGTGCCGGCAACCCAGGCCGTGGATTTCTGGAACCGGCTGCTGGCCGTCGGCGTGAAACCCGCCGGCCTGGGCGCCCGCGACACGCTGCGGCTTGAGGCCGGCATGGCGCTCTACGGCCAGGACATGGACGAGTCGGCCACCCCGTACGAAGCCGGCCTGGCCTGGACGGTGGCGCTGGACGAGGGCCGCGACTTCACCGGCCGCGCCACGCTCGAAGCGCAGAAGGCCGCCGGCGCCGCCCGCCAGATGATCGGCCTGGTGCTGGACGACAAGGGCGTGCTGCGCCATGGCCAGGCCGTGTTCACCGCAGCGGGCGAGGGCGAGATCCTCTCCGGCACCTTTTCACCGACGCTGGGCAAGGCCATCGCGCTGGCCCGGGTGCCGGCCGGCGAACCGGGCGCGGTGGAGGTGGACATCCGCGGCAAGCGCCTGCCGGTGCGCGTGGTGAAATACCCGTTCGTCCGCGACGGCGCCGCCCAGCCGGGCGTGCTGGCCTGACCCGGCCGCGCCGCGTGCATGCGCCGGCGCGTCCACCCCGCTAGACTATCCGCACCCCCCGCCCGCACACCGACCACCGAGGCCTGTCATGAGTGAGATTCCCGGCGACCTGAAGTTCCTCAAGTCCCACGAATGGGCCCGCGTCGAAGACAGCGGCCGAATCACCGTCGGCATTTCCGAGCACGCCCAGGGCCTGCTGGGCGACCTGGTTTACGTGGAGCTGCCCAACGTCGGCGATACCGTCGAGCAGGGCAACGCCGCGGCGGTCGTCGAGTCGGTCAAGGCCGCGTCCGACGTCTATTCCCCGGTGTCGGGCAAGGTGGTCGAGGTCAACTCGGCGCTGGCCGACAAGCCCGAGACCATCAACGAGGACGCCTACGGCGAAGGCTGGATCTTCGTCCTCGAGGCCAGCGAGCCCGACCAGGTGAAAGAGCTTCTTTCCCCCGACGACTACGCCCAGCTGCTGGAGGACGAAGGCCACTGAGCCGACGTCCACGGCATGGTTCCATCCGTGCAGGCCGCCTTGTGCGGCCGGCGCTTTTTCCGGCCGGCGAAAC